>JAGLBJ010000009.1 GCA_018260315.1 Moraxellaceae bacterium | reverse complement strand
TGGGATGGTGGAGCTGGTACGCCAGTAACCACTCTAGGTCCAACCGATGGTTACTGGAGTGCAGGCCTCGGGTTTAAATGCAACCCGATTCCTGTATTGGATTTATCGCTTGGCGTAAAATACCTCTGGTTACGTAATGCGCAAACTCAAGTTTATAATGGGAGTGATATCAAAGGTGATTTTAAAGATAATCATGCGCTCGCAGTGGGCTTTAAAGCAGGCTACCATTTCTAAATATTATTCAATGAATGTTTAAACTCGAGTAACCTGGGCAACTACAACATAAAACGGTTCATCACGAGCCGTTTTTTTGTTTCAATCATACTATTATTCTCTGATATAAGTTTAAGAAGGTCATATGCAGCCCTTATATTTAACAACCGGTGAACCGGCTGGTATTGGCCCTGATATTACGTTAATGTTAGCCAATAATACGTTTAATGCTGTTATCGTGATATTGGCTGATAAACAATTGATGCTTGAGCGCATGCAGAAACTTAATTTAAATATTATCCTGATTGATTACACCGGCCAAACAACACCAGTGCCTCAAAATACGCTTTATATTCGTTCAATCTCGTTAAATAACCGGGTCGTTTGTGGTCAATTAAATATTCACAATGCACATTATGTGTTGGCTCAATTAACCTATGCAGCAGATGAATGTTTACAAGGGCGGGCGGCTGGTATTATTACGGCGCCCGTGCAAAAATCGATTATCAATGAGGCCGGTATTGCGTTTAGCGGCCATACCGAATTTTTTGCTGAGCGTGCAGGCGTTCCTCGTGTGGTGATGATGCTGGCGACCCGACAACTGCGGGTCGCATTGGCAACAACCCATTTACCATTGCGCGCGGTACCTGATGCCATTACAGCCCAACTGTTGCATGAAGTGATTGATATTCTAATCTATGATTTAAGACACAAATTTCAAATGGAACAGCCTGTGATTCGTGTTTGTGGGATTAATCCTCATGCGGGTGAAAGTGGACATCTGGGCCGTGAAGAAATAGAGATTATTAATCCAGTTTTGGCAAAATATCGCGCAAATGGGGTAAACATTGGGCAGGCATTACCTGCCGATACGCTGTTTACGCCGCATAATTTACGTGGGGTTGATGTGGTTTTAGCCATGTATCATGACCAAGGCTTGCCTGTGTTGAAAGCGCAAGGGTTTGGTGAAGCCGTTAATATTACCTTAGGATTGCCTTTCATACGCACTTCGGTTGACCACGGAACCGCCTTAGATTTGGCAGGCACAGGCCGTGCTTCAGCAGAGAGTTTAAGGGTTGCTGTTGAATTGGCTATTGAGTTAATTCAGCATAGAGCGACCAAGTAGGCTAAAATAATCTTTATTTTAATTTGTTGTCTAGGATTTAAACCATGTCTTTGTCTGCTTTTGAGCCGCTAAGCCCTAAGGCTGCCGGTCATCAGGTTCGTAAACGTTTTGGGCAAAATTTTTTACATGACCAACAGATTATTGAGCGAATTGTAAACGCTGTGGCACCACAAACGGGTGAGCATATTGTGGAAATCGGCCCGGGTCTTGGGGCATTAACGGTGCCTTTGTTACGCCGTACCGAGCATCTGACTGTTCTGGAACTTGACCGTGACTTGGCTGACCGCTTACCGGCACGTACCGGATTTACCGGGCATTTAACGATTGTGCAAGGTGATGCATTACGGTTTGATTTTAAAACGCTACAGCAACAATCGACCCCGTTACGGGTTGTGGGCAATTTGCCTTATAATATTTCGACCCCGTTGTTGTTTCATTTATTGCAGTTTGGCGATTTAATTGAGGATATGCATTTTATGCTGCAAAAGGAAGTCGTTGACCGTATTACCGCCGCGCCCAATACCCCCGACTATGGGCGTTTATCGGTCATGTTGCAGTATCATTGTGTACCAACGTTTTTATTTGCAGTGCCACCCGGTGCGTTTAATCCGCCGCCTAAAGTGACCAGCGCCGTTTTTCGACTGGTACCGCATCGGCAAAAACCGGTGCAGGCTAAAGATCAGGCTCGTTTTGCGCGCATTGTTAGCCACGTCTTTACCCAGCGCCGTAAAACCTTAAGAAATAGCCTTAAAAATCAGGTTGATATGGAAAAAATTACGGCTTTAGGCATTGACCCGATGGCACGGCCTGAAAATTTAACGATTGAACAGTTTGTCATGTTAAGTGATTGTTTGATTTAACCGATAAGCACATCAGTAAAGTGACCGCAAATTAAACAATGTTTAGTATATTTTTTAGGATAGACAACTATGCCCCCTCAACATAAAAATTCAAAAAATAACCTAAGTAAAATTCATCTAGATAAACCTAAGTCTAAAGCTAAAATGACTTTAAATAATCCTACTCTCGTTGAACCTGACAAGCAAATTTCTATGATGGCACCCGTATCAATGCCAACACGTCATGCTTATGTGGTGGGTGATTTACAGGGCTCTTATCAGGCATTGTTGGCATTAAAAGACGCCATAAATTTTGACGAACAACAAGACAAATTGTGGTTTGCAGGCGATTTAGTCGCGCGGGGTGAAAATTCTTTAGCGACGTTGCGTGAAGTTAAACGCTTATGTGAGGCTGGGGCGGCAGCTACCGTGTTGGGTAATCATGATTTAACCCTGATTTCGGTCTGGCGTGGGGCAAGCACACCGCGTAAAAAAGATTTGACCTTGCCGATTTTTGCAGCACCGGATTGCGATGTGCTGTTAAATTGGTTGCGCAAACAGTCGTTGCTGCTTTATCCCGATGCGCAAAGTGTATTAACTCATGCGGGCATACCGCCCAATTGGACTTTAGCCGAAGCCGAGCGTTTGGCTGAGGAAGTGCATCACCTGTTAGCCGGATCTTTAGAACGATTAGATGCGTTTCTGCCGTTTTTGTATGGAAATGAGCCCAACGTTTGGCATCATGATTTAAGGGGCGCGGCGCGCGTTCGATGTATTATTAACTACTTTACCCGTATGCGGCTATGTACAGCGCAAGGTGTTCTAGAATTTAGTTTTAAAGACAGCCTAAATGAACCTATGCCAGCCGGATTCAGGCCGTGGTTTGAATGGCCGACTGTTGAGCCACGTACTCGACGCATGTATTTTGGGCATTGGGCGGCGCTTGAAGGGCAACCACTAACCCCCGAAGTCTGTGCGACCGATGGCGGCTGTGTATGGGGTGGTGAATTATGCGCTTATCGATTATCGGACGGGCAAGTATTTAAGGTTAAAACCGGCTGTGGCTTAACACTACATAATGACGATAATTCCCAGTAAGCAAAGTGTTGACGCTTTAAATGAAGCTCAATAGGATTATCTGTTGGCCCTAACGTAACCTGAAATTCATTGGGAAACTGTCGATAGCCGGCGGTCAACTGGCGGCGCATCGTGGGGTAATTCGGTAAATTATTGAGTACACTGGTTATTTGCAATAAAATTAACTGTTCAGGATGGTCAAGTTTGCCTAATTGTGGCCAGATATGCTGTAAAAAAACTTGTCCCGGCCCTTCCCAGGCAGGTGGTTCATGAGCCATTTCGATTTTGTGAATCGATCGTTGTAGTACCAGTTGTTCTGCCAACGTTAAGCCTGATTTAGGCAGGCTCCAACGCTTTAATAAGTGGTCGGCTGCTACACGCGGCGATAATATATAAGTTAGTATTGCCAACACAAGCAAACTTGCCAGTACACCAAATCCCCAATACTTTATTAAAGTATTGCGTTTAAAAAAAGCGTGCGAGGCCCTGGTTTCTGTACCAGATGACGAAGAGGTCATGGAGTCGGCATCTTAACAAGTTAGCCTATCTTCATCATTCATGTTTATCTTTTGTTACTTCGGTTTCAGGCGCATCTTTAATAGACTCTTTAAAACTATCTTCACGTATCCAGGTTTGGGTACGACCCAGGACTGAAACGCCGACAAAACCACGCATGTTAAGACGACGATTATCACTGCTTATGTGTGCTTTGGCACTGTACAGATTACCATTTAGGGGATCTAAAATTCTGCCGCCATAATAGCGACCTGGTTGTTTAGGGTCATTTCTAAGGTTGGTTAATACTTTTAAACCCACTATCACTTTGCCGGTATACGGTGCCGGGCAATGCTGACATAAGATCACGGGTTTATAATTGGGCCGTGGGATAACGCGGGTAATGGTACCCGAATATGTACCGTCTTTTTCTAAAACGATGTTTATAATGCCTTTAGAAAACCCGGTACGGTCATCAATATTACGCCATTCGCCCAAAATGGGATCGGCAGCAAAGGCGGGCATAAACCATGCTGTTAACAGCATGGCAGGCAAAAGCTGCTTTAGTACAACTGAAGACTTTATCATCTCATCTCTCCCGAAATTTCCCTATGATGTGTCATGAGGCTAATCATACAGACATGTTTCATTTAAAATCTAATGAAAACAAGCCGAGTATACGCTGAAACAGCCAAAAAATGCAGTGAGCATACTAATTTAATATGGGTTTAATCATGAAATTTTATCCGAGCATTGACTGTTGCCTGTTAATGATGTGAAAGGTATCAATTTCTGCGTTCACTACCTATTATAAATGACCTTATGCGCTGGTGTAAATCAACGAACGATAACGCCAGGACAATAAGGTCAATAAAAGAAGCACCTAGCATAATGGACGCGCTTAGCCTAAAATTGGGGTCTTATTTTGAATGGGTAAATTTATGAGCACTTTACGCCCTAGTATTGAAACCGTAGAGATTCCGGCACCCTCAATGCAACCAACTGGCGAGCTGAGTTTGCAAACGGTCGCTATGCCCGCCGATACCAACTGGTTTGGCGACGTGTTTGGTGGCTGGCTGGTATCACAAATGGACCTGGCAGGGGCAGTACGTGCACGCCGGCGCGCTAATGGACGAGTGGCCACCATTTCTATTGAGCATATGGTCTTTCATGTGCCGGTTAAGGTGGGAAACGTAATTGCCTGCTATACGCAAATTATTCATGAGGGAACAACGTCGCTGCGTATTTTTACCGAAGTTTGGGAAATTCACGATATGACCAAGCCGCCGGTACGTTTGACAGAAGGCTTATTTACCTTTGTTGCTATCGATGACACAGGCCGTAAGCGCCCATTACCCGCATTGGCAGATTTGCAAATTCAAGCCAATTCATCGCCAAACTGATAACTGCTAGCCTACTTCTAAATGATGATTAATGGACCTGTTTATCATGGAAATGTTAAAGACGCGTTAAGAAAGACGCGTTTTTTTCCACACGATATAACCGACCACCAGATTGACGAGCGCAGTCCATAAAAATAAGACGGCTAAATCGGTTTTTAATAAAGATAACAGTAACATGGCCATCAATGCCGAGCCGACCATAAATAAGGCATTTAAAATGTTGTTGGCAGCCACAATGCGCGCGCGGGCATCTTCGGGGGCATGGGCCTGCATAAAGGTATACAACGGGACGATATAAAAGCCGCCGAATAATCCGATACCCAGTAAATCAATAAAAATGCGCCAATAGCCCGCATGGTGTATAAATTCATTTAAACCTAAGCTATGCGCCGGTGCAGCCATACCGTTTAACGCAGAAAATTTTAAGGCAAAAAATAAATCGAGGGCAAATAGCGATAAACCCGCAATACCGACGGGTAATAATTTTAAATTAACCGATGCACCGCTTAAACGCCGACACAGCAACGAGCCCACCGCCACCCCGATTGAAAATAACGTCAATAAAAAAATCACTGCGGATTGATTGCCAAATAAGATGGTTTTGGTGAGCTCAGGAACTTGCGTTAAAAAGGTGGCACCATAATACCAAAACCAGGAAATACCGATAATTGCATAAAAAACCGATGGCAATGCCCAAGCATCAGCCAGGGTTTGACGACTGGTTTTAAAAATATTCCAATCAATCGTTAGGTTTGGGGCACTGGCTGGCGTTTTGGGAATAAAATGCGCACTAAGCACGCCGGTTGCTGCAATTCCCACCAACGTTGCACTGGTCCATATGAGCGCGTTATGGTCGCCGCCTGCTACGACCACCGCCGCCAACATCATGCCGGTTAAAATTGCCAGTGAGGTACCGGTCTGAAATAGCGCATTACCGCCAACCAATTCATCTGTATGCAACGCTTGCGGCAAATATGCATATTTAATGGGCCCAAACAGGGTCGAATGAACACCCATCAAAAACAGCGCAATAAATAATAACGTGTAAATCGTAAAAATAAAGCCAACACCGGCCAATAACATAATGCCTAATTCTAATACTTTAATAAAGCGTGATAATTGGGCTTTATCGTATTTATCGGCGATTTGACCAGCCGTCGCCGATAATAAAAAGAACGGCAAAATAAACAGCAATGCGGCAACATTATTGAGTAAACTAATCGATAAATGGAGCTGCTGGGCACCTTGGTAGGTTAATAATAAAATCAGGGCCTGTTTAAACACGTTGTCGTTAAAGGCACCCAGAAACTGCGTGATAAACATTGGTAAAAAACGCCGTTTAGTCAATAACGCAAACTGATTTTGACCAGGTGGCATGGGGGGCTTTGAAGGGGTGGGGTCGAGCGACATAACAGGTATCCTGGGTAGGGTTTACCGATGAATTAAAAGAACAGGGTGAAAATCATTTAACACTATCTTAAACAGTATAAAACTAAAGCGCTATCCCAAAATTAAATATCTGTTTAAATCGATTATCTTGAAGTCTATTTAACACCGTAAAAAAGTTGAATGCAAAAACTAATCCTCTATTTAAACGAATGACCAACGACCAGCTAAACTAAGGCTTTTAAATCAATGAATTTGCTCCAGGTGTTCGACACACGCTAAAATCCTTGGTTAAAACGCTATCCTAAGCATATACCATGCTAAGATAACGCCTAAACCACGACCCCCAAGCAAGCCTGTAGGTTAATATGCTATTCTATTTTCCATCTTATACTCTGTTAATACGCAATCGTGGCTTGCTATTGTCGAGTTTAATGAGCGTTGCGTGCTTTGGGCATGCAGCGACTTCGGCACCGGGTCAACCTGCGCCGGATATTTCTGCTAGTGGCAATGCCGGCACATCGGCACAGCCCTCATTGTTTGATAAAGTGCGTGATGCATTTAATAAGACGACTGACAATAATGCTGCTGACGCATCTGCCAATCCTGCCAACGATGTGCCGGAAGAAGTGCGTAACCTGCCTCCGGTGGCTGCCGACGTGCTGGGTGCACCGCCAATTATTTTACCCGTCGACCCTCCTCGTAAAACGAAAGATAATCTTTTTAAACGCTTAAAAAAACGCTTTTGGTCGGCCCCTGAAGAGGAAATTCCGCATGAACCGACTATCAGCGTATCGGTCAGTGGGGCGCCTGCCTTGTTGGAACGTAATTTGCGCGCCTATTTGCAGCGCACCACCGTTGACGAAATGTCTGGGGATTATCGCGATGTGCAGCCACGCTTGCGTACCCTGGCAAGGCAGGCAGCACAGGCCGTCGGGTATTATAGTGCGCAGTTTCGGTTTGAGCCGCAAAGTACCTCGCGTCTACATTTGGTCGTGGTGCCGGGTGAGCCGGTTAAGGTTAAATCGGAAGAGATTAATATTGAAGGGCCGGGCAGTTCCGATATTGCCTTCGATGCGTTAAAACGCCGTCTGGATTTACAGGTAGGCGACCCTTTTCAGCACGATTTATACGAAACCACCAAAAGCCGGTTAGCGGCTACGGTTGCCGAGCGGGGCTACTTTGATGGTTACTGGCTGGTGCATGATGTCGCGGTGACTTTGCCCGATAATACTGCCGATATTCTGCTGGGTTATCACAGTGGGGAACGCTATAAATTTGGCCCTGTCGAATTTAAAAATATTGACCCGACCAAACCACTGCCGGTGCACCTGCATTTACTAGAACAGATGGTGCCATATGAAGAAGGTGACCCGTACGATAGCACACAACTGGCCAGGTTTTCGCGTAATCTGTTGGATACACGCTGGTTTAACAATGTGGAAATCAACAGCATTACTCCGCCACCGCTAGAATTGGCCGATGCCAAAGATAGCGCCGCATCTGCTGCCAAGGCTGCCGCCGCAGTCGACCAAAAAAGTAACAGCGTGCCTGACCTTGCGCCGAGTCTTAAAGAGCAGGAAAGCAGTACACATGCACTGGTCGATAAGCTGCTGGGTGATAGTCCTGATGCTGTACCCGTGACGCCGACAGATAAACTTGACACCAATAAACCATCATTGTCAAATTCCTTGCGCGAACAGGAAACAAAAATTGCGCAAGTTCGAGCAACTAAAATCGTTCCCGTTACGGTTATTGTCGATGCACGGAAACCCAATAGTGCCGAAGTGGGTCTGGGATACGGCACCGATACCGGTATGCGGGTCAGAAGTCAGTTTCGGCGTGCGCTGCTTAACGACCGTGGCCATAGCATTGACGGTAACGTCGAGATATCGAAAATCCGTCAGGCCCTCGATTTACGCTATGCGCAGCCTTACAAACACCCTCTAAACGATACCTTGACCTATGTTTTGGGCTATGAGCGCCAACTGCTGTATGCCCAAACCAATAAATTAAATGGGTTTGAAACACGTACGGCAACGGTTGGGGTAGAACGCGCCATTAAACCGAGTCCGACCGGTTGGCATCGTAAAATGTCGTTGCGCTATCGGTTTGATGAACTTAAAAAAGATAATCATGCGCTGAGCAGCGATGTGAGCAATTTGCCAGCGCCGTTTAACGTGCTTAAAGGAGCATTGAACCAACAGGCGTTACTGGCGGACTTTGGCCTGGAAAAAACCTCGACCAGTGGCGGGATTAATCCGGTGCGTGGGCTGCATCAGTTTTATACGATCGATGTGGCGGGCAAAAATATGTTGAGCGATACCAATTTTGCCATTTTACAGGCTGGCGCACGCGGTATTTACAGCTTTGGACGGCATGATATTCATCAACTGGTCGGGCGGGTCGATGTAGGCGGTATTGTCACGCAGGATTTTGACCGTGTCCCGTATAATCTCAGGTTTTTTGCAGGCGGCGACCAAAGTATACGCGGTTATGATTATAAAAGTTTATCGCCGTTGCAGCAGACTTATTTGGTGGGCGGACAGACGTTGGCGGTTGGCTCGGTTGAATATAATTATCAGTTTAAACCCAACTGGCGCGGTGCTGTGTTTACCGATGTGGGCAATGCGTTTGGCAATCATTTTAACGGCAAACCCAAGGTTGGTATCGGGTTTGGAGTACGGTTTGCCTCACCGGTGGGACCAATACGGGTGGATATAGCTGCGGGCGTGTCTGAAACGAAAATTCCCATTCGCTTGCATTTTTTTATAGGCCCCCCGTTATAAGATGGCAGACCTGATTAAGTCAAGGCATGGTAAACACTGTTACAGGATTGATAATCACATGATGTCGCAGTTACGCGGTTTTATTCTAGGTGCTGCTGGTTATGACAGCTAAGCTCATAGGCAAGTCTTCGCCTATCTGGAAGTGGCTTTTGGTGCTTTTGGTGCTGTCGACCCTGGTATTGGCAGCCACGGCGTATTATCTGGTAGCCACTAAAGAGGGCAGCCGGTTTTTATTGGCGCAGATTGCCGACCACCAACATATGATGAGCTATACTTATCAGGGGGGCGATTTTAAAAACGGCCTTATTTTAAAAAATATCGAAGTGCATGGTAGTAAAGATTATAAAATAACCATTGACCAGGCCGTGATGAAGGTAGGCTGGCGTGCGTTGGTGAAAAAAGAGCTCCATTTTCGCCAGGCATCTTTAACAGGTTTTCACGTAAAACGCCTGACACCATCTGCGCATAAACCGTTTAATTTTACCGCGTTAAAACTGCCGTTTACGTTGCGGTTTGACCATGCCGTCATTCATGATTTAACCATAGAACCGTTTCAGCAAGCCGCTCTTTATAAAAAACCCACACGCTTAACCGATATTATGCTAAACGATGCGGTTTGGGATAGCGATGTTTTAAGTTTAACGGACTCTTCACTTAATGCAGGCATTGTTAGCGCGCAACATGTTACCGGCAACATTCAATTTAGCGGACGTTATCCGATTGATGCCACAGGGCAGTTGCGTATTCCGTTATTAAACACGCTTAATGCAGGTATTCAGGCCGCCAGTGCGCATGAATTTATGGCGCTTAATACGGGACAGGCGAATCCCAAAAAATCTTTAAAACAGACAAAACCATCGAATGACGCGCCAGATGTTCAAATGCTGCAAATCAAGGCCAGTGGTACCGTTGACACACTGCATATCGACAGCGATTTAACTTTACCCGACCGCGCACATGCCAGTATAACGGCGCATCCGGTGCGAGAGGGCGTACCGTTTAGCGGGCAGGTCAGTTGGCAACAGTTTCGCTGGCCAGTGATGACGTCAGAACGGTTGCGTTCGAGTCAGGGGCAGGCGCAATTTAACGGGAATATTGACGGTATCAGTGTCGATTTAGCGACCGATTTACAAGGGCAACATCTGCCTTACGGGCACTATGCCGGCCAAATGTCGACCGATTTTAAACAGTTGTCAATTCAGCATTTACAGGCCAATACGTTGGGCGGGCAGATTGAGGTTTTAGGTCAGGTTAACTGGCAGCATAAAACTGCCTGGGATTTGCGTGGCCGTTTAACGCATATCGATATACAGCAGCAGTTGGAAAAAGTGCCTCAAAGTATTCGTCCATATGTGCCGCGCTTAATAAATGGACCATTTTTGACGCAAGGCGAACTGGCATCGTCGACTGCGACTGTTTCGAAAGTGGGCGTTTATATCAAGCAGGTGCCGTTTGCCGAACAACATTTGGCTAAACCAAACTTTAGGCAGTCTAACAAACAGGACACGATTTTAAATGATGGACATGAAACCTGGGTGGTTGGCATGGGGCAGCGCGGCAGTTTGGGCAATGCGCAAAGCCCGGTGGCCTATGATGCGCGTTGGCGCAATGTAGCGCGGCAGGTGGCAGGTATTGGCGCCCTGGTCAGTCCTCAGGGTCAGGCAAAAATAGGGCGATTTGCCGGTAAAACCGTGGCGCATGTCGATTTGGATTTAACCGGCGCGGCCTTAAATCCCCTCAATAAACCTGACGTAGCCAATCCTACGACCCTAGAGGCTGTAGGCGCGCAGTTAAAACAGCAACTCATTAATCAATCTAACGAACTTAAAGCACAGCCCATTAAAGCAAAACATTCAAATGCCAAGACCGCCGAAAATAACAACACGTTAGCTCAATCTAAGCCCAAGCAAACGCTTCCTAAAACGGTTCAAGCGCAGAAACTACCAACTCAGCCCGTTGATAAGGCCAAAACGCTTGCGCCCGCCAGTCTGATTCCGGCCGGGCATTATCGGGCCGATATTGTAGCCGCAGCGCGTACAGTCGATATTCCGCAGTTTAATTATAACGGTATCGCAGGGCAGCTTAACGGCACCGCGCATATTGAGCCGGGGCAAAACACGCAAACGCCGACTCGCTGGCAGGCAACACTATTGACAACGGGACTGAATCCGCAGCGTATGACGCCTGCTGCCCCGTTTAACCAGGTCACAGGACACGTAGTGGCGCATGGCGAAATAACACCCAGTCAGTATACTTTTACGCTAACCGATACGTATTTAGAGGGAATTCTGCCCGCTACAGCCGCCACCAAAACCCAAAAAGCCGGTGCCGCGCGGCCTATGGTTTTAAAAGGCACGGGACAAGCCGCGATTTTAATGCAGCCCGCCAATGCTGCTAAGCAACCTTTGCCCGATAAAACTGTAGCGATGCAAACGCCGGTAAAACAAACCCCTGGCCAAGGTAGCCAGATGCGGTCATTTGCAGCGCAATTTAACGGGCAATTTAATACCGCCGGCATTCCGGGTGGGCAATTGACCGTCGATATTGCAGGCACGCCCCAACTGATTCAGGTACGCAAATTTACCCACAGCGGCGATACCGGAAAAATCAATGCACAAGGCGAGGTCAATTTAACCCAGGGCATAGGCTGGCAAGGGCAGGCCGCGCTTGAGCATTTTAATCCGGCGTTTTTTGTGGCAGGCTGGCCCGGCGATTTAAGCGGTACGCTGCACACTCATGGCCAATGGCAGACGCATCAGCATGAAATTCATGTCAATCAGTTGAATATGCAGGGAACCTTGCGCCATGAACCCATTCGGGCCCAGGGTGCGCTGGATATAGTCTTTGGTAGCTTCAGTCGTCAAGGGTTAGCGCATGATGTGCTGACCAGTCAAATCAATGCGCAAAATTTACTGCTGGCCTGGGCGGGTAACGAGCTGACAGCCAACGGTCATTTGCAAAATTTACATTTACAAATCAATGCACCACAGTTAGGCCGTATTCATCCTCATTTAGCGGGCCATATTACCGGTCAGATTGAAACCCATGGGATTAGTCAAAAACCCGATGCGACGGTCAATTTACAGGCCGAACATATTCGGTTTAATACCTTGACGATTGAACACGCCACTGTTCAGGGTCAAATTAAACAGTTAGGCGAGGCACCAAGTCAGTTAAGCGTCGATATTGCCAATATTGGGCAAGATAAACAGGTCATTTCATCAGTAAAAGGATTGTTGAGCGGAACGCGCGCCAATCATCGGCTGGCGGCCAGTGTGGCAACGCCAAGCGTTCAGGCTGATATGATATTGACCGGGTCATTACAGCCCAATTATGATTGGCAGGGGCAGTTGGCGGACGGGCATGTGGTTACGCGGGTTATGAAGCTTGCGCAAGCGACGCCGGCGCGCATGACCTGGCAAAATGCAACCGGACAACTGACGCTAACGCCGCATTGTTGGACCGATGTGAGGCAAAGTGAGCTTTGTTTAACTGAGCCGTTGCTGGCCAGTCGGAATCAGGCGCAAACGGCATTAGCGCTTAAACACCTTGATTTAAGCATGCTTGAAAATATGTTGCCGCAGGGCTTGAGCTGGCAAGGCGCCGTTAACGGACAGGCTAAATTGGCGTGGCAGGCGGGTGGTACGCCGCAGCTTAATGCGCTATTATATACCGATCAGGGCTCGTTTAAATTGGCACCCGATGACCCGCAAGATGAAGGCCTGATTTTACCGTATCAGCGTCTAAGTTTATTGGCCAAAACACAGGCAGACGGGCTAAAGGTACGGTTTGATGTGCGCACCAGTAACATTGGTACAGGGTATGTTGATGCGGTAATTAATCCGAATGTGACGCCTAAAACGATTAACGGCGCGGTTGTGCTGGATAAGGTACAACTGGGCGTGTTCAAGCCGTTTTTTCCCGGCATGCAGATTTTAGCGGGAACCGCATCGCTGGCCGGTGGCATGAGTGGTCCGCTCACTGGTCCCGATTTTTATGGTGAATTTAAGCTCAATGACGGACGCATTATGCTGGCCAGTGTGCCGGTCAGTTTAAGTAAAATCAATTTAAAATCGAGCATACGGGGGAGTCGCGCGAACCTTGAAGGTCGTTTTGCAAGTGGTGATGGAGAGGGACAAATCACCGGTCAGGCTATTTGGGTAGGTGAGCCGGCCGTTAAACTAAAAATAACCGGTCAGGATTTACTGATTCGGCAGGCACCGCAGTTAACCGCACGTATTAATCCGATGATTAACATCGATATTTTGCCAAGCCGCAAGCAATTAAATGTTGCCGGTACTATCGATGTCCCTAAAGCGACCGTGTCGCCCGATTCTAATAACGATGGTGCCATTGCCTTATCGCCTGATGTACGCATTATTGACCGGCGCATTAAAACGGTTCCGAGGCCCATTCAGGTCAAGGCGCCGTGGCAGATTGATGCCGCCATTAATATTAAGCTTGGTAGTGAAGTGTTTTTTCAAGGCTTTGGCGCTAATGTCCCGTTATCGGGTAGTTTGCAAGTGTCTAGTCGCGGTGCGGGTCATTTAACCGGTCAGGGACATATTCATGTGCCGCGCAGTGTACGCATTGATGCGTTCGGACAAACGTTACAGCTTAAACATGCCGATGTACGGTTTAATGGGCCACTGACTCAGCCACTGCTTGATATTGAGGCCGCCAAAACCGTGAGCGGGCGTATGGTCGGGGTGCGCATTGGCGGTCGTATGACCAATCCAGCAGTTGTGATTATCAACGATGCTGGTCTCAGTGAGCAAGAGGCCCTAAATGCCATGCTGACCGGACGCATTACCGCCAATAATACCTTGACCAACACCGCAGGTTTTAAAAGTGAAGTGAATAATACTTTGGCCGCAGCCGGGTTAAGTGCAGGATTGAGCGGCTCGCGCAATTTTACCAATAAACTGGGCCGTACCTTTGGCCTGTCCGGGCTAACGGTCGACGCTGAAGGCGTCGGTAATGATACGCAGGTTAATGTAACGGGTTATATTTCGCCTGATTTATATTTGCGTTACGGCGTTGGGGTGTTTACACCGGTCAATAAATTAACCTTGCGCTATCAGGTCAATAAACGCCTGTATGTTGAGGCCAGTTCTGCCATTGAAAAAGCCATTGACGTATTTTATAACTGGCGGTTTTAGGCTTTGGCGGCTTAAATCAATGGACTTCTCAAATAGCCCAGGGAGCTTTCCAACATGCTTACTGTAAAATTGCTAATGCCGGGCGGCCACATGCAAATTTATATTGGTTGTGCAGGCTGGACGGTTGCCAATGGACATTTGGAAGCTTTTGGAATTGATGACACGACGGGCGGCCACAAACCCAGCGTGCTGGCGCGTTATGCAACGGTGTTTAACGCAGTTGAGTTAAATTCATCGTTTTATCGGCTCCATATGCGTAAAACTTATGAAAAATGGGCGGCTGATGTGCCGGCAGATTTTAAATTCTCCGTTAAAATTCCCAAAACGATTACGCATTTAAACAAGTTGGTCGATTGTGCCGATTTACTGCATGAATTTTGGCTGACGGTAGCAGGCCTGGGTGAAAAATTGGGCGCATTATTGATACAGTTGCCGCCCTCATTGGCGTTTGATGCAGACAGAACACACGATTTTTTCACCACATTTAAGCAGGTTGTGGGTGCGCATTCGGTTCGGCTGGTGTGTGAACCTCGGCATGTTAGCTGGTTTGAGGATAATACGGCCGGTGACGTGTTAAAGGCATTTGAGGTGGCGCGTGTGGCGGCTGATCCGGCAAAAGTTCCGGCAGCGTTTGAACCCGCTGGTGATTTGACGGCTCTTTATTATCGGCTGCACGGCTCGCCTAAAATGTATTATTCCAGCTATGGTCAGGCGTTTTTAGAGCAGTTGGCCCGGACGGTGCGTGCTCAAAACGGCCGGCAGGTTTGGGTGATTTTTGACAATACGGCATCGGGTGCGGCGATTGAAAATGCCCAAACTTTACGGCAGTTATTGCTAGACTGATAAACGCCTAGGGCGTGCCCTCATTTGGGCAACATGCTTAAAACAACGCTCCATGTTAAGGCATTCAAATCAAATATCGCAAAAAATATTGGAATATGGACAAGATCGGTGACGCAGTTTGATAAAATTTAGCCCGTTTTGGTCTAGTTAAGGCAGAACTGCCCAATTGAGGACACGCCCTAATCTAGCGAGCCATTAAACTCGCTTAAAAATGATCTATTAAACGCTTAATTGGTTTCGTTAGATTGATTGAGCGCCCGTTATACGCTTCAAAAATCTGTTTATCTTTTAAAATACACTGCTACACTACGCATTATCGCCAGGACGAAACATTATGCAAACTGAACACAACGCGATGGGCTTTGTAGCAGGCACAAAGGTGCATACGGCGCGTGGTTTGGTGCCGATTGAACAGCTTACGCTGACTGATGAAGTCCTGTCTAAACCGAAGCGTAAAGGCTTGCCGGCGGTTTATGTACCGGTTTTAGCCATTGAACAGGTGCAAGGGTTGCCGATTAAAGCCATGGTTGTTTCCACCTATGAAAGCAAGCAGTACGATATTATTGTCTGTGCAGCCGAACAACGGTTCAAACTTGAAGGCAAAGGCTGGCAAATTGCCGAAAATATTCAAGTCAATGATTGCTTTGTCAGTTGTTTTGATACCGACCCCGAGCTTGCCAAAGGTCAGCCGCATGACCCGGCCGATTTGAGTTTTGTATTGGAAAGTAAGGCGCTTTATCAAACCGAGCACCCCGATTTAGCGTGGCTTGAACTGAGCTGGGCAAATTTGGAAGGGATTGAGCTGTCGCTTGCTGATGATAGAATTACGTTTGAAGAAGGGGTTTTTACCGATATTGAGCAGCATCGCGATTTATTGTGTGAGTTGTTCCCCCCTGAAGATGGGCCGATGTTTAGCCCGTTTACGCGTACTCTTTATCAAATAAAGGTAGGTCCGCAGCAAAATTTTTGTATTTCCAAGCAAGGTCTCTGGGTTCATGACGCGACCCACTGACTTACCCGATTTTACCCAACCCTTGTTAAGCTGGCAGCAGAGCCACTGGCAGCGTATAACGCACTCGTTAGAACATATGCCCTCGGCGTTATTATTAGGTGGCAATGCAGGCACCGGAAAACGTTTATTTGCGTTGCATTTAGCGGCGTGGCTGGTCTGTCTGGAACGTTTGCCTGAGCGAGCGTGTGGACATTGCGCGTCGTGTTTGGCACTGCGGGCAAATGCTCATGCCGATATTAAATGGGTGAGTCCTGAGGTTGATACTAAAGGAAAAATCAGTAAAACCTTAAAAATAGAGCAAATTCGCGATTTGATTCCGTTTGTACAGCAGACCAGTTCAGGGTTTCGGGTGGTGGTGATAGAACCGGCTGAACTGATGGGCATTGGCGCGTCCAATGCGTTGCTTAAAACGTTAGAAGAGCCTGCGCCACAAGTAATCATGATTCTAATTGCCGACCATCCGTTGCAGTTGTCCGCGACCATTCGCAGCCGCGTGCAACACTATGGCCTGGGGCGTATTGCGCCTGCATTGGCGCTTGATTTTATGCTGCAACAGGGCATTGAAAACCAAACGCAAGCCGAGATTTTACTTAAACTAAGTGGCAATGCTCCCCTTGCAGCCTTGCAATTGGCGCAGAAACCGGTTTTTAATTTGCGGGCTGATTGGCTAAGTGATTGGTTGGGGTTATTGGCCAAACGTCAACAGCCGCTTGCAGTTTCGGCGCGCTGGCAAAAGTACGATTTAAACGTGCTCGACTGGTTGATGTTGCTCGACTGGCTGTTGCGCGATGTATGGGCGTGGCGCTTCGGTCTGCCTGTTATTCAAACCGATTTATACCTAAACGATTTGGCTGCTGCCTTAAACAGTGAGAAAATAATAGAGTTACAACACAGGATTCAGGCCGCCCGTCAAAGTCAACAGCAAAATATTCAGCCCGCTTTGGTCTTTGATGCGCTTATTATGGCATTAACGGCTTGATTTTATCGCACTTAAGGCAAAATTTTAAAAACTGTATGTACATCAGATGGCGTTAAAGAATCCTTTTTTAGAACAGTATTGATAAAGGGTGGTTAAATCGGCGTAAGTTTGATACAGTTTACACTGCCTAAGCGGCGCCTGCCTAACTTTAATCGTTACGTTTACCGAGGATAACTGCTGATGATGCCCCCCCGTATGTCTGGTGTGATCAATTATAAAATTAATAGCGTTGAGGAATTGTATAGCAGCTATATGTCCTTTGTCAGCAATGGCGGCTTGTTTATTCCGTCCAATCGTGAGGTTAAACTCGGCGAAGATATTTTTGTGGTGATCAGTCTGCCTAATTCGCCTGAACGTTTCCCGATTAATGGTAAAATTATCTGGATTACCCCACGGGTGCACGGGCATCGGCAAACCGGTTTTGGTATACAGTTTTCCTCTGAAGAAGGGCGCAAACTAAATGATATGATCGTCAATCAGTTAGCTGGCATATTAACCGATAAAGTTACCCAAACGCTCTAAATGCTTAACCTGTCGCCTCATAACTTGTTCGTTCGTTCAATGGGGAATTGTGTTTGAGGTGATGATTGTAATCCTCGTCAATTCATTATAATTTCATAAACCCGTTTTTTGAAACGACCTTTAGGATATTAGATGAACACCACAGCACCCGATTTAGTAGCCTATGCCGATTTTATCACGCAACCAGACTTATTGCCTATTGATGCGCCGTTTACCGACTCGCACTGTCATTTAAACCGCCTGGATTTAACGCCGTATGCAGAAGGGCAAGGGTTGCAAACTGCGCTACAGCAGGCATGGCAAAATGGCGTGGGTCAGTGTCTGGCGGTGTCGGTGGATTTAGACGATTATGCGGCGTTAGCGGCGATTGTTGAACTGGGCAAGCAAGCCGCGCAGGGCCCAGTAGTGGGTATGAGTGTCGGGGTTCATCCGTGTGAAACCCGTGAGGATATGGCGCGCGCCACTGTCGGGCAGTTATGCAGCCTGGGGCAACGTGCCGATGTATGGGCTGTTGGCGAAACCGGTCTGGATTATCATTATAGCCAGGAGTGGGCAACCGAGCAGCAGGCTTGTTTTAAGCGGCATTTGCAGGCAGGTCATCAACTTGGTAAGCCAGTGATTGTACATACCCGTAACGCTCGTGCCGATACTCTGGCTATTTTAAGGGAGGCACGGCAACAGTTTGGCGCTGTTCATGGCGTATTACATTGTTTTACTGAAGATTGGGATACGGCCAGTGCTGCGTTAGAGCTAGGATATTATGTATCATTTTCGGGCATTGTAAGTTTTAAAAATGCTGAAGATTTGCGCGCTGTGGTTAAACAAATGCCGCCAAATCGTATTTTGGTGGAAACCGATAGCCCGTATCTTGCGCCGATTCCGTATCGTGGCAAACCCAATGAACCCAAATATTTACCGTCGGTTGCACAGGTGTTGGCCGATGTGCATCAAATGTCACTACTAGAAATGGCACGTTTAACCCGGCATAATTTTGTTACCTTGTTAAGTCAGGCACGCGCTCAGCGTTTAGAAATGCCGCCTGACTTGCGCAAGTTCGTTGATTACTGATGAATGCGCGCCAGATTCAATTTAAACAACGCGAAAGCCAAATTTTTGCAGCGGCCGAGCAGTTGTTATTGGAATATGGCGAAAATAGCATGACGTTAGATGTGCTGGCGCAGCGCCTGGAGGTGGCTAAAGGCACGTTATACAAACATTTTCAAAGTAAAGATGAATTATTTATTCAATTATTGATACGGCGTGAACAGGCGCTGCTCGATATAGTGCTAACCGATGGCATGGATTATCCGACCCGTATGGCTGTGTATATGCTAGACCATCTGCATGAAACAGGCCGCAGCGTTTTGTTATATCATTTAGAAGAGCGCTTGTCTGCTGAAGCACGGCATTTAAACCATTTATTTAGTCAGTTGTATAAAATCCGCAAGCAGCGTTTACGTCGTATTATTGCCTTAACCGCAGACTATTTAACCGCCCAAAATAGCGGTATGACGGTGCGTGATTTTTTGGCAGCAGCCTGGGCAGTCAGTCATGGGGCTGCCTGTTTACTGCATTCGAGTTTTTATCAGCGCTATTTGGGCACGCGCGATACACTAAAAATTGCCCTGATTGACCAAATTTTAGCATTACCGGCACAGCACCCGCGTACGGCTGGCGATGCTCCGATGCTTAAATTGCGCACCCAGCCCGACGCATGGCCCAAACCCGTTGATGTAACCTAAATGCATGCTCAAAGCACGCGAAACCACCGCGTTTTAATGGGCCTAAACGCTTATAAAGCCTTTAGGCAAAGCGGCTTTACGTTAATTGAGGTTATGCTGGTGATTGTGATTATCAGTATTTTTGCCGGCATGGTGAGTTTGGCGGTCGGGGGGACGCACGAACGGCAGGTAAAATTGGCGCAAGAGCAACTGGCTAATCAATTAAGTATGGTTAATTTAGAAGCGACCGATCAGGGAAAAGTGCTGGGCCTGGTTGTGCATGACGCAACGGCTACGCAGCCTGCGACCTATCAATGGGTCGAATATCAAAAAAATCAGCCTGACCGTGATAAACGTTGGTTACCATCAGCGTCCTTAAAAATGCAAACCCTGCCTGGTGAGGTTCAATTGCGCATTAGTCCGTTACAAACGCAGCTCACTCCGACCGCAGCCGATTTTACCCAGGGCGACTTGCCGCAAATTTTATGGTGGGGGAATGGTGAAGTAACACCCGTTCGGTTACAGTTGTGGTATCAAAATCGTCCGTTAGGTAACGCTTTGTATTTAAACGAATTAGGCCGGGTCAGCACGCAAGAAGGGCAAGGAACACAAGGGCAGATAGTAAATGAATCCAGTTGATGAACCGCTTAATGCCAATTGACCGCCTACATTATCGGCAAGGCTTTACCTTACTTGAGGTGATGGTGGCGCTTGCCATTTTTGCGGTAGCGGCTATTGCGCTTACCAAGGCCGGCATGAGTTACACGAACGGCGTCAGTCGGTTACGTGAGCAAACGCTGGCGCACTGGGTGGCCATGAATACGGCGGCGCGGCTTACGATTCGGCATGAATGGTTATCGGGACATTCAGAGCAGCAAGTGAATGAACAAGGCCGGCAATGGCAGGTACAGTTACAAACCTATGATACGCCCAGTCCTGTCGTACGGCGAGTCGAAATTAAGGTATTTAATGCCGACAATAGCCTGGACTTAACGAATAGTGCGCAAAATCCTCTGCAAACGTTAGTCGTGTTTATTCGCCAGCCCGTACCTGAACAGCCATAGGACAAGGTATGCCACGATTATCATTGAATGCTAAACAGACTGGCTTTACTTTACTCGAACTGATGGTCGCGCTGGCTATTTTTAGTATGCTTGCGGCGGCCGGCTGGAAAATTTTTGATGGATTGATGAAAACCCGTGACCACACGCATGTTTTAGCTGAACAACTAGGCCTAGAACAGGCGGTCTATGGGCAGTTAATGCGTGATATCAGTCAAATCTGGCCACGTACCGGCAGCGCAGGCGAGAACAGTTTACCTGCGTTAAGCTTAAATAGTGAAGGGCTGGCATTTAATCGGGTCGGCACGCGCGACCCGCGACTTGCATTAAGTCTGGTGCCGATTATTCGAGTTCGTTATGCGCTTGAAAATACCGATTTTGTCCGCTATGAATATCCCCAGGCTGATGGCGTGCAAACTGCTCAGCCACGGCGTACCGTATTGTTGACTCAGGTTAGCGTCCTGACCTGGCACGCGCTGGATAATCCCGACAGCAGCCAATGGCCTGGCGCTACGGGTTCGAGTCTGCCTGCAACCATGCCCAACGGTACGGTAAAGACCGGGCCCGACCCTAAAGCCAGATTGCCAGCCGGTTTGGAAGTGCAGTTTAAACTTAAGGATACTCCGTTAACGTGGACGTTTGCAGTCGTGAGTAATCTGCCAAACAGTGCCTATACCGCAGGGATGTCCTAATGCATAGCCACGTGCCACGGTTACAGTCCCAGCAAGGGGTCGCATTATTGACCATTTTATTGATGGTGGTTTTGGCGACGGTGTTGACCATGAGCATGCTCAATCATCAGCAGCGCGTTATGCGGCAAACCGATTTATTATTCAGGCAAGACCAGGCATTTGAGTATGCACTGGCGGGCGAACATTTTTTAATCGCACTACTCAAAAATGATGAAGATACCAGTAATCAGAACGACACATTACAGGAAGCCTGGGCCCAGCCTGTTCCGCTTTATCCAGTTGAAGATGGAACCGTGAGTGCGCGCTTAATGGATCAATCAGGCTTGTTTAATCTTAATAATTTATACCATGACGGTAAACCCGACGTGACCGCCCATGCTATTTTGGCGCGTTTGCTGGTACAGGTGGGCTATAGTGCCGATTTGGCCGATGCCGTGCTTGATTGGGAAGACCCCGACGATACCATCACCGGTGCCTCAGGGGCCGAAAACAGTGTGTATCAAGGCTTAAATCCCCCGCGTTATGCTGCCAATCAGCCGTTTAGTCACGTAGAAGAGCTGATGCAGGTGCAAGGGTTTAATGACCCTAAAAAAAACGCGCTACTATTTAAACAGTTGACCGCCGTTCCCGTATTTTCGCCCATCAATATCAACACGGCTAGCCCCGAAGTGCTGGCAGCCTTAGACGATGCGTTTGATGCGGCCGCTCTTAAAACGTGGAGCCAGGCGCGCGATGCCAAAAAGGGCTTGACCGAATTAAACACATTGTGGACGCAAGTGCCCTTTAAGTCTTTGACTGACCCTAAAAAGCGGACTGCGCTGGCGCCTTTTTTAGCGCTTAAAAGTATGTTTTATCAGGGGCACATTAAAGTCACCCTATCGAATCGAGTGCGCGATTTAACCAGCGATATTTATCGTAAAGGGGCGCAGTTGGTCATCTATCGTCGGTCCTTTTTACCCTTTGAATCTGATGTTTTAAGCGATACCAGTCTGCAAAACATACCGCATTAAATCATTTTGAGGCGTATAATAAGGGCTTACCAGGAGAATGCTATGCTCATTCGCAAGTTATTTAAATTTGAAAATGCGCATATCGTGCGTAATTGTAGCTCGGACCGGTGTCGGCGTTCCATTCATGGGCACAGTTACAAAGTTGAGTTGATTTTAGAGGCCCATCAGCTTGACCAAGGACAAATGGTGTACGATTTTGGCCTGTTAAAAACGATGATTCGCGATTTGATTGATGCATTTGACCATGCCATCTGTTTTTGGCGTCAAGATAATCCCGATTATATCGCCGCATGCAAACAATTTAGCGCGCGCTGGATAGAACTGCCTGTATCTCCTTCAGCCGAGCAATTTTCACGCCTTTTTTTCTTTTTGGCGAATGCGGTTTTAAGCCAAACGGATATGCAAAATGGCGAACAGGCGGTGCAGGTGCATTCTGTTATCGTGCACGAAACCGACACGGGTTACGCGCAGTGTTTTAAGGCAGATGTTGAAAATGGGCAGATGGGGGTATTAACCTTAAACGATATCGTGTTTTCAGAACAAATTTTACAGGAATGGGAAAATCCCCAGCAATACGAGCAGCTTAAGCAAGGTAAACGCTTTAAAAATCCCGAGGTGATTCAACAAGTTAAAAATGCAGCGACTTTTGAAAAATATTCCGGCTAAGCCAATGTTAGCACCTGTCGATGATTCTAATCCACCAGAATCTATTGCCTTAGAGGCATGGCTAAGTCAGTTAATACAGGCAGGGCGCTCTAGTCATACGTTAAAGGCTTACCGTCGTGATGTGATTCAATTTTTAACATTTTTACAGGCCAAACACTATACCTTAGCCGATATTGAGCGGCGCATGCTCAATGAATTTGCTACGCAACGTCTGGAACAAGACGCGATTGCTGCCAGTAGTTTACAGCGTGAACTATCGGCAGTACGGCACTTTTTAGGATTTCTGGTGGCGCAAGGTCAGCTTGCGCATAATCCGGCGCAGCATTTTACCATTACTCGGCCGGCGCGTCCGTTACCCGACATGCTTGACCCCGAAGTGCTCAATCAGCTACTCGACCAGGCGCCCCCGACCGATCGTGATGCTGCTCGTTTGTGGATTCGTGACCATGCCATACTGGAGTTGCTATATAGCAGTGGGCTGCGTGTAGCTGAACTGGTGCAGCTTAATCTGACCGATATTGATTTTAACCGTGCGCTGGTGACGGTACAAGGTAAGGGCAATAAAACGCGCATTGTGCCCATTGGTCGTAAAGCCATGCAGGCGTTGCAGACCTGGCTACCGCATCGTGAACTCTGGTTGCTGGATACCGAACCGGCTTTGTTTGTGAGTGAGCGATTGGGTACGCGTTTAAGTACTCGCACGGTTGAGCGGCGCGTATTGGTTCAGGCCAAACGGGCGGGCTTAGCACAGCATGTGTATCCACATTTATTAAGACATTGTTTTGCATCGCATATTTTAGCCAGCAGTGGAGATTTACGCGCCGTGCAAGAATTGTTAGGTCATGCCAACTTAAACACGACGCAAATTTATACACATTTAGACTATGCGCAATTAGCCAAAGTGTATGATACGGCGCATCCGCGGGCTAAAAAGAATTAGGCTTTAGGGTTTATATAAAAATCACTTGATTTAATGACCCCGCCCAGCATATGCGAAAACTGCAAGTGACATCGTAAATGTATCACTTGGGGCAAGGACAAAGTATGATTCAAACGGGCATCGCTATAATATTTTAAATCAGCATGCATTTGACCGTTATGCATATCTTCAGGAAAGCCGAGAATAAACGCTGTCGGGCGGGCTTGGTCGGTGCATAGCAGTTGTTTTGCTGGGCGTTTTTGCAGCTCATCCGTTTGCTTGGGTGACAGATTATACCATTCCAGGCTAACTTTTAATGTCGTATTATCCCGTGCTAGATGTTGCACTACCACTGCATTGTGCCACTGTTCAGTACAACCATTCAATGCAAACAATACAAGCCCGAGTAGTCCTACTGACAAGAAATTTATTATAGGCCTATTTATAGAAACAGCTTGATAGTAATTGATTTTTTTCATAAGGTGCTTAAATAGAACTACCAATCCCTTAATGATAGCATTTTTAGCACCTAAAGATTAGAGATAATGAAAAAGCAGCCTTATTCATTTATTAAAATAACGATAAAGCTGCTTAATTATTTATTTCAATAGGTTTTTAGGAGTTGGTTCTTAAGAAATTGGACTAAGCGTTAATACCGCCTGCGATAATGCTTTTTTATCAGTTGAGGTCGTCGCCAGCAATAACAGCGCTTGATGAACACCGACTTGCCGCACTTCGTAGCTAAGCTGATAGGCCGAGGATTGTCCTACAGGAACTTGCATATCGCGTACTTTTTTAACAATACGCCCAGGTTTAGCCAAAGAGGCTGCCAGTCGGTTTAAGTTTATATTAATTTGCTGTGGGTCAGCCGTGCGCGCCCAGACTGAACAACGTTTATCGGGATGTAATACCACTAAAAATTGTGCTTTACGGGTGGGGACAATCCAGACTTCACCGCCACGATTTTGTAAAATCATATTACTGGTTTTGGGTTCTGGTTTTATAAAATGATTTTTAGTTGCCCAAGCCGAAACCGCTGCATTATTATCAGGCATAGCCAAACAGGTTTTAGTAAATAATTTAAACGCTAAATTGGCTTGTTCCACTTGAGAAACAGGGGCTGGTGTAGCTTGTGCAGCATAAACAGAACCGAATAAACCAGCGCCAAGTATGAATCCAAAACGGGCTAAAGTAGAACAATTCATAGAGTACAACGTGCGCATTAATCCATTAACCTTATTAATAAAAACGGCATCATATGAACTTTACATGATATAACGATGACATTTTAAAGTATTTGCTTATGCGATAGCCATTTAACTCATTAACTAAGCTTAAACTCAAATTTACACACTCAATAATCTAGGTAGTTAATGACGCAGCGCATTAATGGCACTGTCGGTATATTGCCGGTCGCCGTTAGTATTGCCAGCATTATTGTTATCATTGGTGTTAGATAAATTGGCTGCCGCTAACGTTAAAGGACGGGCAGGGCTATGCGGTGCAATAAAGGTACTGCCTGCGCTATAGCTTGTATTGCTAGCCGTACTTTGACTTGCAGAGGGCGTTAATGAACCGCCTGAATACAAGTGATGAAACCGGCTCATGACGCGTTTTACATAATCCTGTGTTTCGTGAAAGGGGGGAATTCCGTTGTATTTATCGACATTGCCTTCGCCGGCATTATAGGCAGCAATGGCATGTTCTAAATTATTGTTGTAGCGTTTAAGCAGAAAACTTAAATATTTGGCCCCACCTTCAATATTTTGCGCAGGGTCCCAACTGTTTCCAACATTAAAGCGACGGGCAGTGGCAGGCATGAGCTGCATTAAACCTTGTGCACCAACCGGCGAATTTGCAGACGGATTAAAGCTTGATTCAGTGTGCATAATGGCTTTAAGCAGCCCTTTATCGACGCTATTATTGGCAGCCGACGCAGTAATTAAACTATCATACGTGTTGCGATTGCGGCTATAGCTCGGTAAAACGGCCGCTTCGGTTTTGCCATAATTGGTATAACTGTGCACGTTGGTATCCGGGTAATAAGTTACTTTAACGCGCGTATTAAAGGCGCTAAAGCCAGAACCGTTGGGATGTTTATTGCCATTGACAACGTTGGTTAACAGGACATTGCCGCTGGTATCTTTAAAAATATACATATGACCAGCAAAGGCAGCAGACGGCGCTACGACTGCACCGACTAACAGCGCGCGTTTTAACATGGGGTTTAATAGAATGAGCCATTCATGAGGTAACATACGCTTTTGCATAGGAAGGTTCATATCCCTGTTATGTTGTTAGTATGGTTGCCTACAGTGTAACAAATAACTTACAAAGCGCAAGAATTTTTTACTCCATCGGGTTTATTGCCTTGCTATCTTGAGGTTTACTCAAACCGTTTTGCTCAAAAAATAATCAATCGTCCCAAATCTGCTGTATTTATGAACAAACGATTAAAATTTTTAAAAATAAATGTTAAATTTTTGCTTGATTTTAATAACTCATTGTTTGGTAATGATTTTTTAAGGTGTCTAAAAAATAAACAATGTAAGCGCAGCCCTTAACCTTACATTACAAAATGATGTCAAGTAGCGAGTTATCCACAGAGTTATCCACAGTTTTTGTGGAAAACTATCATTTAACAGTCATTTAAACCCCAAAATTTTTGGTTAATGTTTAATAACTAATTGATTTTCAGTGTATTTATTTAAAGGTAAGTAAAAGGGTTATGCCAATACAGACCTATTTATGTATAAAAATATGATTTATTGTGTATAACTAATCCAAAAATTTTCAGTATTACTGCTTAAAATTTCCCCTAAAAATAAAAGTGAGCTTAAAGTAAAAATCCGTTAAAATACGCGCCAGTTTAAATGAGGTCAACGATAATGAATACGGCAGAGTTAGCTCCATTTCATCCAGAAAATTTGAAGCCTAAAGACCCATTAACGAGTGCTGATAACAGCGTTAACGGGCTTCAAGCACAGACAAATAACCCTACTTTGCCGCTATATGATTCTGCGACGTCTTTTATTGATTTAACTGAAAAAACTGTCGACGATTTAAGCCACGACCCCAAAACGACCGCTTTTAAGCGCCTGCATAAAAAGTTGCGGCGTCAGGTCGGGTATGCTATTCGCGATTATAAAATGATTGAAGAAGGCGATCGCGTGATGGTCTGCATTTCGGGCGGTAAAGACAGTTTTACCATGCTGGATATTTTACTGAGCATGCAAAAAAATTCACCGATTAAGTTTGAAATTGTGGCCGTTAATCTGGACCAAAAACAGCCTAATTTTCCAGAGCATATTTTGCCTGAATATCTGACCGCGCAAGGTATTC
The DNA here is from genome assembly GCA_018260315.1 of Moraxellaceae bacterium. Lineage (GTDB taxonomy): Bacteria > Pseudomonadota > Gammaproteobacteria > Pseudomonadales > Moraxellaceae > JAGLBJ01. The sequence continues at coordinate 11,385 of JAGLBJ010000009.1, read as the reverse complement.
CGCATTATATTTTAGAAAAAGATACTTATAGCATCGTTAAACGCTTGACGCCTGAAGGGTCGCCCTATTGTGCGGTGTGTTCACGGCTGCGGCGTGGGTCGTTGTATGGCTTTGCTGAAGAAATTGGCGCCACTAAAATTGCCTTGGGTCACCATCGCGACGATATGATGGCAACGTTTTTCTTGAATTTATTTCATGGCGGTACGTTAAAATCAATGCCCCCCAAGCTACTGTCGGACGATGGGCGCAATATGGTCATTCGGCCGCTGGCTTATGTGGCTGAAAAAGACATCATCAAATATGCAAAAGCGCGCAATTTTCCGATTATACCGTGTGATTTATGCGGCAGCCAGTCCAATTTGCAGCGCGCCCAAATGAACGAAATGTTGCGCGACTGGGACCAAAAATATCCCAAGCGATTGGCCAGTATTTTTAGCGCCTTGCAAAACGTTGCACCATCGCAGTTACTGGACCGTGAATTATTTGACTTTGAACAATTAAAACGCACACCTGCCGCGACGATTTCACCTGAAGAGATGCAAAATCGTCTGCAAGTGCTGAATATTCAGTTAGACTAAACACGAACCTATGCCGCAATGATCACTTAATGAAATGGTTTTCTAGGGCCGCATCACCACCAGCACGCGCAACGAATCGGGCACTAACGATAAATGCTGCAACAATTTAAGCCCTTGCTGCTGCTGCGTTTGCAAGCGTTCAATTTCTTCGGGGCGCACGCTTGAATTTAAGGCTTGTAGATGCGTTAAACGGTCGATTTCATGTTGCAAACGTTCGCTATAACGTTTTTGGGCAATGCTCGAAAATTGTTCAACTTGCGCTAGAGCAATCGTTTCAGCCTGCTGATAACGTTCAGCAATGACCTCACGGCGTAATTTCACCACTTGACGGGCGCTGTTTAAATCCAGGGTTTCAACATAAGGATGTAACAACGCTGGCGTGATTTTTTGCGATAAATCTTGGCCTTTTTCGTTGAGTAAAACACGGATAAACTGCTGCGGTAAACTCGCGGCTAAATTAAGCACTTTAGGCGCAATCACTTCAACCCAAAACCACGCTTCAAGAATAATTTCACCTGCCGGAATGGCAGAACTGCGCAAAATGGAAATATTGGTGTTTCCGAATGGCTGAGTGTGCAACATTTCAAACAGGCTTTGCATGAGCGGATGCTCAATCGTCAGGTACGCCATATCATCATGAATAAGGGCCTGAGCGCGGTTAAAGGTCGCCGTCATGCCGTCTTCTGGAATATCCAAGCCTTCAACCTGCATTTGGTCAGATGGGCGGATAATTAAACTGCCATTGCTTTGATGTTCATAGTCAATATGCGTGGCGGCCAAAAAACGTTCCAGATAATCGGGTAATAAATTATGTTGTTCATAGTCTTCAAACGCTTTAACAATGCGCTGTGCCACCATGGGCCGACACGAATTAAACTCAAGCAGGCGGTCGCGGCCATGTTGCAGTTCGGCCTCGAGTTTCAAACGTTTCTCATTGACCGTTTCAAGCAACGTTTCAAACCGTTCCCCCTGGTCAGATAATAAACAGTCTTTTAAAGCGGTGACGTATTGGTCTTGCAGGGTTTGCGCAGTGGGCGAAATGTGTCCGAAAATATCTAGCGCTTCATGATACCAACGGAACATGCGTTCCTGAGCGGTACCAGCCAAATAGGGCACATGAATTTGAATGTTTTCATGTTGTCCAATGCGGTCAAGACGGCCGATACGTTGCTCAAGTACATCAGGATTTGCCGGTAAATCAAACAAAACCAGATGGTGGGCAAACTGAAAGTTGCGGCCTTCTGAACCAATTTCGGAACACAGCAGAATGTGTGCACCATATTGTTCATCGGCAAAATAGGCCGCCGCCTGGTCACGTTCGAGTAAACTCATGCCTTCATGAAACAGCGCAGTCCGAATATTGCCATGATGTTTTAGCACCAGTTCCAGCGACTCAACCACCGGACCTGAGCGCGCAATCAGCAATACTTTAACGTGTTTTAAACTGGTTTTAAGCAGATTGAGCAGCCACGGTACGCGTGGGTCGGTCTGCATCCATTCGCCATCAAGTTGCGTTTCTTCAGGCCACATTTGCGTTCTTAAATTGCCGGTTTTGGCCCAGTCCGTCGGAGCAGGTAAGGGGGCAGGCAAACATTGGCGACCTTTAAAACCAGCCACCGCGTCACGAGTATTTCTAAATAAAATGCGTCCGGTACCATGCCGGTCCAGCAGTTCGGTCATGGCATGCTGACGTGCTTCGGGCGTATCGGCCACGGTATGACCCAAGATAGCGTGTAACTGTTGCGCAATGTCGGCAGAAAGCGGTAATTCACCCATTAAATGTTCGGCCAATTGGGCAATGTGACTGTATTGATGTTCTTCTTCTAAAAATTGCTCCAAATGAGAGAACCGTTCAGGGTCGAGCAGGCGTAACCGGGCAAAATGACTTTCGGCGCCTAATTGTTCGGGGGTAGCGGTGAGCAATAATACGCCTGCAGTTTGTGCGGCAAATTCGGCGACGATTTCATAACGGTCGTTGCCATAATATTCGCCGGTGTCGGCATCTTCATGCCAGGTTAAATGGTGCGCTTCATCAACGACCAGTAAATCAAACCCGGCGGCCAGGGCTAAATCGCGTAAATCGTCATGGTCAAGCAACAGGTCAATACTGGCAATAATACATTGTTCATCTAAAAACGGATTGGCCTCAAGATTGTGTTCGCGCATGGACGCGGTACGTTCGAGGTTAAATAACGAAAAATGCAGATTAAACCTTCGCCGCATTTCAATCAGCCATTGATACTGCAATGAGTCGGGAACCAAAATTAAAATCCGTTCACTACGACCCGTTAACAGTTGCTGATGAATAATTAAACCGGCTTCGATGGTTTTACCAAGGCCCACTTCATCAGCCAGCAACACGCGCGGCGCCAAACGACGACCGACCTCATGGGCAATATACAATTGGTGCGCAATTAAGCCAACCCTTGGCCCCAGCAGGCCGCGTAACGGGCTGACCGCAAGGCGTGACTGCATTAATAACCCTTCAATGCGTAAATCATGCCATTCACGGGTGGCTAAACGGGCCGCTAATAAACGTTCAAGCGGGCGTGCAAGCTGTAAATGAGCGGCCAGGCGAGTTTCGGTAATATTTTTAGCAGGTTGCTTTAAACGGTCATGATGACTTAGTGAGTGCTGGGGTTCAATCACGGTATAACGAATCACGCCTTGTATGGCTTCACGGGCAATAACGCGCCAACAGTGGCCCTGATCGTCCGTTAACACATCACCGACCCCAAAAATAATACGCGACAAGGGGGCCGTAGCGCGGGCATATACGCGGGTTTCTTCATGCGTTGGAAATAAAATGCTGACGGTTCGGTCTTCAATGGCAACTACGATACCCAGCCCAAGTTCAGATTCTGTATCCGATAACCACCGTTGACCAATTGCGAACTCTTGCATGTATAGTTTCCACCTGTGGACTGTGAGCGTTTTACGAGGGGCATTGTAGCGTGCAAGGGGGTATTTTGCCTACTGTTTTGGATTTTAGAAAAAATGGTTATTTTAAAAGTAGCAAACCTGTTGAGTCGTTACACTAAGAATGATCTAAGGCTACAGAATCGTCTATAAAAACTAAACGTTCAGGCCAGGTTAAATCCTCTGGCCAAAACGGTGCATTATTTAAAAAGGTCATGGGCTGCTGTGTTACCGGATGAGCAAAGGCCAAAAGGGCTGCGTGTAACGCTAGGCGTGGCTGCAACTGTTGTCCTGGCGCGTCGGCATACAGTGCATCTCCGGCAATGGGATATCCAATATATTGCAAATGGACGCGCAATTGATGCGACCGGCCCGTAATCGGTTTAAGTTCAACAGGCGTAACCCATTGCTCAGAGTTTTTAAGCGCCGGTAACTCTTTAGTTAAAGATACACGGAAAGGAACATGCGCCGTCCAATACGTCAACGCCTGTTTAGCATATGTTAAATCGACCTGATGCATCGGCGGGCGAGTAGGGTCGTAACATACCGGAACATCAATTGGATTGACCTGGGTTTTATTGATGAGTTGTCCGCATACTAATGCTTGATAGCGTTTTTGTGTTTGGCGACGTTCAAACTGACGCGAAATATGCCGTTGTGTCTCAATATTTTTAGCAAAGACCATAATGCCTGACGTATCGCGATCTAACCGATGAACCAACCTAATGTGCGGATTAATAGCCACTAAACGAGTCAATACGCTATCCGTTAGATCACCTTTACCGGGTACGCTAAGCAGTCCGGAAGGCTTGTTAATAATTAAAATATCGTCATCTTGATACAATACAATATCATTTAAAAAATTATCCGTCATATAGCTATCTCTATGGGTCACTCCAAAATTTTATTAAACATCAAATCATTAGGAATTTTGCAAGACCTAAAGTAGGGGGCATTATAGAGTAAAAATTTGAACAGGATAATAAAAATGCATTTCTTATCATTATTCCTTTATATTTCTCTATGGACGCTACGTGTTTTATGCATAATTAAAAATACTCTTAAACCCTGCGCAGCCTTGGAAAATATCTGCGGCTTTTTACACAATTAAGTGGCTTACATGGTCAAAAAACTTAAAATCTGGCATAATAGGCTAATGGTTCTGATGGGAATACGCCCATTAAACGATACAGTGGTCATTTAAAGGTCGTAAAATCAATGGGTTAGCTTAAAAACTAACGTCCGATAGACCGTATGACCCTATGGGAGTACAAACAGCATGAACATAAAAGCGTTACTGGCCTTAAGTGGGGTAGGCATTATGTGTGCTATTGCTTCAACCGTACAGGCTGCTAAACCCAGCGATTTATATGCAGGCTCTTGTTCAACGTGCCATGCTGCGGGTGTGCTGGGTGCTCCTAAAAGTGGTGATACAGCAGCCTGGGCACCTCGTTTAAAGCAAGGCCGTACAGAATTATTAAATCACGTTAAAAATGGATATAAAAACATGCCGGCGCGAGGCTTGTGTGATACTTGCACAGATGCCGATTACACGGCGTTGATTGATATGATGACCCGCTAATTTTTTTTGGCCAGTTTAGTTATTGATAAATTAAATTTTAGCGCTTCGTCTAGGCGTAGCGGACTTTAAAATCATGTTAAAATATGAGCGTGTTGGTTATGGTTTGACCTGTTAGACCTACAAATGGGGATACATCAGCACATTAGGTGAAATGTTAGGCATATTTTTAATCACCCCATGGGGCGATCTGTACCGGAGTAATGGTGATATGAAAAAACTGATGGCTGCTGTTATCGCGTTGACCAGTGCAAGCCTAGCCTATGCAGCAGACCCTGTGCCGGGTGGTTCAATAGCCGTCGGCGAAAAATTGGCAACCTCTGTATGTGCAGCCTGTCATGGCTCTGATGGCAACAGTACCTCTGCACAAATACCGCGCTTGGCGGGTCAAAATGCCAAATATATCTATAAACAACTAAATGATTTTAAAAGTGGCCGTCGTCAAAATGTTATTATGACAGCTCAAGCTTCAGCTTTAAGTCAGTTTCAAATGGCTAGTGTTGCGTTGTTTTTTGCAACGAAACAATCACAAATTACATTGGCAAATCCGGCTACGTTGGCCTTTGGCGAAAAAATCTATCGTGGCGGAAAATTAGCCAATGGCGTTGTACCTTGTGCAGGCTGTCATGGCCCTGCGGGTAAAGGCAATCCGTTCGCAGCATTTCCTAAAATCGGCGGTCAACAAACCGATTATTTAAAAGCCCAATTATATGCATTTCGTGCGGCTGGACGGGGTGATTTAACCGGTACTAAACGCAATAACGATGGAGCTAAACCTACCGAACCGGGCATGATGCAAATGGTTGCAAGCAAATTATCTGATCAGGATATTGAATATTTAACGAACTTTTTAGGCGGTTTGCACTAAGGATTTTAGCTGGCTAATCGTTCTATTTTATAAACCATTCTAACGGCCCAATAGCAATTGTTTAGTTCATTAGAATGGTTTAAAGATTGACACCTAAAAAATAGGTAGTGTTAAAATCTGACGTGTCGGCTTTTTAGAACCCCGAAAACTATAAGGCACCAAGAGAGATTAACGCGTTAATTTTATACACTACTAAAAAATATAATCAAAAGGCCATATTCTGATCTAACCTTTTCATTAAGGTTAATTTTTAAGAATGTACCGATTGACGTAGCCGCGTTAGTAAAGTCGCTAAGCGTGTATGTTGCGCCTGCATTTTTTGTTCAAGGGCTTGAAATTCATGCTTTAAAAACGCATCGGCTTCATGTAGCCTTTGGGCAAATGCTTCCTTTTTTAGCTCTATTGACTGTTCTTTTAATGTAGCCCATTCATTTAAAGTATGGCTAAATGTGGTGTACTCCTGATTAAGACGGGTACGCCATTGTTCAAGCTGACTCGCAGGCTGGGCTTGGGTTTCTAAATATGCGGCTGCCCGTTTTAACTGCATTTCAACTTCAGCTTTTTTAAGCTGAAAATCAGGCACACGACGCAATTTAGAGGTTAAGCGCAATTTATTTAATCCGCCAATGAGCCATTTAGTCGGGTCATAGTGCCACCATTTAATACCGTTACGGTAATCATACTGAAAAATATGGTGATAATTATGATAGCCTTCACCCCAGGTAAATAGGGCAAGCCAAAAATTATCTCGTGCGGTATTTTCATCTGTGTAAGGCCGCTTGCCCCACATGTGACACAGTGAATTAATAAAAAATGTCATGTGATGGCTGACCACTAAACGCAATAGCCCACCCAGCAACATCACGCCCCAAAAATCACCAACCGCCCAACCAATAACCGCCGGTAAAGCAAAATTAGTGAGTAGAATTAACAGCAAATAATGTTTATGCTGAAACTGCAACATAGGGTCTTTTTGTAAGTCAGGCACGTTGGTAAAATCTGCGTTACCACTTGGATAGTTGCGCAGCATCCACCCAATATGCGAATACCAGAAACCACGTTTGGCCGAATACGGGTCCAAATCTACGTGATCTACATGCCGATGATGCGTCCGATGGCCCGCGCACCAGACCAAAACGCTATTTTGTACCGCCATGGTTCCGCCAACCAGTAGCACAAAACGCACAAGCGGGTGGGCTTCATAAGCGCGATGCGCCCATAAGCGATGGTAACCGGCAGTAATACTCATGCCATTTAAAGCCCATAATCCTAGAAAACTAGCCCATGCAGCTACACTAAAACCATGCGTCAGACCGTACCACGGCACTAACGTCACGGCAGCGATTGGCGTCACAGTCAATAAAATGGCAGCAGGCCAATTGATGGGCGCTTTAGGCGTTACAGTCATAGGCTGAGCAGGTTCTACCATGGTGTAGTCCTTAAAAAACATAGAAAATGTTAAAAATGTGGGGAAATTTAAGCCCATCAACTGGCTATCTTTTATCTTAGTGAACACTTGTATACTCGTATGAATTAATGTAGCACGCTTCATGCAAAAATACCAGTAGAGAAGCCTACGGATTCTAAAAAAGCCTACATTTGTCTGCCGTGTTTTACGTTACACTAGCGCAAAGTTTGCCTAGAATCATGAGGATTTTTTTAATGAAACCGCCCAATTTAATACTTGCAATTATAGCATTAGCAGGCGGGCTGACAGCGTGCCAATCAACTCCGCCTACCGTCCAGCAACGTATGGAATCGAATCAAGCGATTAAAAATGCGACGGTTTACACGCATGTTTATCGTCATGATACGTCAGTCCCTTATTCAAATCTACCGCGTTTTGCGACCAATGGCCCTATACCGCAAGTGCCTGCGAATCCAGCGTTTCAAAATACGTATTGGTTGATTTCAGAAATTCAAAATCAATCGGTTACCGCGTTTAAAGAACACCCTTGGTTGCAATTTTTGCCTAACCAAACGTTGGAAGGGACTACAGGCTGTAATCGCATTATTGGCCAATATACCCTGGCTAGTGCGGCTAATGTGACGATTAAAACCAACATTACTCATCAAAACTGTGGAGACGCTCTTGCGCAAGAGGCTGCTTTACTCATTAGTTTTGACCATACGCGCCGTTATATATTGTCGGGTCAGACGCTACAATTAATTGATGACCAAGGGAAGGTCGTTATGCGGGCTAAAGCTGTGGCTATACCGCCACTACCGCGTTAATTTTTTAAAGGATCTTATTTAAAACGCATAAACGATGGGCTGACGTATCGTTTATGCGTTTTTTACTGTTTAATTGTTCTTATAAAATAAGTGATGCCATAATGTTGTTTTTTTAGTTAAATACCGGCATTTAAACTGTTAATCCGGCTGCTAACATTTGCGCAGGATAATCGGTAATTAGGCCATCAATACCCCAATGTTTGAGCAACAAAGCCCGTTCGGTATTGTTTACAGTCCAAACGCTGCACGATAATTGGGCTTTTTTAACTGCTAACATAAACTCTTGCGTACATAAGCCATCTTGCAGCCCAAGTTGTGTACACTTTAATTGCTGGGCGTAGCCTACAATGGCATCATAATTTAGGCTGGTCCTTGTGGTTTGTTGAAGTAAAAACGCAGGATTTAACATAATTTGCTCAAATTCAATAAGCAAACCGGTTTTAAACTGATTTTGATGCTGTAAAGCAGCTAAAAATTGCGCATCAAAAGAAGTAATCACGACGCGATTCTGTAAGCCGTCCAGTATCGGCAATAATGTATCAATAAGGCGTTGAATAGCGGCAGAATCGGCTAACGGTTTGACTTCAATTTCAATATGCGTAAAATGGCTTAAGAGTTCTAACGTTTCGGTCAAAAGCGGCGTTTTTTCAAACCGGGGCCAGTGTTGCCATTGCATACCGCGTTGGTCAACCTGATGGCGAGTAGTGTGGGTCAGTTCCTCAACGTTAAGCCTACTTTGTGCAGTTCGGGTTAAATTATTATCGTGAATGACGACCAAATCACCGTTTAGCGTTTGGCGAATATCAAATTCAACAGCCAATAAACCAAGATTTTTAATATACTCAAAGCCGCCTAGCGTATTTTCTGGAGCTTCACCACGTGCCCCACGATGACCAATTAAGCGCATAATTATCTAAATCCTACAACGTTTAAGGTTGGCATTTAAACCCATTGGTTTACCTATTATGCTTTGGGTTTGCGATGTTGCAGCCAAAGTTCTTCCTGGCCTTTTTCATGCAAGGCAATGGTACGTGCAAACACAAAAAGCCAGTCAGATAATCGATTAACATACTGTAAGCTTAAACGATTCACCGGCGAATCTTGTAGTATTAAGGCGATCAATGCCCGTTCAGCCCGACGACAAATAGTACGTGCCATATGCGTTTGTGCAATGGCCATAGAGCCCGCCGGCAAAATAAAGTTCTTTAAGGGGGGCAGCAGTGCATTCATGGTGTCTATTTCCTGTTCTAACCGCGCGCTGTCGTGTTCGGTCAGCAGCATAAAATCAGGAATGGATAATTCACCGCCTAAATCAAACAGTTCATGTTGAATTTGACGCAGTTGCAGTTGCCACAACTCTAGCCCGTTTGGCATATATGGAGCGGTCAGGCACGCTCGCACGATACCTAAACTACTGTTAAGTTCATCTATGGCGCCTAGGGATTCAATGCGTAAGCTATTTTTGGCAATGCGTTCCCCATTACCCAGCCCGGTGGTGCCATCATCGCCTGTTTTAGTGTAAATTTTGCTTAATCGATAGCCCATAATACTCACTTCTTAATTAATATAACAGATTATTGTAAAACATACGGTAGAGCGGGATTGTATTTAAACACAGTATGATGTTAAAGACGCTTTATTTTAAGCCTAAAAGCGTATTTAGACTCGTTTAGGTAACCTAGCCGGCATGATAAGGGGTTCCTTAAATTTTATATGGTCAATAATAGATTGATTGGCATCAATATCGCTATCGTATCTTGAATTAAACACGGCCTTAGCTGCATTTACCATAAGGGTGATTGTTGCATTTTTTAATAGTCTACCCAAATGTTGCCTTAAAGGGTAATGTAACGTCAGGCAAGGGCATGATGTTTCAATGCGCCTGATAGGACGTTACGGTCAGAGGGTAATCGAGGGGGGACGTTGAACTGGGATATCTTGGAATGTGTCATGTTTTCGCTAGCCTGTACACGTCGCATAAATGAGTTATACTGTTAGGTGTGGTAAAGCCGATTTACCATAAAGAAAGGCAAAAATACCCTTTTTTTAGCCTGTTTAAAAATTTATATTAAAATCAATAGGTTACAAGAAGGCCAAAAATGGAAGGTATTTTTGGGTTTTTTGCCCTTTAGGCCTTGTGTTAACGGGGTTTGTTGAGTTAAATTTGCTCTTCAACGCCGCATAGGCGATTTAGAAAGTGAAGCTCTTGAGAGTCTTGTACGCTTGACTCTTCAACGCCGCATAGGCGATTTAGAAACCACCAAACCTAGCGGGTATGGTGGGGGAATCCTTCAACGCCGCATAGGCGATTTAGAAAAAACGAAAGCTCCTCCTTACCACTAATCAAATCTTCAACGCCGCATAGGCGATTTAGAAATGATAATCCGGTTGGGATGATAAGGGTTTTGGCTTCAACGCCGCATAGGCGATTTAGAAAACCAAGCCATCGCATGTATCTGGGGGCGTCAACTTCAACGCCGCATAGGCGATTTAGAAAACACAAATCGAGCAGTGTGAGGCATGGGAGTTTCTTCAACGCCGCATAGGCGATTTAGAAATAGTTTTCAAGGTGTGCGTTGGCGGTACCAAACTTCAACGCCGCATAGGCGATTTAGAAAAAGTTTGGGAACAGCATCGGAATAAACCGATGCTTCAACGCCGCATAGGCGATTTAGAAAATGTTTGCAATTTGCGCTTCGATTTCCAAACGCTTCAACGCCGCATAGGCGATTTAGAAATGGGTCTTGGCTTATACGGGTACGCGCACACACTTCAACGCCGCATAGGCGATTTAGAAAGATTTCATAAATAATAGGCTGGGGGGTGGAACTTCAACGCCGCATAGGCGATTTAGAAAAGAATGATCAAAATGTATACCATTGCGCCAAACTTCAACGCCGCATAGGCGATTTAGAAAAATAACAGCCGGTTTTAACCGTGTTGCAAAATCTTCAACGCCGCATAGGCGATTTAGAAAATCAATATACCGATTATCACCGACCTTTAAAACTTCAACGCCGCATAGGCGATTTAGAAATTAATTAATGCTGCTGGTAAATTCTTTGATTGCTTCAACGCCGCATAGGCGATTTAGAAAGTCAGGCGGGATTAAGCTGCTAAAATCGATACCTTCAACGCCGCATAGGCGATTTAGAAAAATAACAGCCGGTTTTAACCGTGTTGCAAAATCTTCAACGCCGCATAGG
>JAGLBJ010000098.1 GCA_018260315.1 Moraxellaceae bacterium | reverse complement strand
ATGTTCAGAAACCAGGCGGCTAGCTGAAGCCCCAAAACATGCCAGTTTTTCGACAATAACTGTGAAACCCACATGATCCTTAGATGGCCGAAACGGGACATTTAACGATATTAATTTTCTTAAAATTAAATAACCGAAAACAATTCTGAAAAAACGAGCCTTAGAGGCCAGGGCAGACACGTTGAAGATGGCATATCCAGAGAGCTTTACGAGAAAAAGTTCATTTCCATCAACGCTAAGTTAAGACATTATTGAACAGTTATCAGACCAGAAGCCTCGTGTGCGGCAGAGGGTCTTACCTTAAAGAGAAAGGGCCTGGTTGAAAATGGACTTGCCATGAGAAAATGGTTGAAAAGGACATGTAAAACGAATGAACCCAGACAGATTGACCAACAGGGTCTTCACGTTCCCCATCCAAAAAAAACCAGATGGCTTTAGTTCTCTGAAATTGAAAAAGATGCCCAAGAACTGGGGATAAGCCAAGAAGATTTCAAAAACATAAATTTTTGTTTCACGGGCACACTAAAAAGAAATGCAGGTAAAAGGTGGACATAAGCACGAAAGCAGCAACAACACGGTACAAACGTAAAGGAATAATGGGTTTGGAGAAAATTGTAGAAATCACGTGGCCCACACGTGTCCATGCGACAATTACTTTAAGAGGGAGAGAGAGAGACAGAGAGAGACCGAGAAGGAAGAAACGATTTGCCCGCAAATATTTATCGAACAAAGGAATCAGAGAAATAAAGGGACCAAACGAAATCGGCAAAAAAAGCCATGGGAGTCTTAGGGAGAGAATAAGAGAGAGAGAGAGTGAGAGGAAGAGAAAGAGGAGAGAGATAGATAGATAGATAGATAGATAGATAGAGAGAGAGAGAAATGTTTGGGTTTTTTGTTGTTGAGGCATTATACCAAATGACCAACGATTGAAATGTCTCCTTCGGTCAATTAACAGTTTAACCCCATTGAAATTTTATTTCTTCTTCAATAAAAACATTGTTTGTAGAAACTTTGACGAAGTCTTTAAGGATT
>JAGLBJ010000097.1 GCA_018260315.1 Moraxellaceae bacterium | reverse complement strand
ATAACAGTGAAAATAAAATGAAAATTCGCGTTATGGCGAAAATAAAAGTGAGTACAAAAGTGTTAGTGAATTCAACGAAAGTCGCGAAAGTTTAAAATCGATATTTTTTTATAGTTTTTAGACTTTGACTGCTTTGGTTTCTCACACTGTTTCCCCCGAGCGTTTTTGGGTTATGACTTAGACGCGTTGAAGATTGATGAAGCGATGAACAGTTTTTCAACATTTTCCGTTTTCTTGTGGAAAATCGCACTATAGCAAATTATATGTAGCCTGAAGAAAATTCCACTGTCCGCACAAACACTTTTGGGTCGAACCCAATGGGTTGAAAGTTTACGATGACCACATCCCCTTTTTTTCACCACCTCAACACCCTGAAGAACCCGAAGTAGATGTAAAACTGTTCGCACGATATTTATTGGGCTATGACCATTTCTTTCGGTGGGTCGTTGATAAAACCAATAATAACTTGGTTATCGTAAGTTTTAAATATTACGAATGGTAAGTTGGAAAGCTGAATAGGTTGGCGAAACATCTGGTTTTGAACGGGATTTATTTTTTCAAGGAGTGAGCAAGTGGAAAACAATACTAGTGTCGCGAAACATTGGCTAAAAACGGGATGTGGTCGTCGTCGTTTTTCAACGCATCAGGATCGAACTGTAAGTGTTTTATAAGGACATTGACCGATCACTGTAAGAGCCAACTGTTGAATAAGTTGGCCAAACCTACCAGGATCAGTTCCAGTTTCCACTAGCTAACCAAGAAGGAAAACATATCATCCATACAACACCTGTCGGTCAACAACTTCTTCAACACGGCGTCATAACTCAAAAACAACAAGAATAAATAAAATTTCTAATTTTTTTCTCTAAATGGTTCTGCGGGCAAATTGGATTTTAAATGATTTTTTAAACTTTCCCTCGGCTGATGCGGAAAATGGACCGCATTAAAATTGGCCATTTTCTCCGTCTCTCCCTATAACAAGTTTTTCCTTTGATTAATCGAAATCGCTCTCGGATCGTTTTTGATCCAAAAAAAAAAAAACGAAATAAATCATCAACCCGAAAGTCAGCTACCGCAGTAGCT
>JAGLBJ010000096.1 GCA_018260315.1 Moraxellaceae bacterium | reverse complement strand
AGCACGTCCTGCTACATCAGCTAACGCCTGCTTTTCTAAATCACCTATGCGGTGTTGAAGGGCCATAGTGCAGGCATGGTAGAAGGCATAGTTTTCTAAATCACCTATGCGGTGTTGAAGTGCTAATAAAATCGGATTGATAACAATAAATCTTTCTAAATCACCTATGCGGTGTTGAAGTCGCCATTGGCACATAGCACAGTAGCGAACACTTTCTAAATCACCTATGCGGTGTTGAAGAAGCAAACCAAGCAAAGAGAGTAAGATTAGAATTTCTAAATCACCTATGCGGTGTTGAAGCTTGTGTTCTGAACGCAAGAGGCTCGGATTGTCTTCTAAATCACCTATGCGGTGTTGAAGACTATAGCAAGGCCTAGCATCGCCTAATGATTCTTCTAAATCACCTATGCGGTGTTGAAGTCGCCATGCGTGATGCGCTGCTTGCGGCACACCTTCTAAATCACCTATGCGGTGTTGAAGTACCCGCTAGGTTTGGTGGGGGGAGTATGTCACTTCTAAATCACCTATGCGGTGTTGAAGGGACAGTAGACGAGGCCGCCATGTTTTTTAATCTTCTAAATCACCTATGCGGTGTTGAAGGATTTTGGCAAAAATTACCTAAAACATTCTGATTCTTCTAAATCACCTATGCGGTGTTGAAGTTAGCGAAACGAGCCAGTTGAAATACTCCAAACTTCTAAATCACCTATGCGGTGTTGAAGAATTTGCCTTGTAGGTAAGCAGGGTAACAAACCTTCTAAATCACCTATGCGGTGTTGAAGTTAAATGCTTTAGTACTCTTAGAACGCTCCAACTTCTAAATCACCTATGCGGTGTTGAAGAGCAGGGCCGACAAACGATTGCCGTTTTCTTTCTTCTAAATCACCTATGCGGTGTTGAAGACCAAGACCCTAGGGGCCCAGGTCGACGAGACCTTCTAAATCACCTATGCGGTGTTGAAGGCCTAAAATCAAACAAAGGCTCTGAATGCATTTTTCTAAATCACCTATGCGGTGTTGAAGTGTGCTGCCGTGCTGAATGAAATGGCACGGCATTTCTAAATCACCTATGCGGTGTTGAAGCCGGTTAATGACCTTAAAAC
>JAGLBJ010000095.1 GCA_018260315.1 Moraxellaceae bacterium | reverse complement strand
TCGTTTTATGCCAATCGCACAGACCTACAGCTCAATAAATCATATGATTTTGATTATAGCAAAGTTGATAAGACAGGTAAAATATTAAGAAATGACTCTTATGAGATTAACTTTCCCAGTAAAAATCAAAATCGCGATAGAGGCCGTTAAGCCTGTTCAAAATTACAAGAGGTGGGTAGGTATCATTTTTCAATTTAGACGGCACTACGGGCCTAAAAACGGCCTTCTCGACGATGTTTACCCCTACCCATTTCCCCGTTTGGCGCAACCTTTTCATTTTTTACCTTGACATACTCCCACCACCAAACCTAGCGGGTATGGTGGGGGGAATCTTTGCGACCCATAACAACCTAAGTTGCTAATCGCCTGTTGCGTTGTTGCGTCCAAGTGTTGCGTTTGCTGCTGTGTTTCGTGCAACTCTTTGACGGCATTGACTTTTTTTCAACAAGGTGTTGCGTTTTGCCTTTTTGTAGTAGTTTTTTCTGAGTTGTGAAAATCACCATAGAGGGGTGACGATTTCAGAAAAATCACTCATTGTAAGTAGGGTTATAAATATAACCGCCTTTGTTCTTGTAGAACGTGAAGTTCAAACGGCGGTCATCAGTTTCTGTATCTTCATCACTTGCACCTGTATCAATCATTTCTTCATCAGTGACTTCTTCATCTGACCTTAAGGCGTTTTTCAATGCCCCACCAGTCGCAACAAATCGCATTTTATGAGATTGACGGGTCAGCTCATAAAACCATTCCCTTGATTTTGAATTTTCGCAATCGTGGATAATGTCAGCAGGTTTGGTTGAATATTTTAGGGTTTCAGATATTGCGGATTTTATCGCTTCATGGTCGTTTACTGATTGCCCTTTCTTCGCTTTGACAGTTCGGACATCGACAACAGGGGTATATTCCACCCTAAGACAATCACGCCACAATTCCACCCAATCAGAATGTTTTAGGTAATTTTTGCCAAAATATGACGGTTTAACCATTAATATGCAATGGAAATGTGGGTGAGCATGGGTAGTGGGATTTTTGCTATCCCTAGTAACTTCCGTAGTACGCACCCAACCATCAACGACAGCCAAAAATTTTTTTCGGTCTTTCAGCCGTTGCCATGATTTAT
>JAGLBJ010000094.1 GCA_018260315.1 Moraxellaceae bacterium | reverse complement strand
CGCGTTGATGATGAACGACGACGACATCTTTCCTATTTGAGCACTGTTTCGCGACTTTAGCGATTCTCGTCACAAGCTTTCAGCGTTGAAGAACTACATTCCGCACTGTGTCAGACCTTTCGCCAACTTACCACTTCGTTGGCTTTTTCAATGAATTGGTCCATAAGTCTTTTACATCAATTCGTCTTATGCATCAACGCGTTTGGATCAACCAAACGTGAGTGTTTCTTAGTGCGGACAGTGGTGAATTCTTCGGGCTACGAAACATCGTCCTCAGTTCAGTTCCAAAAGGTTGAAAACGGATCTACGCGCTAGGCAGTCTACAACGCGGTTTCAAAACCCCCAAAACTCACAAAAGAAATGGAGTTAAAACAAAAATGGTTTTCTGGCAAATAAGAGAGAGAATTTGAGAAAACGCCTGACTCGCATCGACAGAAAAAGAAACGAAAACAAATCGAACAATAAAATTTCGTTATTTATTTATTGATTTATTGATTTATTGATTTATTGATGGAGGGGAAGAGAAGGATTCAAGATGGCCGCGAAGTTTACTCGGCCTATATCAATCGGAAATTTCTGTTTTTTTTCTCTTTCTCCCTCCTCCTGATGCTGCTGCTGCTGCTGCCGCCTCTGCAGTCGGTCTGCTGTTGCTTCTTCTTCTTCTGATGATGATGCTGTTGCTGTTGCTGCTGTTTTATTTCTCCGACTGATTTTACTTCTCTTTCCGAAACCAGATAAACATTTTCTGGATCTCGTACTCGGTCCAGATGCCCATCAGAGGACGCCCACCAACGTCGGAGATGTGGGGGGAAGATTGGGGGATGCAATATCAAAGGGAAAGGAAACTATTCCAAGGGTGGGAGCATACTGAAAGAAAATATTCTCTCCAAGCACATCTATTCATTATTATTATTATTATTATTATAATTATTATTATTGTTGTTGTTGTTGTTGTTGATGTTGATGTTGTTGTGAGAATGATCGGGACAAGTAATCGGACAAAGGTATTGCCAGATTTGTCGAGGGCGAAAAATTACTGCCGATACATGTCGGAAATTCACAGCCAATAAAAGAATTATTGGTTCGGTCAAGATAAGCGAAACGGAAGAAGAAGAAAGAGAAACGAGGAAGAAGGAA
>JAGLBJ010000093.1 GCA_018260315.1 Moraxellaceae bacterium | reverse complement strand
GATACCAAAGGTCCCGAAATCTCTTTTTAGACTGTGGCGCAGAATCCGGTTTTTGCGAATCTTTTAGCAGAAACCCGTCTTCTGTTTAATCAGCATTGGGTCCTCAGCGACCAATGGCCACCGATTCCTTCGACTGGCAAGATGTCTTCTGCCGATTTTCTTCAGCCGGGCTGGAGAAAATTGGCAAAATTGGCAAAATTGGCAGTCGTCAGAACACTTCCAGCCGGATTTCCCGGAGAATTCTTTCAAAGATTTGACTTCCACTTCTGAAAAGTAAAGTAGAAAGCAGGAGGAGGCGAAGGCCATCTTTCTTCGGCTGAAGAATCCATTGTCGTTCTTGCTTGTAGAAGCTTCTAAGGGAAAAAAAAAAAAAAAAAATTGATTCCAAGTTCCGAGAATGGCGAAAGCGTCAGCAATAGGGGGGGAGGGAGGGGGGAGGGCCAGGCCAGGAGGGGAGCGCAAACCGAAATCGATTTTTGCCAGCAATTACCGTAATGCATTCGCGATCAAGGATACTTCGAGTCAGGGATGGATAAAGTGGAGTCTCTTTCCGAAAGCAAATCGATTTTGGGGGGGAGGGGAAAGGAAAAAACCTGAAAAACTGAAAACCTGAAAACCTGAAAATAAAAAGGAACCTTAAAATCGATCCGATCCTGCCTGGATGGCGAGAGAATCGATTTGCTGAAAAAAAAAAAAGAAATGTCAAGTCCTTAGAATCGAAAGAGAAAAAAATAAAATAAATCCAATTTACATCTCGATTCCGATTAGGTCTGAATTCGAACGCGACGGAGAAAAATCTTTTCTAATTCCACGGACCTTTTTCTAATTCTACGCTCTTCTTCCACGTTTTATTGCGCGCCGCAAAAAAAAAATTCCCCCCAAAAAATTTTGCAGTTTTAGCGGCGAAATTATTGTTATTAATTTCCGCTCCCTCTCCACCGCCTTCCCTGAAGTACCGGTTCGTTCTTCAGCCGAATTCCATCTCCTTCCACGACATTCCTAATCGGAATTATGATTCCGATCAGGTCTGAATTCAACCACAACAAAGAAATATCTTTTCTAATTCCACGGACCTTTTTCTAATTCTACGCTCTGCTTCCACGTTTTATTGCCCGCCGCAGCAAAAAAATTCCCCCCAAAAAATTTTGTTGTTTCAGCGGC
>JAGLBJ010000092.1 GCA_018260315.1 Moraxellaceae bacterium | reverse complement strand
CATATATGATGTAATTACTTTTCAGCCTGTTGCTGTATTGGGCTGAAGTAATTACATAGTCTAGTAGAGTATATTATTTATAGTTTAGAGACGGATTGTAATATAGAGACCTCAATCCGTCGGTATATGATGTAATTACTACTTTATGATGTGTGTCTTCGTAGTAATTACATAGTCTAGTATATTAATGATAATAGGATACCGGATTGTTGTATTTATAATGTACGGACTGTTTACAATCCGGTATATAAGGTATAACGTAATTACTACTTTATGTATTAGATGTTACGTAGTAATTACGTAATCTAGTATAGTAGTATAATAATAGGGACGGATTGTAATATGGTGATCGCAATCCGTCATGTATGTAGGGTATAATTACTACTCTTAAGTTAGTGATTGTATCGTAGTAATTATACGATACGTTATAACGTAATTACTTTTCAGCCTGTGTCTATATTGGGCTGAAGTAATTCCGTAATCTAGTTAGTATGTTATTTATATTTAATTTATTTACTGTATTTAATTAAATATTTAATTGTTTAACCCCCTTACCCTTTGGTCTAAGGGGTAAGTAATAGACCTTTGGGTCTAAGGGGGTTGGATTTTTGGGGCTAGTGCCCTTTTCTTAAGCAAATTTAGCTTTGCTTAAGTGGTGTTCATGTCGCAGACACCGTCTGCTTACACCACTTCATCGAATTGGAGATCTAATTTTAGCTAATTTATCATTAGCTGGCAAATTCCGCAGGTAAGGTCATGTTTTCCTGCAGGAGGAATTTGTGATTTAGATCTCTGTTCGATTTTGTGGTTTCACTTCCTAAGTAGAAACCGCAGTAGTTAAGCAAATCCCTGCAGTAGTGATTTGTTAACTCAACTCTCTCTTGAGGGTTGACCCCCCCTCACCTGCCTGTCTAACTTAATAGCTAGTTTGGCAGGGTTTTGGGGGGGGGTATCTAGTATTGAGCATCTATCGTAGATAGATTAGCTCGGATACACGGGGGCTATGCCCCCATGTATGGTCATATTCTATGAATATGATATTCTAAATATAGGGACGGATTGTAATATAGAGATCTCAATCCGTCATATATGATGTAATTACTTTTCAGCCTGTTGCTGTATTGGGCTGAAGTAATTACATAGTCTTGTATAGTATATTAAATAGGATACCGGATTGTAATATAGAGATCTCAATCCGGTATATTG
>JAGLBJ010000091.1 GCA_018260315.1 Moraxellaceae bacterium | reverse complement strand
AGTTCTGCGCCTTTTTCTTTAATTTGCTTGCTGATCTTAATTAAATTGGGTAGGGAGCGACACAGGCGACCCAGTTTCCAAATAACCAGCAATAGCCGAGCTGGAGAGAGATCCGACTATTAAGGCGCAACATGAGGCCAGCGACAAGGCTAGAAGAGAAGTGGCCAAGTTAATTAAAGAGCAGTTAGGCAATGAATATGCCAAAGAGCACGGGACAGATCAGTTAGCCATTAACGGATATTACAGCGGTAAAATTTTAAAAATAACCGATAAAGGAGCTTATCAACAAACAAGGGAAGGTGTGGTGTTACATCCAATTTGTGTCAATACTAAAGACCTTGAACTCAATAAATCTTATAACTTGGGCTACAGGGAAATAGACAAGGGGCATATTTTAAAAAGTGAAACCTATGAGGTTAAATTACCCGATAAAAATCAAAATCGCGATAGAGGCCGATAAGGCCATTTAAAATTAAAAATGGTATTAGGTAGCATTTTTTAATTTGAATGGCGCTACGGGCTTAAAAACGGCCTTCTCGACGATGTTTATCCCTATCCATTTCCCCGTTTGGCGCAACATTTTCATTTTTTACCTTAAAATACAAAATCGTTGACTAAAAAATAAACTATTTTTTCTTTTGTCTTCCAAAAAATTGTATAATCTGATCTCTTCATTGGGCCGATTTTGCATTCAATTTTATTTTTCGTGCAGATCATTTCTGGAATTAAGAACCAAGAACCGTCCTTTTGGGCGGTTTTTTTATTTTTTTTATTTTTTTTTAACCGTTTTACTCTTATTTTTAAAATTAACATTAAATTATAACTTAATTTGCTTTTTTATTTTTTAGCGTTGATTTTTCCAAAAAATGTTTAGTGCGCCTTTTTGCTTTTAGTTTTTAAAGGTTTTTAAAGGTTTTTAGACACCCTCTCAGCCCTTGCGGCACAAGGGCTACAGCAGATCAACTATGACGGATTGTCGGTAAAGTACGACGGATTGTCGGTAAAGTACGACGGATTGTCGGTGAAAGTATGACGGATTGTCGGTATACTATGACCAATTTGAAATTGTCATAAATAAAAGATAAGATGAGTTTTTAGGTTGAAACTATGACAGATTGTCGGTATACCATGAGGGATTTTCGGTATGAGTAATGATTTAATTGTAATAGACAATGCAATTACTAAAGCGTCTTATAGTCTAAGTGTTGTTGAGCAACGTCTGTTATTGG
>JAGLBJ010000090.1 GCA_018260315.1 Moraxellaceae bacterium | reverse complement strand
GCCAACGTATCTAAAATGGCGGGTTGATTAGGCGCTAGACTTCGCGCACGCTCGGCCAGGGTTTGCGCATCATTTAAGCGGCGATTTTGCTCGGCTAACATATACGCATAAGCATTTAAATAAGTCGAATTATTGGGGTCTAGAGTCAGTAAACGGTCTAAATCGTTCTCGCGCTGGACCTGTTCATTAGGTCCTAACAATAAAATGCGGTTATATAATAATTCAGGCTGATTGGGCTCACTGGCTAGGGCTTCATCAAGCAAACTGCGCGCAAGTTCAGGCTGGCCATGTTCCCGCAAAATTTGCGCTTGCAGTTGATACAAAAACACGGCATGTTCGGGATGATCTACACGCTGCTGGGTCAATCCAGATAACGCCTGCATGAACTGATTATTATTTAAACGCAATAATGCCAGCTTTTTTTGCGCTTTCGGATAAAGTTCATCACTTTGCACTTTTTCAAAATACACTTGCGCGGTATCCAAACGGTTTTGACGTTCGGCATTAATGCCTAGGTAATAATACGCCTGGTCGATATAATTATCTTGCGCCAATAATCGTAATAAATATTTTTCGCCACTTAATGGCTGGTGTTGGTCGATACTGACAAGAGCGGCGAGCAATAAAATTTCCCCGTCCTTAGGCCAGGCACGTGTCATCGCATCAAGTTTTTTAAGCGCGCTGTCAAATTGCCGATGATTTAACAAAAACTTAATATCAAACATTCGCAGGCTTTTGTTACGCGGCTGACGGGCGACCTGTTCGGCCAAGTACTTTTGTACTTCTGCATCGCGCTTTTGTTGCAGCATAATATTGGCTTTTAAGGTGATAAATGCCGTCACACGCGGTTTTTTTTGTAAGGCGGTTTGAACATTATTATAGGCCTGTTCTAAATCGCCATTTTGAGCCAGCAAACCGGCATTTAAAACCAGTAGGGAGGCATTGTTATGAAAATCCAATGTACTTAAGGTCTTTAATAGCGCCTGACGGTCAGCATCATTATCAGGATTAATACCGACTAAAATTTGCTCAAGTGGAGCGTCTGGATCGAGTTTTAAAATATGGCTTAACGTTTGTGCTGCGAGCGGATACGCATGTGTCAATAACGCCAAATGCGCCAAATGAAACCGGGCCGGTAAATTATCAGGTTGTACGGTGACCCAATACTGGGCCAATTCCAGGCCAATGACATAATCATGTTGTTCAAGCGCCAGAGTCAGCGCGCGTTCCAGGGTTGCGGGCGAAGGTTCATTAAAGACTGCATCGCGGTAAACAATCAACCCTTCATGTGCCTGATGATTGGCCAGTAAAAATTCGGCTTTTAATAAGCGTTCCAAGGCAGAACTTTCGGCAGAAATCGGCGAGGTTGGGTTGACTGAAGCCAAATGATTGGTCAGTGGCAAGGTTTGAGCGTCATTATTAGCGGAAAGGGCCGGTGACGCAATAATTAAACAAGATACGCCAAGCACAACACCGGAAAGTAAAAAGACCGTTCGTTTAAGACGTGCTTTTTTACGATAACTCTTTTTTGAGGATTTTCGCAGCCGGTTACCAGATTTAAGCGATTTTAGACGATGAATAGAATCAATTTTTTCAAGGAAAGAATGAGCAGGCTTGGCTTGGGTAAAAATAGAAATGGGCATCGACTTAAAACGATTTTTAACACCAAGACGCTGTTTTAAAAGGGCTGTATTGAAAAAACCAGGCTTTTCAGCGATAGCTTG
>JAGLBJ010000008.1 GCA_018260315.1 Moraxellaceae bacterium | reverse complement strand
GAGGTTAAAACGTACAACATTTTAAACCCCTCATTTCATTTAAGACATTAACGATTGTTTAAAATGCGCTATTTTTAAAGCGCGCTAATATGGTAAAGTATCGGTTAATCAATGGACTGAGCTCAATCATAGGATTCTTTATTTATGCTATATCGTTCTGGTCTTATCACTTATTTATCTAAATCCCAGTTATCCCATGCCCTTACTATTCAGTTTTCTCTTAATCTTTACAAGCAACTGACGTTAGGCAGCCTTCTACTAGGTACCTTGCTGTTAGCCACAGGCTGTGGTCACAAAACCGATAATCCGGCAAACCCGAATGGTTCTGCAACTTCAGCCGCGTCCGCCAGTGCTCAAACCAATGTTTTAGAATTTGCAGCCAGTGATTTGATTCAGGCTAAAATCAGTTCGTTACAATCGCAAGCTAGCATTACGGGTTCACTACGCGCCGAGCACAGCACCACCGTTCAGGCACCTTTTAGCGGCACAGTCACCGATGTAACCGCTCGGGAAGGCTCTGCGGTCCATAAAGGCATGGTGCTTGTACGGCTTAATAATCAGGATAACAGTGCACGATTAAGTCAGGCGGAAGCAAATTTGGCAGGCGCCAATGCACAACTTCAACTGGCAAAAAGCCTCGAAAGCCGCAATGCCCAACTGTATCAAAAAGGTTTTATTTCACAGTTTGAATATCAACGCAGCCAAACCGACGCCCACGCCCAGCAACAACAGGTCAATGCCCAGCAATCAATGGTAAATATCGCTAAAAAACAGGTCAACGACAGCGTTATCAAAGCCCCCATGAGCGGCATTATTGCCAAGCGCCAAGTCGATATCGGGCAAACGGTTGCCCCTAATCAAACGTTATTTGAGCTTGTTGACCCCAATGCGCTTGAGCTGCAAGGTACTGCACCGGCTCAAGTCCAGGCCTTTTTGCAGGTGGGGCAAATTATTAACTTTACAGTAGCCAACAGCACAACCCCCTTCAAAGCACAGATTACCCGCATTAGTCCGCAAGCCGATGCAGCCAGTCGCAGTTTAACGTTTTTTGCACGTGTACTGGACCAAAGTGGTGTGCTTAAAATTGGTCAATTTGTTCAGGGTAATCTTGCGTATGCGCCCGCTCGACAAGGGATTTTAGTACCGTTATCGGCCATACAAAGTATCAATAATAGTCCATTTGTGTGGGTCATTCGCCATAACAAACTTGAGAAACAACCCGTCAGTTTGTTTGAAAAAGATAATGTCAGTAATCAGGCCCTGGTCAATGGCATTAACGATGGCGAGCAAGTGGTTTTAGTGCCACTCGCTGAGGGTGCGGCTGGCCGGACGGTTCATATTTCTACCTGATGGTCTGGTGAACGGCTGGTTTTACAAGGATTGAAACCGTCGTTCTTTACATTCATGGCAAGCCGATAATCTATATCATCGTAATTAAACCCTGTGCAGTCAGTCACTTAACATCAGCCTAGACAGGCTGCCTGATCATGGGCTCAAATTACCATACGGCGCCAGGCGCTTTAAACCTCTGTGAGACTTAACCATGTGGCTAACCCGCGTCAGTATTAATAATCCCGTCTTTGCTGCCATGATGATGCTGGCATTAATGGTCATTGGATTGGCGTCGTCGCAGCGCATGGGCGTTGAAGAATTTCCCAATGTTGAATTTCCGTTTGTGGTTATTTATACGCGTTATCCGGGCGCCTCGCCTGAAGTGGTCGAATCGGACGTTACGCGTAAACTTGAAGATACCATCAATACCATTGCGGGCGTAAAGCAAGTCACCTCGACCTCAGCCCAGGAAATGTCAACGGTCGTGGTCGAGTTTAACCTTAATGTACCGCCGACCGTAGCGGCGCAAGACGTACGCGATAAAATTGCCCAGGTTCGGCCTCAGCTACGCGACGATGTGCAAGACCCTTTAATTGAACGCTATGACCCAAGCGCCGTGCCGGTAGTATCGGTCACGTTTAGCTCAAATACCTTGCCGATGCGTGAATTGTCGACTTATCTTGACCAAAGTGTGATTAAACGGCTGCAAACCGTTAACGGCGTGGGCAAAGTCAGTATGCTGGGGGCGGTTAAACGACAAATTCGCGTTTTGCTACAACCTGAAGCCATGCAAGCCATGGGAGTCAGTGTTGACCAGGTAATGCAGACCTTGAAAGCTGAAAATGCCGAGCTGCCAAGCGGTACATTAAAACAGGGTAATCATGAATTACTGGTGCAAATTAAAGGCCGTATTGCCCAGCCTAATCAGTTTGGCCGATTAATTGTTGCGCAGCGCAATGGCTCACCGATTTATCTGGACCAAGTGGCACAGGTGCAAGACACCCAGGAAGAAGCTACTTCCAGTGCAATGACTAACGGTATTCAATCGGTCAGCTTAGATGTCATTAAAGCGTCCGGAACCAATGTGATTGCCGTAGTCGATGCCACCCGTAAGACCCTGGACGAAATTCGTACCACTTTGCCGCCTGGCGTAACCATGACTGTGGTGTCAGACAGTGCCAAAAGTATTCGGGCTTCACTTAACGATGTTGTGCAAACGCTGATTGAAGGCGGTATTTTAGCCATTTTAATTGTTTTGCTGTTTTTGGGCTCGTGGCGCTCAACGATTATTACCGGTTTAACGTTGCCTATTTCGCTGCTGGGAACCCTTGCGGTCATGTGGATGTTTGGTTTTACGTTAAACGTGATGACGCTGATGGCGCTGTCGTTATGTATTGGTCTGTTGATTGATGATGCTATCGTTGTGCGTGAAAATATTGTACGCCATACCGCGATGGGCAAAGACCATAAACAGGCAGCCCTTGAGGGAACTTCAGAGATTGGACTGGCTGTTTTGGCGACCACCCTCACTATTGTGGCAGTGTTTTTGCCGGTAGCATTTATGGGTGGGATTATCGGTAAATTTTTCTTTCAATTTGGGGTATCAGTATCAGCCGCAGTCTTGTTATCAATGTTTGTGTCGTTTACGTTAGACCCTATGCTCTCGTCGATTTGGCCGGAAAAACACCCTGACCCGTCTCAAAAACCGTCACTGTTTCGGCGCTTTTTAGATGGTTTTTCGCACCTGCTAGACCGGCTTAATGCACTCTACATGCATATTTTAAAGTGGGCGCTACGTTTTCGGTTAGTGACAATGGGCATTGCCGTCGGTTCACTGGTTGCAGCCTTTATGGTAGCCGGTTTAATTGGTAAAGAGTTTGTGCCTAACCCAGATTTAGGCGAAATCGCGGTTAAATTTGAGACACCGGTTGATGCCTCGCTTGAATATACCAATAGTAAGGTTCATCAAATTGATGCATTAATCCGCGCTTATCCCGAAGTGGTCAGCACCTACGCATCGGTCAACTCACTAACCAATCAAGGCGCTAACCATGCGCAAGTTCATGTCATTTTAACGCCCAAAAAACAACGTACCCGCAGCATGAATGTGATTAACCATTTGCTGCGCGAGCAACTTAAGCAGGTCGCTGGCATTACGTTAACGTCGGTTGCCTCTGCCAAAGCGGCAGTATCAGGTGATTTAAAACCTATTTTGATTTCTATTCGTGGCACCGATTTAAATGAACTCAAGCGCATTTCAGATGAGTTTATGGGCAAAATTAGTAAAGTGAGTGGCGTGGTCGACCTGGAATCCTCTTTAAAAGCTGCCAAGCCTTCTTTATCAATTTACATTGACCGAGCGGCAGCCAGCGATGCCGGTTTGAGTTTAAATCAGATTGGCAATGTTTTACGTCCTCTATTGGCCGGCAATAATGTTACCTCATGGCAAGATGCGCACGGTGAAAACTATGATGTAAACGTTCGCCTGCCTGATGAATTACGTCAAACACAAGCGAATCTGGCCGGACTGTATCTGACTTCAAGTCGAATTGACAGCGCAACCGGCTTACCTGTGCAGGTGCCCTTGTCGCAAATTGCGCGTTTTGAACCCAGTTTTGGCGCGTCCAGTATTAATCGGCGTAACCTGTTTAGGGAAGTGCTGGTGACTGCCAATACTGAAGGTCGTCCGGCAGGCGATATTGGTGCCGATATTCAAACCATTCAGAACAGTATGAAATTACCTGCCGGTTATAATTTCCAGGTCGAAGGTGCCAACAAGGATATGGCAGAATCGGCAGGTTATGCGGTGTCGGCGCTGGTGTTGGCCATTTTGTTTATTTATATGTTGCTGGGCTCGCAATTTAACAGTTTTATTTATCCGTTGGCGATTATGTCATCATTACCGTTATCCTTAATCGGGGTATTCTTAGCGTTATTTTTATTTGGCAGTACGCTGAATATTTTTTCGATTATTGGTATTATTATGCTGATGGGCCTGGTCACTAAAAATGCTATTTTGATTATCGATTTTATCAAGCAGGCGGTTGAACGCGGTGAAAGTCGGGAACAAGCCATTTTAAATGCAGGTCATACAAGGCTTAGACCGATTTTAATGACCACGACGGCTATGGTCGTGGGCATGATTCCATTGGCATTAGGTTTAGGTGAAGGTGCCGAACAACGCGCGCCCATGGCCCATGCGATTATTGGCGGGGTATTGACATCGACGCTGCTTACCTTAATCGTGGTTCCGGTGATTTATACGTATTTAGATGACTTTAAGAAAATGATCGGCCGGCTCATTAAGCGTTTAAATCGTCCAAAAATGCCACCTAAACAGGCACCTATGGAACATCAACCGCTAGAATAATCGTTAGCTCGACTACATGGCTTTAACGGGTAATAACGTGAGTTCGTGTTCGGTCATCATCGCTTGCCATTGTTGCAACCGTTCTGGTGCTATTGCTTGGCGGCTTAATAACACGATACTAACCTGCTGGGCGTAGGCCTGTATCTGATTCAATTGTCGCATTAACCCTCGGTCTGGTACCGTTTGTGGCCGCAGCTCAATGCCGACTAAAACCCGGCTAGGCTGTTGTTTGAGGGTTTCTATAAACCGCTTTAAATCATCGCGGCTTTCCAATGTGCCCCAAAATGGCCAGTCATGGCCTGCCATGTCCTGTGCCCATAAC
This sequence comes from Moraxellaceae bacterium, assembly GCA_018260315.1. GTDB lineage: Bacteria > Pseudomonadota > Gammaproteobacteria > Pseudomonadales > Moraxellaceae > JAGLBJ01. The sequence goes on along the minus strand of JAGLBJ010000008.1, from coordinate 34,607 downwards.
GTGTTAATGCCCGGACTATCCAGCAACACAGCAAATTCAGCCAAAGGTAAGCGCGTTAAGCCTTCATGCGCTGAATTTTTTTCAACAGGCGACTTTAAATGCGCTGTATCCGGCTGATAGTCATGCGCCGTATCGACAATCACCGGCGTCCAGCGCGCTAAAATAGCCTGATAATAAGGCAAGGTTAAATTAAGCGGCGCAGCAGCAGTTAGGCGACTTTTAGTCCAGCAAACACCCCAGGCGATAAGACGCGGCACTATTCCGTAACACACAAGGCTTCCCAGCAGCAAGCCTGCCCATTGACGTGCAATGCTTAAATTTTGCACGAACTTTCCGGTATACTGGCTTTGAGCAATCACGCTGGCATCGGGCATGGTTAGGCCTAAATGCGCCGGTAACCAGCCTAAAAAGGCCACAAACTTTGCCAGCATCTGACTGTCAAGCAGCGTACTTTGCCAATTAAAGGCATATTGCCGAATGGTCAACATCATCAGTGTAGCAGCAAAAATACCCAATAAACTACACAGCCAGAACTGATGACTGGCTTTACTCCATTGCCAAAAGGCTTGCGAGCGCGACCATTCTGCACGGTATAGTTCAGCCGTGGCTTGAGTCACATTATCCTGGGGTAAATGCTCAAGCAACCACCGAGGTAACGCTGGCAAATCATGCTGCTTTTTTAAACAAACCAGGCACCACGCAATTAATATCACACTGTTAATGCCTAGAAACGATACCAATAGCGCAAAAAAATTAAGCGCAGAACTTTGCATGAGCGCTGTTGTTGACAACGCACCCATGATTAACCAAAACAACATAATGACTTGTATTAAAAAACGATTGCGACGCTGCATTTTGGCTAAGCTTTGCCGCAGTTGACCATCCTGGTCTATTAAATGCGCACGTTGTTTTAGCCGTTCAGCCATAGGCTCGATAGATTGAGCCAATTGTTGAGTCAGCAATAAAGGGTCTTGAGCAAACACATGCCCACGCGCTTCGAGCAAACGGATAAGCTCAATTAAACGGGCCTCTTCAACGCTAAACGGCATGACTTAGCGCTAGCACTTAATCAAGCGCATTAAGCTCGCGTGCCATATTGTACAGGGTGCTCGAACGATTGCCCGTACGACAAAACATTAAGATAGGTTTAGGCAATTCATGATAATGACGCGCAAACATTTCGGCATCAAATTGGCTGATCTGTCCGCCTACCACAGGTTGAAAAACATAATCCAAGCCCGCCAAACGTGCCGCTTCTTCAAGCATCGCACTGGTAGGCTGGTCGGGTCCGCCTTCAAAATCGGGTCGATTATTAACCACAGATTGAAACCCTTGCGCCTTAATAGCCGCCATTTGTTCTGGCAAGACCTGTTGGCTAAACATAACCCGCTCGACCATGAGTCACTCCTGTTGATGAAATTTTAATAAATTTAATAGTATTGCACGCTGATTAACGGGCATAACAACTGACATATTCGCGGAAAACCCAGCCTAACGGACGATGATGCTGGTCGCAATATAGGCCCAGGGACGACCTTTATAATCCATGCTGTAATCCAGTACATAGACTAATTTGCCGTTTCTGAGTTTGCCGATAATATCACCGTTTTCAGAATCACGTAAATTTAATGGGGTATTGGTTGGGTCAGTGACTTTACACAGCGCGGCAGCTTGAGCTGTTCCGCTTAACATTATAACTGCCAGGCTTGCAGCAGCACATTTTAATAATGGTTTAAACATTGTAAAAACTCCTTTAGTTAGAATGATTGTGGTTAAACGTTTAGAGTATAAATTAAAATCCACAAGGCTTAAAAAAGCGTCTACAAAATATTACAAGTTTTTAAAGCTTGATGCCTTAATCATGCTTAAAACCAACCGTTTTGATGACTCTTACCCTGATATGGGCGGGTTACAGCAACCAAGGCTGAATTTTTTGTAATAAACTTTCACGGCTAACCGGCCAACGCAAACAATGGTCAATACCCAGTGCGTAATAACCGCGTTCACGCCATGCATCTAACACATCGACTTGTAATATAATGGTAATATGCAGCTCCTGCTGCTGCCGCACATACTGTACCATGGCTTGCCACACGGGCTGCGCCACAAACGCATCAATAAAAATAACATGAATAGGCTGGCGCTTAATGGTTAATAACACCTGGTCTGACGACACCAGTTGCTTAACGTCCATGCCAAAGTCGCGCAATGCATCGGCAAAACGTGCAGCCAGTCCACTTTCAAATACAATGACCTGCATGCCTTGAAGTGATTGTACCGTTTGCACCTGATGCATAATCTGTACCGGAATACGCAGCGCAACCACTGTGCCATTACCCACCATACTGGTCAGTTCGAGCGAACCATTTAACAGACTGGTTAAACGTTTAGCCAACGTTAATCCCATGCCCGCGCCTTCAAACTTACGGGTCTGGCCACTATCTGCCTGAAAAAATGGCTTGAAAATATCATTTAAAAATTCTGGGGGCACCCCAATACCCGTATCACGAATCTCACAATGCCAAACAGCGCCTTCCCTAGCCTGTTCATCAAGCCAGCCATGCACCTCAACGCCGCCTTTTTCCGTAAATTTAAACGCATTGTCTAAAATATAATTTAAAATACGCCTAATTTTATTTAAATCGGCATGCACGGGTACCACCGCATGTTTAATATACACATTAAAACTTAAATTTTGTTGTTTGGCGCGTTCACGATAATCGTCCACCAATTGATTTAACAAGGTATCGAGTGAAAACGTCACCGGTTCAAATTTTACGTTGCCCTGGTCAAGGCGCATTAAATCAAGCACCTGATTAATCAACATTTGCAGGTTTTTGCTACCGCGCTCAATCATGCTGACGCTGTCTTGCTGTTGAACGGTCAAATTACTTTCTGCATGTAATAACTGCACGCCTCCCCAAATAGCATTCAGGGGCGTTTTAAGTTCGTGACTCATTAACGCCTGAAAGTTATCCTGTTGGTACTGGCCAAGCTCGGCCTTACTCATCAATAAAGCTTCTTTTTGTTCGTACTCCAGGGCTTGCTTGCGTAAATCCTGATGTTGGGCAGCTAGCTCACCAATCTGAAACTCCATTTCGTCTAGTTCAGCAACACTCATTCCAACAGGAGGGCCGTTACGACTGTTGACGGTTTGCCCTAAGCGCACTTGTTCCAACATTAACGCCAGTCGTTTGATAGGCTTTGTCCATTGGTCAGTTAGACGACGCAGCAAAAACCAATATAATAAAACCAGAATACTACTGCCAAAGAATTTAAGCCCTAAAATTTGATTAATATTTAAATAATCTTGTGTTAAATCTAGCGTAACTTGAATATAGCCCAGTAATATCGTTTGATTTTGATTTAAAACCTTAGGAGTCCTTGTTAAAATAACAGGCGCATAACGTTGTAATTTTAAATTAAACTGATTATCATTTAATAATACATCAGGCTGATGCCGTTTCTGTTGTTGAGCCATCGCCTGGCTATCCCGTAAATCACGACGAATGGCGATAAAGCGCACCGATTCAATATGTTGTGTTTTAATAAGCCGCGTAATTCTATTTTCTAAATGTTGCACAAAAACAGGATTGGCGGTTGCATGTTGCAACATGATCTCTTCACCGACTGAGGTGGCAATCAATTCTGCTAATAACTGGGCTCTTTCAGACTTTTGATTACGTAATTCATTAAAACTGCTTAAAGCATGTAACGCAAACATCATCATTATCAAAACCAGCATCGGAATAAAAACCAACTGGCGCAGTAATGTATGCGCTCTAATTTGATAATTAAACCGTACTTTGCGCACGTTAGCCTACAACCTTGTAAACTGTCATATCTTAACGCCGTTTTTCCTGTTTTTTAAATTTTTGAACATAACGACGTTTACGCTCAGCTTGGCGTTCGTTGACAGCAGTTCGCCGCCCTTCAAACGGATTAATTCCGCTTTTAAATTCAATCTGTACAGGTGTACCTTGTAGTTTAAACACTTTTCTAAATAAATTTTCCAAATAACGGCGATAATCGGCCGGCACATGGTCAGTTTGATTGCCATGAATCACAATCACCGGCGGATTTTGCCCCCCCATATGCGCATAACGCAGCTTAATGCGCCGCCCATTAACCATGGGGGGCTGATGTTGCGCAACCGCGTCTTCTAAAATTTGCGTCAGTTTATGCGTCGCCACTTTAAACATCGCCGATTCATAAGCCCGGTGAATAGAGGGGTACAAATCGCCGACCCCGGTGCCATGCAACGCTGAAATCAAATGAATTTTAACCCAGGGCGCAAAATCAAAACGTTGCTCAATCGCTTCCTTGACCTGTTTACGGTCATATTCGCTCATGCCGTCCCATTTATTGATGGCAATCACCACCGCGCGGCCCGCTTCAATGGCAAATCCGAGTAAGTGTAAATCCTGCTCGACAATACCTTCCTGTGCATCAATCACCACCACCACCACATGCGCATCTTTCATGGCCTGCAAGGTTTTAATCACCGAAAATTTTTCAACCACTTCATCAATGCGTCCGCGTCGCCGTACGCCTGCTGTATCAATCAGGGTATATTGGCGACCTTGCCGCTCAAACGGAATATAAATGCTGTCGCGTGTCGTGCCGGGCAAGTCAAACACCACCACCCGATCCTCACCAAGCAAGCGATTGACCAAAGTTGATTTACCGACATTCGGACGTCCAATAATCGCTAGGCGCAGACCCGGTGCAGTATTTTCTTCATCTAGCGGTACGTCTTCAGGCAGTTCGGCTAAAATATCTTCCAATAGTTGCGATACACCGCGTCCATGACTGGCTGCCACATGATGCGGCTCACCAAAGCCCAGTTTAAAAAATTCCCCAACGGCAGCCTCTGCATGCACGCCATCGACTTTATTGGCCACGATATGCACTTTTTTGCCCAAGGTGCGTAGATCCCGGGCAATTTGTTCATCAGAAGCCAGCAACCCTGCCTTGGCATCAACGATAAATAAAATAATATCGGCTTCTTCAATTGCCGTGCGCGACTGTTCGGCCATATAACTGTCAATGCCTTGCTCACCTTCACCAATACCGCCTGTATCAACCACAATAAAGGATTTATTTTCAAATGTGGCATCGCCATATTGTCGGTCACGCGTTAAGCCCGGTAAATCGGCCACCAGTGCATTGCGCGTTTTAGTGATTTGATTAAATAACGTCGATTTTCCAACATTAGGCCGGCCAATCAAGGCAATAACAGGTTTCATGATATTCTCCACGGGCCTAAAACGTTTCGACGATTCATATTTTTAAAATGTAAAAATGCGAATAACAAAACCACCATGACCAGATAATAAAAGGTATAAAATAACTTTAAAGCACTTACAGCCTGTGAGCGCTTTTAAAACGCTGTAACCATGTTAAAGTGCCCCCTGAAATGCCGGCCATCTTCGATAAAACAGTATTTTTTGATAAATCAACGGCTTGGATTTAATCAGCCTTATACCCTTAAAGCTGCCAGATACTTACCGTACCGGTAGCGCTCTGCACATATAAATGATGCTCACTCACCCATAAATCGCGTACGGCACCTTTGGTTTGAGCACGACCCACTATTGCGCCAGTCAGACTGTCTAAAATATGCAGATAACCCTGCCCGTCCCCTACGACCACAAAGCCCTCTAAAAAGACCGGATTGGATAAATCGCGCCAAGCGAGGCCCGACTGCTGCCAACGCTGTTCACCGGTGGCAGTTGAAAAACCTGTTACTTGGCCGTCCGTTCCACTGACCACCACAGTGGATTCATTGACGGCGGGTGCTTTTAAACTACTGGCTGGCATGGTCCATAAAATCGTTTGCTGGTCCAAATTCACTGCCACCAATTGTGCCTGATAGCTTACTGCATATAAATTTCGACCCAAGACGACCGCATCGCCATCGGTATCGATTAACCGTTTAACGTCAGAATTACCTTGCGGCAACGCAATACGGCGCTCCCAAAGCGGCATGCCGTCTTGTAGTTCCACTCCGTATAAGCGCCCGCTGGCACTCGGTAAAATCACGATATGGCCATCTAGTAACGTCGGCGCGCCCAAGCCTCGTATACTGAGGGGCGGCATGGTGACATCAAACGCCCAAACCCGTTGCCCTGTGATAGCATCTAGCCCTACCGTACTGCCATCATTGCCCATCATGACCACACGATTTTGCGCCACCAAAGCCGGGGCTAACAGGGAAGTGGTCATTTTATAGCGCCATTTAACCAGGCCAGTGCGTTCTTCTAAGGCCAGTATTTCGCCATTTGGCGTACCAATCACTGCGACATTGGAACCCAGACCTACCCCACTGCTAATCGCACCCTTTTGCTTATATTCCCAAAGTTGTCGGCCGGTAGTACTGTCCCATGCCCGAACCAAACCTGCACGATTAGCCGCAACCAGGGTGGTGGCATTACGCGCCAAACGCAAACGCAATGGATCTGCCTGATTAGCGCCTCCTAAATTGGCCTGCCATACAGGACGCAATGTAGCCGCTACCCGAGACACCGCCACTAATTTGGTCGGTTTATGCTCGACTGCTTTGGTGTCGCGCGTACAGCCACTTAACGCCAACAAACTCGCTACTGCCATTACGCCGACGGATTTTGCAAAATAAACTGGTTTCATGAAGTAGCTTCCGTAGCAGCAGGATTAGGGAGTTTTGCCTCAATTTTAACAGGCGATTTAGGCAAAATTTCAGGCATTTTCAGGCCCAAGCTTTCCATTTTAACGCTTAATAACGGCCGAGGTTCCTGTCGTTTTTGCAGCGTAGCCCATGCCCGCTGATAAGCAGCCGCGGCATTTTTAAGGTCATTTTTTTGAATCAAAATATCACCCTGTAATTCATCGACAGTGGGCTCAAATTCAGCCAGTGTGACTTTTTTAAGGGTAGCCAGTGCTGCATCGGGTTGATTTTGCTCAAATTGTGCCGTGGCTAATCGAACATTGACAATACCCAGCAATCCGGCATCGTCTGATTTAGAGGCAGCAGCTTGCTGTAGTGCGGCAACTGCCGCTGCATAGTCGCCCCGGCCGCTGGCCTGCTTAGCCTGTAACAGCAACGCGGCCACTGCATAAGCACTGTCCGGATACTGTTTGGTTAATTGGCTACTTTGCATCAAATATTGAGTTTGCGCAGTCTTATCTTGCGGATTAGCCAAGGATTTTTCGCTGGCAGCAGTAACGCCATAAAATAGCTGACTTTGCGCCATTTGTTCGGCGACCTTCTGATTTTGCCAGTATTTATAGCCTAATACACCACATAATACGGCCACGCAACCCGTCAAAATAAGGGTACTGTAACGCTGCACAATATGGCGAAAATCGGAGCCTTCCAAGCGGTCTAACGGTTCAAAATTTACCATGATTAACCGCCGTTTGTTGTTGTAACTGTTCCAAATGCGCGCTCACCTCTACCGGTGACCACTGCCATTGTTCGCCATCTTTAAGCGATTTAACACTCCAGCAGTTTTGGTGCATTTCCTGTTCGCCCCAAATTAAAGCCCACTGCGCCCCCGATTGGTCGGCTTTTTTCATCTGACTTTTTAAGCTGCCCTGACTGCCCATTTTAATGCGCAACCCGGGATATGAATCGCGCCATTGCTCAGCCCAAACCATTGCCTGCGAATGTTGTGCAGTTTCAGCCACAATAAACACATCGGCCGTTGCAAGCTCCTGTCCATCAGGGTTGACTTGTTGTAACGTTTCGAGCAGTAACAGTAACCGCTCCATTCCTAAGGCAAAGCCCACTGCCGGCACTGAAGCCTTTCCACTGATTTGTCCGACTAACCCATCATAACGCCCGCCCGCACAGACGGTACCCTGTGCACCTAAATGCGTCGTCGTCCATTCAAAGACCGTCTTGTTGTAATAATCAAGGCCGCGCACCAGTTTTTGATTGATCACATATCGAATGCCGGCCGCGTCCAAATAACCTTTTAAGGCTTCAAAATGCTGCTTGGAATCGTCATCTAAAAAATCGTGTAACTGCGGGGCATGGTGTAAAATCTGCTGGGTAGGGGCATGTTTGCTGTCTAAAATACGCAAAGGATTCGTGGTTAAACGCCGCTTGCTATCCTCATCTAAGCTCACGATATGCTGTTGCAGATACTCAACCAACGCCATTCGATAGGCTGCTCTTGCCTCAAGCTCGCCCAAGCTGTTGATTTCCAATTGGACTAAATCAGCAATCCCTAACTGTTTCCACAGGCGTGCCGTCATCAACATCAATTCGGCGTCCATATCCGGTGTCGCCACCCCAAAGCACTCAACCCCAAACTGGTGAAACTGCCGATAACGTCCTTTTTGTGGTTTTTCATAACGAAACATCGGACCCATATACCAGACGCGCGGTGTTTGCGAACGCAACAAATTATGTTCCAGCATGGCCCGTACACAACCTGCCGTTCCTTCAGGCCGCAAGGTCAATGCTTCGGGAGGTTCGCCTTTATCCAAAAAACTATACATCTCTTTTTCGACAATGTCGGTCGCATCGCCAATCGCCCGTTTAAACAAGCCGGTTTGTTCAACCAGCGGCAGCCGAATTTGCGCATAACCGTATTGGTCAAGCAGCGCCATCAAAATCGCTTCAAGCTTGCGCCATGGCGCAGTGTGCCCGGGTAAAATATCGTTAAACCCACGAATCGCCTGTATCACGCTCACTTATTCACCATTTGTCCGCAAAATATCGTTGCTGCGTGCCGCCTGACGTTCGGCCACCTGAGCACGCACCATGTTTTCAATCTGATTCACCAAGTCAGTTGTATCAATTAAATGACTTTTTTCGCCATTTCGATACACCAAAGAACGCGGCGCTGCACCTACCACCCCAATATCGGCCTCTTTAGCCTCACCCGGGCCGTTTACTTTACAGCCAATAACTGATACATCGAGCGGTTCGCGAATATCCTCCAGACGCGCCTCCAACGCATTCATCACCCGAATCACGTCAAATTCCTGCCGCGAACAACTCGGACACGCAATAAAATTAATGCCGTTCGCCCGAATATTTAACGCTTTTAAAATATCAAAACCCACTTTAACTTCATCTTCAGGTTCGGCTGCCAGACTTACCCGCAGCGTATCGCCAATGCCGTCAAGCAACAATCCACCCATCGCAATCGCCGATTTGACCGTGCCCGAACGAAACACACCCGCTTCGGTTACGCCTAAATGCAACGGATTATCGATTTGTGCCGACAACAACCGATAAGCGTCCAGGGTTAAAAATACATTGCTGGCCTTAACCGAAATTTTAAATTCGTGAAAATTAAGCCGATCCAAAATATCGACATGCCGCATGGCTGACTCCAGCAGCGCCTCGCCCGTGGGTTCGGTATATTTAACCTGAATATCTTTTTCAAGCGAACCTGCATTAACCCCAATGCGCATCGAAATATCATGATGGCGCGCCGCCGCGACCACCTCGCGCACTTTGGCATCGCTGCCAATATTGCCCGGATTAATCCGTAAACAATCGGCTCCATAATCGGCCACAGCCAACGCTATTCTATGGTCAAAATGAATATCCGCCACCAACGGCACCGTCACCAACTGACGAATCTCGCCAAACGCCTTCGCGGCGTCCATTGAAGGCACCGACACGCGTACAATATCGGCACCTGCCAGCACGCAGCGTTCAATCTGTGCCACAGTCGCCGCAACGTCGCAGGTTTCAGTATTGGTCATGGTTTGTACGCTGATCGGCGCATCGCCACCTACATACACCGAACCAACACGAATTTTACGCGTTAAGCGACGTTTAATCGGGGTATGCTGCATGACGTCTCCTCACTTTAAAATTTGATTAATCAATATAACGGTCTACTGTTTTAATTTAAATGATGACATTCAAACGCCTACAGAAAAATCTTAGCGCGATAATCTAAACTCGGCCCGACCATTCACGATATACGGTTTTAAATCCACCACTTCGCCATTTAGGCTTAACCGTTTAACCGCCACCGCATCGGGCAACGTCAGTGCAAACGGCGATATGCCGCTAACATGCACCGGCGTTCCAGCCTTTTGCGTGCCATCAACCAGGGTTTTACCCATCGAATCGCGCACTTGCAGGATGGTATCCTTACTTAAATCGAGCACCAACTGATCCTGGCTGGTTGCAGAAGTAGACTCGGAATTCATTTTACTTTTAACCCCTAAGGGTGCAGGCAAGGATTCAGGAGCCAGTTCGGGAACAAAACCATCGGTTTGCACAGCGGGAACCGTCTGCCGTTTCGACCGCCAATCATGAATAAAATAATAAGCCGCATAAGCCAGCGCCGCCGCTATACAGGCGATTAAAACCCAACGCAACCAGGCAAAACTACGCGGGCTACGCGCCCGATTTAAACGCGCCAAGGGTTTTAACGGTGAATTGGCAAAGGTCTGCTGGTCAGATAACCCCGTATCCTGGGTATAAATATCTGAAAAACGCGTAACCAACGGCTGCCCGTCAATGCCTAGCACTTTAGCATAGTTACGAATATGACCCCGAATAAACGCTGCTTGCGGTAAAGCCTGATAATCGTCATTTTCAAGGGCCAGCAATACGGGAAGCGGCAAATTTAACTGAGCCGAAATATCTTCAAGTTCACGACGCTGGGCTAAGCGCACCTGTTTTAATCGCTCACCCGGTTTTTGACTGATGGCCATTGCCCCGGTTGCATTGTTGGGTTGTCCACTGCCAGCATTGACAGCATTATTAGAATGGGGAGTTATATCCATGGAGTACCTGGTGCCTGTTTAAGCTGTGTATAGCGACTAAATTCGTCACTGTTTGGAAAATGTTGCTGTAACTGGTCGGCATATTGAGTCACGCGCTCTTCCTGGTGCAGCGCATGGGCAATACGCATGCCGAGCCATAACGATGCTGCATCGGGTTGACCTATCATTGTAATATAGTCCTGATATAACGCATCAGCTTGTGCAGCACGACCCTGTTTTAAAAAGATATCTGCAAGTTCAAACCGTGGCACTATCAAATCACGATTGGCATTTAAGGCTTGTTCAAAGGCCGTGGTCGCGCGTGGAACATCTTTAACCAGCAATAACGTGCGCCCTAAATTTTCGAGCGCATTGGCCCGCCCTTCATAGCCTAATGTGCTGCCTGCAATACTAAAATGCCCAATTGCTTCAGGATAACGCTTTAAAAAGGCCAAGTACACACCATAATTATTATGCGCCTGAGCATCGTCGGGTTTTAAGCTGATCGCCTTTTTAAAATAACTCTCGGCTTTACGTAAATTAACCTCACTGCCTTCGGTTTGTAGTAAAACACCCATCATTATATAGGCTTCAACTGAACGCGAATCGGACTCTAAAGCAGCCTCTAAACTACGTTTGGCAGCGTCTAATTCACCTTTACGAATATATTCTGCTGCAATGGCGGTGCGTGCGTGGGCCGCCTGTGCCGGGTCTTTGACGATAGAGGGTTTGCTGGCAGCACTATTGACATAACTGCCGTTGGCAGGCACAAACATCGGCGTACGGTTACTTTGACACGCCGTAAGCAAAGTTAATATTGCCCCAGTCACCATATAATGCGTCGGCTTAAAAAACCAAGAACCTACCCATAAGCGTTGGAATGGCTCAACAGTCCCTTTGCATACGCTAGCCTGTCGTTGTAATGCCTGCCTTATGTTCACTGCGTTAACATTCCATACTGATATTAAAAACAATCTTCAAACTAACCTTCTAATGCAGGTTACACCCGCCCACTACCGCGAAAAATTTCACGTTTACGCAACGGACGCTGTATCTGCAACGCGTCTTGTAAGCCTTGTGCTTTTTGCTGACCGACATTTTGTGCATTCTTTTGTTGCCAACGTTCTGCACGCCGCGTTCTATCGGCCACCTGTCCCACCAATTGCCCACAGGCTGCATCGATATCATCACCGCGTGTGGTCCGAATGGTACACACAAACCCGGCATCAGACATAATTTTTTGAAAGGCATGAATGCGATTGTTGCTTGACCGAACATAAGGTGCATGTGCGAACGGATTAAACGGAATCAGGTTAATTTTGCTGGGCAAATCCTTTAATAAAACCACCAGTTCACGTGCATGGGAGGGTAAATCATTGACCCCATCAAGCATAACGTATTCAATAGTCACATGCTTACGCTGGCTCTCAATTTTTTCTAATGGCTGTGGGCTATGCTCATCTTGAACAGGCTGCGTCTTGGCATCTGTGGCTTTGGCACCTGTTTTTAATAAATACTGACGCGCGGCCGCAATCAACTGGGCCAACGGATATTTTTTATTAATTGGTACCAGTTCATTACGCAAGGCATCATTCGGGGCATGCAGCGAAATCGCCAGTGCCACATCAATTTCATCGCCCAAGCGCTCAAGCATCGGCACAACCCCCGAAGTTGAGAGCGTTACGCGGCGTTTAGACATTCCGTAAGCAAAATCGTCCAGCATAATCCGCATGGCTGCAACCACCGGCTCAAAGTTTAAAAGCGGTTCACCCATACCCATCATCACGACATTAGTCACCGTTCGCGTGTGTTCATTGGGGGCAACGTCTTCCATATACGATTGATTGGCCACCCATAACTGCCCAATGATTTCTGCAGCCGTTAAATCGCGTTCAAAACCTTGTTTGCCGGTGCTGCAAAAGCTGCAATCAAGCGCACAGCCCACTTGACTGGAAATACACAAGGTCTTACGCGTACCCGTTTTATCGTCGGCCGGAATAAGGACCGTTTCAACAAGCGAGCCCGTACCCGCCCCCACCCGAAAGACCCATTTACGCGTACCATCTTGCGAGTACTGTTTATGCACAACTTCAGGCGGTTCGACCACAGCACATTGGCTTAATCGCTGACGCAGCGCGCCTGAAATATTGGTCATTTGATTAAAATCGGTTACGCCAAATTGATGAATCCATTTCATGACCTGACCGGCACGGAACTTTTTTTCACCCAACGAGACAAAAAATTCTTCGAGTTCAGCGCGTGTCAAGCCCAACAAATTGAGCTTAGACGTGTCCATATCCTTAGCAGCAACAGACGGGCTAATTTCGGGAACACCTGTTAATGCTAAGGGAATGTCGGTATAAGGCACAGGGTTACAAACTCCAATTAAAAAACTATAACAATCGTTTAAAAACAGGCCATACCTTATTTAATCTCTCTAAAAGATATGGCTGTACGTTGGTTTAAAACGATATAAACAAACGATTAACGAGTACGCGGAGCAATTTCATCATCTTTAAAGAAATAAGCAATTTCACGTGTAGCTGATGTTACCGAGTCTGAACCGTGCGCAGCATTTTCATCAATACTGGTGGCAAAATCGGCCCGAATGGTACCCGGTGCCGCATCTTTAGGATTGGTTGCACCTAAAATATCGCGGTGAGCCAATACGGCATTTTCGCCCTCTAAAACCGATACCACGACCGGGCCAGAGGTCATAAAACTGACTAAATCGTTAAAAAAACCGCGTTCCTTGTGTTCTGCATAAAAGCCTTCAGCATCGGCTTTAGAGAGGTGTTTCATTTTAATGGCAATCGGCGTTAAACCCGCTTTTTCAAAACGGCCCAAAATTTCACCGACATGATGTTTGCCGACTGCATCGGGTTTAATAATAGACAATGTACGTTCAATCGCCATGGTTTACTCCAAAAGAAAAATACAAAATTGACCTACAGCGTGCGTATTATACTGTGCTTAAACGTTAAAGATAGCATTTACACAAAATCTTTAACTTATTTTAGAGGCTTTTACCGATTAATCGTCAAATTCATCTAGCCATTGCATTTGTATGGCTTCCAGGAGTTTTTCATTGGAGCGATTAGGGTCATCGTTGAAGGCGGGCAATTCGCAAATCCAGCGATGCAGGTCGGTAAACCGAATGACACGCGGATTTAAATCGGGGTGAGCTTCAAGTAGCGCGAGGGCAATGTCCTGGGTATCGGTCCAACGTAATGACATGGCTGCTTTCTCTATTGAGTGAGGGTGATGTCAGAGTGTACCTGTTTTTAATAAAAAAACATCTGTTCAATCATGGAACTTTAAGCCAATCGTTAAGCTGGTCGTTTAATGTTGTGCAACTTAAATGAGGAGCTGGTGTTCCTGGTCGATTTGAATTGATTTAGGGATAGTTTTAATTTAGGCTGTTTACATAAAAAAAACCGTCTGATGGTCCAGACGGTTTTTTGGTTTAGAAAAAATTAGACTTGGTGACCACAGACTTAGTGACCCCCGTTGATGGATTTACTCATATCTTCCACAACTTTTTTGGCATCACCAAAAATCATCATGGTTTTATCAAGATAAAATAAATCGTTATCCAAGCCCGCATAACCGGTTGCCATAGAACGTTTAATCACCATGACGGTTTGCGCTTTATAGGCTTCCAAAATAGGCATGCCATAAATGGGCGAACTGGGGTCATCTTTGGCTGCCGGATTGACTACGTCATTAGCGCCAATCACCAAAACCACGTCGGTACTGGCAAAGTCCGAGTTAATCTCGTCCATTTCGTAAATATCTTCATACGGAACGTCGGCTTCTGCAAGCAACACGTTCATATGACCCGGCATACGACCCGCCACAGGATGAATCGCAAAGCGCACGTTAACACCTTTTTCCTTAAGCGTATTGGCCAGTTCCTTGACCGCATTTTGCGCACGGCCCTGTGCCATACCATAACCGGGTACGATGATGACACTGTCTGCATTTGACATTAAAAAGCCTGCATCATCGGGAGAACCAGACCGATAATTTTTAGGCTTAGCATCGCCTACTTCACCGGCTGCTACGGCTGTCTGTCCAAATCCACCAAACAACACGTTAAACAACGAGCGATTCATAGCCTTACACATGACATACGATAAAATAGCGCCCGATGAACCAACCAGCGAACCGGCAATAATCAACATGGTATTATTTAAGGTAAATCCAATCCCTGCCGCTGCCCAGCCCGAAAACGAGTTCAGCAACGACACAACCACCGGCATATCGCCGCCGCCAATCGGGGCAATCCAGTAATAGCCCAGCACCAGCGCTACACCCGTCATGGCCCAAAAGGATACCAAATTTTCAGTTAAGAAATAATGCGCGCCACAAGCCAACATCAGCACGAGCAAAATAATTTGAATGGGCTTGACACTGCCGCCTTTAATGGTTTTTGCCCATTTTTTAGCCGCCAGTTTACCATAGGCAAAAATAGACGCACTAAACGTAATAGCCCCCACAAAGCAGCCCACAAACAGCTCAAAACGATGTAAACTGTCGTGATGCAAGCCTGAGTGCAACACCGCAGCCGCCGCAATACACACCGCCGATAAACCGACCATTGAGTGCATCAAAGCGACCGTTTCGGGCATTTGCGTCATGGGAACGGTACGCGCACGAAAAATACCGATGGCCCCGCCAAGCACCATAGCCGCAATAATCAGCCAGACTACCGGCGATTCGGGGGCAGGCGCTACAAAAAAGGTGGTTAAAATGGCAATGGCCATACCTGCCATGCCGTACCGGTTGCCCATAATAGCGGTTTTGGGGCCGGACAAACCGCGCAATGTCATAATAAACAACACTGCCCCGATAAGATAAAACCAGTTTGCATAATCTGCAATAAATGACACGTGCTATCCCCTTATTTTTTCTTTTTCTTAAACATATCAAGCATACGCTCGGTGACCGCAAAGCCCCCGAAAATGTTGATAGAGGCCAGAAAAACGGCAAATGCGCCCAACAAACTGGTCGGTGTAATGTCTTGCATGCCCGTCATGGCATGAGTTACCACATCAAAGGTCGGGGTACTGACCACTTGCAGCATCGCTCCCACAATAACGACACCCGATAGGGCATTGGTGACTGCCATCAGAGGTGTATGCAGCGCCGGGGTTACGCCCCAGACCACATAGTAACCCACAAAAATAGCCATTACAAAAACGGTAAATACCGATACAAAAGGCACGGTTGCTGCATGTTCGGCTGCATGGGTCAGCATTTCGTTTGGCATAATGTAACTCCTTAACCTCGTTTAAGCAGCACTTGGCCGCCATGCGTGACTAACAATGCCTTTTGAATTTCATCTTCAGCATTGAGTTCTAAGTGCCCTTCTTTATCAAATAACGTACTGATAAAATTAAAGACGTTATTGGCATATAAAGCCGAAGATTGCGCCGCTAAAGTCGATGGAATATTAGGAGTTCCAATAATACGCACTCCATTTGGCGTACTCACGGTTTCACCCACGACCGAACCTTCAACATTACCGCCGGTTTCAACCGCCATATCCAGAATGACTGAACCGGGTTTCATTTTGGCAACCGTTTCGGCGCGAATCAAACGCGGCGCATTGCGTCCCGGTATTAACGCAGTCGTAATGACGATATCGGCATTGGCTACAGCTTTATCAACGATAACCGCCTGATCCTTAATGTACTGTTCGCCCGGCATCCACGCATAACCACTGGCCGCCGCTTGCTTTGCTTTTTCTTGTTCTTCAGGCGACATAGGCACATCTAGCCATTTGCCCCCTAGCGATTCAACCTGATCTTTAGCAGTTGGACGCAAATCGGTGGCTTCTACCACAGCGCCTAAACGTCGTGCCGTTGCAATCGCCTGCAAGCCTGCAACCCCCACCCCCATAATAACCACACGAGCAGGTTTAACGGTTCCGGCAGAGGTCATAAACATGGGGAAAGGTCGCTGATACTCATTAGCCGCCATCAAGACCGCTTTATAACCGGCTAAATTTGACTGTGACGATAAAACGTCCATATTTTGCGCGCGCGATAACGTTCGCGGTAACAGTTCAAGCGCATACGCCGCAACATGTTGAGTCGCAAAGGTGTCTAATTCTGGGTTTCGATAGGGGTCAAACATGCCCACTACAATGGTGCCCGCATTTAGGCGCTTGATCGCATCGCCTTGTGGCGCACGTACTGTGAGTAACATTTGAGCATTTGTATAAACATCATCGATTAAGACCGCGCCCGCTTGCTCGTAGGCACTATCAATGTAGCTTGCGCGTACGCCTGCTCCATGTTGGACCAATACTGTATGCCCACCCGCAACCAGTTTTTTAACGGTATCGGGTGTAGCCGCAACGCGCGTTTCACCAGTGACGGTTTCGGCAGGAATTCCAATATGCATGAGTTTTCCTCAAGCTGCAATGTCAACTGAAGACCTAAAAGAACCGGCCTTCCCCCATAAAAATCCCATAAAGGTGCAAGATTGTACAGCATTCTTACGTTCATTTAGATAAAAAATACCAATAATTTTCAAACGTATCCATAATTTGGGTTAAAATCGGTCGTTTTAATAAGTTTTTAACCATTTCCTGCATGATGTTGCCCATTATTCATCTTATAAGCAGCATCAACTCCTACTAAATCTGCATTGACAGACAGCAAGTCAAGGCGCAAACTTTTGTATTTTTAGGCAATGGAACCTTCGGCATGGCAGCCCCTTCTTCAAAATCGGCAACCTTGGGCACATTGTTCGTCTTATTGTCGGCGGTACTATTTGCTTTAAAAGCCATTCTAATCAAGTTTGCCTACCATGCCGACAGTCAGTTAACGGGTATTCAATTACTGGCATTACGCATGGGCAGCGCCTTGCCGTTTTTTATTGCCATTACCTTGTTAAGTCAGCGATCAACGCATGTTAAAACCTCTAAAGATTGGGGCTTGTTATTTTTAGCAGGCTTTATGGGCTACTATTTAGCCAGTATTTTAGATTTTATCGGACTAGAAACCATATCAGCTTCGTTAGAACGCATTATTTTATTTTTATATCCCACGTTAACCGTTTTACTAATGGCTATTTTAAAAGGTCAACGGATTAAAACCCGTACTATCATTGCCCTTATTTTAAGTTATGCTGGCACTTTACTGGTGATGGTGGGCGAAGGCGTAGCCGTGTTGCAGCAAAAGGGCATGTTAACCGGCAGCGCCTTTGTGTTTGCTAGTGCAGTTGCATATGCCCTTTACTTGGTAATGACCCCCAATTTGATTCAACGCTTTGGAAGTTGGCGCTTTACCGGCTTGGCCATGAGTTTGGCCTGTATAGCGGCTTTAATTCATTTTTTTGTAATAACGTCTAATCCACTTGTCTGGCTGCATGGTTTGTCATGGACTGTTATCGGCTATGGTGTAGCGCTCGGATTCTTTTCGACCGTACTCCCTACAACGTTACTTATGCAGGGCATTGAACGCATCGGGTCATCACAGGCTGCCATGATCAGTTCAGGGGGTCCGGTCCTGACCGTTTTTATTGCCGTTTTAGCCTTAAATGAACATTTAAACGCGCTTCAGTGGTTGGGCTGCGCATTAAATATCGGCGGGGTATTAATGATTACCTTGACGCCTAAACCTAAAGCGCCTGACTCACTAGTCACTTAATCCTCTGGTTTAATACTTAAAAAATCTAGGCAATAACAGGATTAAACAACATATTTGTTCATGCCCTAAAGTTTGCTACACTCTGGTTAGATAATGACTCTTTATGGACTTTGCTTATGCCCGATTTTAAATTACCCTCACCCAGTCAAACCTTGGAGCTAACCCATAATGGCACTTTAGCTAAACATTTTCGCATTACCTTAAGCTGGCTTGGCGAAAAAGTCGGCACGGGATTTCTAGATTCGATTTTTGGAAAAAATGACCCTGTAGATTTGGATTTATCGTGTATTTTGCTTGACCGAACCGGTGGCCTGCTTGAAACCGTGTGGTTTGGCAATATGCGCTCACGCGCTGAAAGTATTCAGCATCATGGCGACCGTATGGCAAAATCAACCGACGATGACGATGCGTCGCCCGATGAGCCCGCCGACCCTGAACGTATTGATATTTACTTTGACAAAATATCACCACAAATCAATACATTATGGTTTGTCGTCAGTTCATTTTCAGGGCAGCCTCTAAATAAAGTGGCCGATGTTAATTTTCGCGTTTTAGATATGGTTAAACGTACCGAAGTCGCACATTTCACCTTGGATACCGGCCTCAATAAGCATACCGGCACCATTGTAGCCTGCTTGCACCGACAATCATTGACCTTGGAGGATTGGCAATTATCCTATTACAATACACCTATTAACGCCAAAACGCCGATTGACTTAGCGGCTAAACTGGCAGCATGGTCGGTAGGTAATTTACACAGCATTAATAATACAAATTTAAGTTAATCTGCGTTAACAAAGTGACATCACGATAGCTAAATCCTAAAAAAACCGCTCCATGAATTAAACATAAGCGGTTTTTTTTATGATTATTAAGATGAATCAATCATACAATCGGTTGTTTAAACAGGTTGGGCTGCCGGAATAGCAGGTACCGACGCCCCGCCCATTTGTTCAGCAATGCGCAACACCTGACAGCTATAACCGACTTCATTATCATACCAAACGTATAACGTTGCATGGTTGCCACTAACAATGGTTGCTTGCGCATCAAACACACCTGCCGAACGTGACCCAATAAAATCGGTCGAAACGACTTCGGTTGAGTTGGTATATTCGATTTGCCCTTGGAAGTTAGCATGTAAGGAAATTTGACGAATAAATTCGTTTACATCATCACGTGTCGTTTCTTTATTCAAGGTTAAATTTAAAATCGCCAAACTGACATTGGGAGTGGGAACACGTACCGAATTACCGGTTAATTTACCCGCTAAATGTGGCAACGCTTTGGCGACGGCTTTAGCAGCGCCGGTTTCGGTAATGACCATATTTAAGGTTGCCGCACGCCCGCGACGGTCAGCTTTATGGTAATTGTCGATTAAATTTTGGTCATTGGTAAATGAGTGTACCGTTTCAACATGGCCATGCTCTATACCATAATGGTCATCAATCACTTTTAAAATCGGCGTGATGGCGTTAGTAGTACAGCTCGCTGCACTGATAATCTGGTCAGAATCTAAAATATCCTGGCTATTGACGCCATAAACCACATTTTTCATTTCACCTTTAGAGGGCGCGGTCAAAATAACACGCTGAATACCTGGGCAGCCTAAATGCACTGACAGACCCACTGCATCGCGCCATTTGCCGGTATTATCAATCAATAACGCCTCTTGAATACCATAATCGTTGTAGTTGATTTCAGCAGGATTCGCCGCATAAATCACTTTAATATAGTTGCCATTGGCAATAATGGCTTCGTTTTCGTCATCGGTTGAAATCGTACCTTCAAACGTACCGTGCACCGAATCACGACGCAACAAGGACGCGCGTTTGGATAAATCATTCTCACTCGATTTACGCACCACAATCGCCCGCAAACGCAAGCCACGCCCCAAACCGGTTTGTTCTATAATTAAGCGCGCCAACATGCGCCCAATGCGCCCAAAACCATACAGCACCACATCTTTAGGCGGTGCTAGTGGCTTAACTTCGACGCCTTGCAATGCTGCATCTAATACTTCTTTAGGCGTCTGACCGTTTTGCTTCATCTGATACGCCAATTTGCCCAAATCAATTTGACAGGCTGGCAAATGGGTACGGCTGGCCAATTCTTCAAGCAGGGGCCAGGTATCAACCACTGACAATTCAACCGAAATCATACGAGCGCGGCGGTGGGCTTTTAAAATCTGAATCACCGAGCGATTTACCAATGAACGATCGTAAACCGTAACCAATACTGCATGCTCGCGATATAATCGGCCAAGCAGCGCAATCATGCGTTCTGCAATTTCTTCGCGATTTTTCCAACGACCCATATGCTCTTGGGTTAAGGCCAGTAGATTGTCTTGGCTCACAGTCAGTCCTCTTGATCAAAAATTCGGGCAAATCTATAAACAGATTAGTAAACGACTAGTTTAGCATGCCTACTGAGCTTCGCCTAGTAGATGGCATTTAGTCATTTTAAGAATGGAGCAACCCATTGTTAGCCTCATCAAAAAAATGGGAATTCTATTTTAAGCATTCCCAACGTTTAAATGTATTTTTCAAAGACTCATTATGAGGATTAAACTTAAATCGTTATCTTAATTGAATACTGCCATTTGCGGACACATGAACGCTACTATTGCCACCTTCCACATTTTGCGGAGGTACGCTGGCATCGGCCATCGCGCTACTGGCACGCATGGCATACATTTTTGGGTACGGTACCGGCCGGTTTTCACTGGGATTAACACTCATGGTAATAAGTTCATACCCCGACGCATTCCACGCATTTTGTAATATAACGGCACGCTGCTTAAAGGCTTGCGTCACATTGGTCAACAATTCATTTTCAACTGCAATGCGCTGTTCAGGGGATACTGTAAAATTTACGCTTTCAATGAGTAAATTAGGCTGCAACTGGCTCATTAATTCACTGGTGGCCTTAAAATCGGTACTTTTAAGCTGCACTTCAGCCCGCGAGCGCCAGCCCGTTAATTTTTGTTTGGCATCGTAAATCGGATAGGCATTTTGGCTACCCGTTGTCACTTGTACGCTAGGATAATGCCGCGCCACTTCCATGGCGTGATTGATAATTTGTGCGACGTCTTTGGCCAACTCACCTGCGTTGGTATTATTTTTTTCAGTAAATAACGTAGCCTGCATTTGGTCATTTTTAACTTCGCGCGAACTCTCGGCGCTTAAATTGACTACTTTATGCTCAGGCAAAGGTTCAGCGTAGGCTTGACTCAATGTACCTGATAACCCTAAACCGGCCACGATGGAAGCCACGACACGCAAGGCACTACTATAAGGACGCATAAAAATTTCCTAAGATTGTGTAAAGTTAATTGTGTAAAGTTAATTGAGGATTAACGCTTTTTTCCGTTTAAAGTATAACGTGCCCTTTATAAGCCAAAGTGTAAATATCAACTATATTGTAGGATACATGTAGCTACACGTCAGCTTTTTTTAAGGGCCATGACTCAAAAAAGTTTAAGCATTAATGCACCGGCTCATTGGTTATGGTGCCTTTTTCGGCACTTTTGGCATGTTGTTTTTTGTCGCCATGATTTTCTTTTTTATGCTCTACTTCGCCATGTTTGGCTTTGGTGCTTGATTTTTCCTCAGATTTTGACTTAGTAGACTGATAGGACGCAGATTTATGCTCTTTAGAACGGTTGTCTGATTTATTGTCCTTTTTCACTGTGGTTTTTTGAGTCTGTTCTTTTTTGTCGTCCTGTTTATGAGCATGTTCTTTTTGATCGTTTTTATGAGTAGACGTTTTACTTTCCGCCTTATGCATACGCTCTGTGCTGTCATGCTCTTTTTTATCACGCTCTTTTTTGTCATGCTCCTTTTTATCATGCACCGTTTTGACCTGTTTATCATGAATATTTTTGCCAGACGATTGAGTATCACTGTCTTTACGGTCTTTTTTAGCGCTTGTTTTGTGGGACGTCAAAGATTTTTTGCTTGATGATTGTTCATGCTCACCCGTTACATAATGATCGCCTGATTTTTCATTTGGCGCCGCTTTAGTTGACGTATTTTTATGATTATCCAAATAGGTTTGTGCATATTCGGCTTCCTTACTACCGGCATAATCGGTGGTTAAAAGTTTCATCATGCGTGTGGCATCGCCATGCTGGTCTTCCACTTCCGCCATAGTGGCTAACCGATAAACGGTCGCCGATGCCTTCATGCTTTTGGGATACGTATTCATCACGATATTAAAATTTTTCTTGGCGTTGACAAAACTGGGGGGCGTCACGGCTAAATAAAATTCACCAAGCCAGTAATGTGCATTGGGCACGTAAACACTATTGGGATAATCGCGCAAAAAGTTCTGCATCGGTCCAATAGCTTGTGAGGCACCCCCTGCCCGATAGGCATCGTAAGCTGCAATATAGGCGCGTTTGTCGGCGTCTGCGCTGTTATCGACGCCCTTATTTTGGCTGGCATATTGGCTTGCGGTATTGGTCGGTAGCAAGCCGGTAGAACCGTTTAAAGGCATGGGATTTAAGGGTCGCTCCTGATTTGATGCTGCACTAGCGGTTTGGGCTTTAAGGGCAGCTAATTCCTGTTGTAATTCCTGAATTTTTTGGGCTTGTTGTTGCACTTGACTGTTAGCATCGCCCAGCGCGGTTGGTGTTAGACTGCGCATCTCAACCGGTGCTGCCATAACGCTATAAGGTAATAGAATCGTTGAAGTCATTAATGCCAAGGTGCGTAACCGAAACATACTAAGCCACTGAATATTCATAAAACACCTTCCAGTATTAAAATAAACCACGATAAATAAGGCCAATATGATGCCATGCTTAAACGATATTACCTACGTTTTTTTAGAGATTTTTAGCCGTTAAGCATTGGCTAAATACTCAGGGAGATTTAACACATGTTGACTATGGTTTCCGACGCCTTCATGCCATAACAAAAAATGCTTGCGCGCTTGACCCACCGCATGCGCTCCATTATAGCCGCCTAAAGCACCCGATTGGCACACCACTCGATGACAGGGTAACACAATGGCAATCGGATTACAGCGTAACGCCTGACCTACAGCTTGATAAGCGCGCGGATGTCCAACCTGTTCAGCAATATCTTTATAAGTAGCCGTTTTGCCAGGCTTAATACGACGAATAGCCTGCCAAATAGCTTGCTGAAATGGCGTACCTGAGATAAACGTCACGGGTAAAGACTGCAACGCCTTTAAATCGCCTGCAAAATAATCACGAAAGGCCTGTTGCCACTGAACCGGTAGTGGAACAATGGTTAATTGAGGAATGTCACTGACTGACAAGTGATCCAGCCTACAAATTTGCTGACCATTATGCACAATACGCAACAGACCGAGCGGCGAAGCATAGGTCGATTGCACCCAAGCATTCTCATCGGCAGAGTGACCTATCGGAATAGAGTTATTAGAAGCCCGACGTTCTGAAGCAGACATAATCATAGTAAAATATAGAAGAATGCGTCTATTAAAGCATATCTAGACACTTAAAAATATTAATTTTGCTTAAAAATCAAACAAATTACGTTCACTTTAAAAAAACGACTTGCAATTTAAATAAACCTTGCTACACTAGCCCTTCTTTATGGTGGCCTTGCTGGTCGTTTCGCAATGCTAAGCTGTAAACCCCGCCAGGACCGGAAGGTAGCAACGGTAGCAGTTTTTAGCATGTGCCGGAGTTTGGCGAGTGAGGTCATCACCCATTTAAAAATTTAATACATATGTTAATTACATCACATCATAATAATATTGATTCAGTGTCTGTCCTTTTCAAAAAACCATCTTTGTAAATTTTTGGTCTAGTCGCGCAAGTTTATTTCGTTATTCTATAAACCTTATTCGCTATGGTTGTAAACAAATTCAGCCTAAAAAAAGCCTTTTGATACCTGTTTTGACCTGTTCGATATTTATCAAGTGGCTAAAACAAACATCAGAAGGCTTTTTTATATTCTCCTAAATAATCGCTTAAACGCGGCGCACTTCAAATCCAAGCTTAATCAATTCGGCTTCTTTGGTATATGGGGCCGCTACCGAACGCATTTGACGCTCCGGAGTTAAATACAAGGCTGCAACACGTTTTAAATCGTCCAACGTAACCGCCAGTAACGCGTGACGTAATGCCCGTTGATGAGCTGGCGAACGACCATGTAACGTCGATAAACACGCTCTGAGTGCTTCCCCGGCCGGTGAACCCGGTTTATCCATACCGGCAATTAACCCTAAAATGGCCTCTTCAAGTTGTGACGGCTGCTGCGGATCATTGAACAACCATTCAATACTGGCGTTGAAATCGGCAAAGGTTTCAGCAAGGCGCGGATCGCGATAACTGTGCAATCTAAATGCTGTACTATCAGAATCGTATCCTGCCCCACCCCCATACGCGCCGCCTTGTTCACGCAGCGCTCGGTGTAAATAACCATTGCGTAAATACGGGCCTAGCACCATAAGCACCGGCGCATCGGCATGCTCCAATGGCACCGTAGTATAAGCAGCGACACAGTTTTGAACATTGGTTTGCATCAACCACGCGATATCGGCCTCTGACTCGGCTGGAATCATCGGACTAAACTGATGATTTCGTTGAGCTTTTTGAACGATAACCGAAATCGGCTGTTGCCACGTTTGCACTAAATGTGCCTGCAAATAGTCGAGCTGCTGCGGTTCGGCAACCAGTATAAACTCACGTGGTAAATTTAATAGTTCAGCATGCAGTGTTTCTAATTCATCAATAACGAACTGCAGCTTTTCGGGCGATTGCTCGGCTTGTTGTACCGTATCTTTAAACCATAAATACGCATTGAGGCCTTTAGCAGCATAATCTAAAGCTGCAAATTGACTGCTATGGCGTGCAGCTGTTTGCAGTGCATAATGATGCCCAAGATTAGGCAAATGCGCCTGTAAATTAGTCTTACGTTGCTGTAATAGTTCCAAAATACGGGCCTGCTCATCAAAACGCATTTGGGTAAACGTCGTATGCAATAAATCCATAGCATCAAGATGCGACACAAGCGCATGAACCGAAATCATTAACCATGCGCTTATTTGGCCCGCGTCATTGATTTGACCATGCATGCTCGCTTGCGCACTGATGCCTCCACTGGTTGCCGTTTGCCGGGTTTGCAGTTGCAAGTAATCATCAGCCCCTGCCCCTACTTGCCCAATTAACGATAAATATAAGTTTAAAAAGGGATTCGCAACCAGTTTTTGCGGTAACGGCAGTATCACACGATGATAATAAATGCCATTGGTTGCGGCTGCATAACGATACAACGGTGCTGCTCGCAATCCCAAAGGCAATACAATGCTTTCCCCTTGAGCGATGCACAAATCGGCAGGAATATCGGCTAATCCGACACGCGGCAAAACATTGGGGTCATCTTGCGTGGCCTGACGTTCCGCCAGTTTTTGAGCAGCGATTAATAATTCGGCACGCGCCTGGTCATTTAAATCGGCAGCAATTTGATTTAAACGCGCTTGTTCAGCCTGCTGTAATTGAGCCGTTTTTTGCGCATCGGGTACCAGTTTTAATAAAACACGATGCGGATTATCCAAAAGTTGTGTTTTAATAAGCTGCGGCAGCCACTGCGGATCCTGTGTTTTGGCACGCAAATTGGCCATTAGCGCGTCCATTTGCCATACTGCCAAAGGGTCGGCATCGTGCACTGCTGAACTCAAGCCCCGCAGTAAGAGCTGTAAACCATAGGGCATGCCATCACCGCCGATTTTACGCTGACTCAATTCTATTTGATGCAACACGGCTTCAATACGCTCTGGAGGAACGGGCTTACTGACCACATCATGCAAGACATTGAGTACACCAGCCTCAAAAGCTGCGGCTTGCTCCGGATTACCGCCCTGAACACCACAATAAAACGCCATTTCGTAGCTACTGTCATCTATCCCCAAAAATGGTGCCGGAGCCGTCCCCAAGCCGCACGTTTCCAGATAATGATGCAATGGAGCTGCGGCATCTTCAAGTAATACGCCCGCCGCCAAACGCCACGCCAGCCGATTTTCTACATCGGTTGATTCGCCCAGTAGCCACGCCAGCATAATATAGGTGCGATCCTGGGTATCGGATTCATCGACTGCATAGGTTTGCGTGACTTGCACGGGAGCCGCTAAACGACGTTCCGGCTTCGAATGACGCCGCGTGCCTTGCGTAAACTGTTTAAGCGCCAAATCTTCAATGGCCTGCTGTAAATCCAGTAACGGCAAATCGCCATAGGTCATAAATATCGCGTTTGACGGGTGATAATGCGATGCGTGAAAATCAATTAAATCCTGATGGGTCAAATCGGGAATATACGCCGGATGACCACCCGAATTATAATGATAGGTCGTTTCAGGGTATAAATGCTCAGCCAAACTATGATATAGCTGGTCTGATGGCGAACTCATAGCGCCTTTCATTTCATTAAACACGATGCCTTTATAAGTCGGTTTTTGCTGTTCGTCCAATTCTACCCTAATGCCTTCCTGCGCAAAGTCTAACGGGTCGAGTAGCGGAAAAAATGCAGCATCTAAATACACCGACAACAAATTAAAAAAATCGGCACGGTTTTGCGTCGCGAACGGATACGCCGTCCAATCCGCCGACGTAAACGCATTCATAAAGGTATTTAATGAGCGTTTAATCATGGTAAAAAACGGGTCACGCACCGGAAAACGCTTTGAGCCGCACAGGGCCGTATGTTCCAATACGTGTGCTACCCCGCGTGAATCCATGGGCTGCGTTCTAAACGCCACCATAAACACATTTTCGGTATTATCCGAGGCTAAATGATAATGCAGCGCGCCGGTTTTGCGATGCCGGCTTTCATATAAAACCGCACTTAGGGCCGGTACGGCAACCGTACGCACCAGGTCAAATGCAGTATGAACTTGTTGTTGATTGAACATAGAATTTGATACTGCCAAAGGTTGAGAATCGGTTTGCTGATAGGCTAAATGGACAGGTGCGCTATGCGGCATATAAACTCCAAAAAATGCTTAACTAAACTTAAGTGGTATGAACCTTGTGGCTTTACTTACTATGGCGCTCAAAGGATTCATTTGCAAGTCGACTTTAGCAAAATAGCCCGCTTGTTTCCTGTTTTTACTGAAGACGTTAGAGTACGTTATCAGGGATTTTTTGCAAAAACTATAAGCTTATGGGATAGCTCAATGATACGATGATTGATGTGAGGTGCTTGGCTAAAACGCCATGAATTTTTCGCCATTAACTGTTATGATTCAGGACATCTGCATTTCACGTCTTATTAAACTTGATAACCATAAGGAACTATAATGTCTGCACAAATTTACGCTATCGGTAATGCGCTTGTTGACCATGAATTTCCCGTCGATGATGCATTATTAAACCGTTGCCAGTTAACCAAAGGCACCATGCAGCTTGCCAATGCCGTTGACCAACAACAGTTAATCGGATTATTAAGCAAACATACCACACCCACCGGACAAATGGGCGGCGGCTCAGCAGCCAATACAGCCTATACCGCAGCCGCTTTGGGAGCTAGTGCATTTTATGCCTGTAGCGTTGGTCAAGACCCTTTAGGCGATTTTTATTTAAATGATTTACAAGCAGCCGGTGTTCAAGTGGCACCGCGCGCGCGTTCGCTGGGTACAACAGGCACCTGCCTTGTGTTGGTGACTCCCGAAGGTGAACGCACGATGCAAACTCATTTAGGCGTCAGCAGCGAACTGAGTACAGAACATATGGATTTAACGCCGCTCACCGACGAAACCCAGTATATTTATATTGAAGGCTATTTGGCGACCAGTGACAGTGCACGTCACGCTGTCAAAGTCTTGCGGCAGGCGGCCCGTAAAAAAAATATTAAAATTGCGCTCAGTTTATCCGACCCGGCCATGGTGCAATATGCCCAAACCGGTCTGTTAGAAATGATTGATGACGGCGTTGACCTGTTATTTTGCAATGAAATGGAAGCACGTTTATTTACCAACGCCGACACGTTAGATGCAGCTCTGATCGCCTTAAAACAGTATGCTCCGCTTGTGGTAGTGACTCGTGGCGAACATGGCGCCGTCATTTCACATGCCACTGGTTTAGTGCAGCCCCTGCCACCGCAAGTGGCGACGCAAGTACTCGATACCAATGGAGCGGGTGATGCGTTTGCGGGCGCCTTTTTATACGGCCTGACCCAAAAAATGCCGCTTACACAATGCGGATTTTTAGCCGTTAGCGTTGCCACAGCTATTGTCGCGCAATTTGGTCCACGGTTAAATCCTGTTCAATATAAGCACATTTTAGCCACGGTCTTACAAACCACTTAAAATGTAGGTTTAAAAGTTGATTTTTGAGCTGTATGTTTTTAACAAAGTTTAGTGCCTAACTCAACAGAGGGATACCATGACGACTATGACCGAATGCATTGCCAAAACTGAACAAATTGAAGAACGTGATGCACGCAGCTTTGATACCTCAATCGGTGAGGTGATTATCACCCAGCGTGATGGCTTATTTTATGCCTATAAAAATAGCTGTCCGCATTTAAATATCTCGCTTGAATTTCAAGAGCAGCAGTTTATGGATTTAGACCATGAGTATTTAATCTGTGCCAATCATGGCGCCCTGTTTGAAACTGAAACTGGACGTTGTGTAGCGGGTCCTTGTCTTGGAAAATCTTTAGTTCATGTACCCATTCAAGTCCACTCTGATGGTGGTATTTATTTGGTGGCGTAGGCTTACAGCTGCTCTGGAAACGCTTTGTAAAAACAGCCAATCACTATACTGACAATGAGCATTGCCAAATTGGGATAATGCTGGTATGATTTTTATACGATTTATCTATGTTTTTATCTCTCTTCATGTTTTGGAGCTTCTATGAACGCTATCACGCCAACCCCAGCGTCCGCACCTCTGCATCGCCGCGTAACGGTTGCTGTTATGGGTGCCGGTTTTGGCGGTTTAGCCATGACTATTCGCTTATTACAATCAGGTTATACGGATATCGTATTGCTTGAAAAAGCAGCCAGTGCCGGCGGTACATGGCGTGAAAACACTTATCCCGGCGCGGGCTGTGACATTCAATCGCATATGTATTCATATTCGTTTGAGGGAAAATCGGACTGGTCTAAACGTTATGCCAATTGGCGTGAAATTTATAACTATATTCAAGATACCGCACAAAAGCATCATGTTTCCGATTATACCCGGTTCAATAGTGAAGTCACGGGCGCACATTTTGACGAACAAACAGGTCGTTGGACTGTTTTATTAAAAGATGGTGACACAATCGATTGTCAATATTTTGTGATGGCTGCCGGTCCCTTGCATATACCGCAAATTCCACACATTAACGGTATTGAAAACTTTAAGGGTGAAACTTTTCACTCGGCGCAATGGAACCATGATTATGATTTAAAGGATAAGCAAGTCGCCTCAATCGGTACCGGTGCCAGCGCGATTCAATATATTCCTGAGATTGCGCCGCTTGTCAAGCAACTTTACGTGTTTCAGCGTACTCCGGCTTGGGTTATTCCGCGCGATGACCGTCGTTATTTGTCGATTGAAAAAACCTTGTTTGAAAAATTCCCTGTGGTTCGCCAATTGCACCGTATGCGTATTTATTGGTCTAACGAATCGCGCTTATTACCGGTTATTAAGCCGGCAATTGCTGAACAAGTGCAAAAACTAGCCAAATTATGGATTAAATTTCAGGTTAAAGACGCCAAGCTGGTTGAAAAACTAACCCCCGATTACACTTTTGGCTGCAAACGCATTTTAGTATCCAATAAATACTATCCTACGTTTAACCGTAAAAATGTGGAATTGGTCACCGATGCCATTCAGGAAGTACGCGAATACAGTATTGTGACTAAGGACGGCGTTGAGCGCCCTGTCGATTGCATTATTTATGGTACCGGCTTTATTACTGACCCTCGTATTTATTTAAAGGATTTTCCCCTGACCGGATTGCCGGGCCATGACCTGATGCATGACTGGAAAGACGGTGCAGAGGCTTATTTGGGCGTGATGACTACAGGCTTTCCTAACCTGTTTCAATTGATTGGACCCAATTCCGGCTTGGGGCACAACTCAATGATTTTTATGATCGAAACGCAAGCCGATTACATTATTAAGCTGATTCAAGCCAACGAAAAACATAAGACCGACTATATTAACGTGAAGGCTGAAGTTCAGACGAAGTATAACCAGTGGCTACAGGCTGAACTGAAAAATACCGTATGGCAAAGCGGTTGTGTCAGTTGGTATCAACAGGAAAATGGCAAAAACTTTACCCTATGGCCGGGCTATACCTGGCAGTATTGGCTAAAATTACGTACTGTCAATCCTGACAACTTTGAATTTAGTAAGGCTAAGGCGTTTGTTAAAGTGCTGTAGTCTTTGATGACTGTTGAGATTTATGGCGGTATAAAGTCCGACAGCGTTTAATAGGCGCCACATAAAAAAGCCGGTTCTTTCAATAATGACCGGCTTTTGGGTTTAACGTCTAAGCGAATTAACGCCAATAATCATCGGGTGGTGGGGGCAAAGCCGATAATACACTGCGCAAACCATCGGACCATTGTTGCCGAATCATCGCAAAATACGGGTCATTATCGTAAACGCGGCGACCTTCCGGAAAATCAAAACTATCGGCGCGATAGACCAGCACATCAAGCGGCGTACCGACCGATAAATTAGAGCGAATAGTCGAATCAAACGAAATCAACGTACAGCGCAATGATTTATCTAACGAACTATTATAATTAAGTGCCCTATCTATAATCGGTTTACCGTACTTACTTTCACCAATTTGAAAATAAGGAGTATCCTGGGTTGCAGAAATAAAATTGCCTTGCGGATAAATATTATACAATTCACAGGGCTGGCCTTTGATTTGCCCACCTAATAAAATCGAACTTGAAAAATCATATTCATCACTTTTAGACAAAACGGCAGTTTTATTCATCACTTCAAGCATGGTTTCGCCTACCAACATGGCTGCTTCAAATAAAGTCGGCACGTTATTTAAATGAACATCTTGATCGGCTTGAATACGATGAAATAACCGGGTAATAACCGCTTGCGACGTGGCCAAATTGCCTGCCGTTTGTAACACAATAAGCCGCTCACCCGGAATGCCAAAACGATGCAATTTTCGAAACGTCGCAATATGGTCTATACCGGCATTGGTGCGGGAATCACTGACAAAAATTAAGCCTTCTTCCAGTCGCATTGCAACACAATAGGTCATCAGTTTATCCTATTTTAACCCAAAAAAAAATTAACCGATTTCACAAAAAACGTCTATTGACGACCTGTCGCTTTAGGTAAGAGCGTTAATTTAGCAGCCTATAGGGTAATGGAGCAATACAATTTTTTAAGATTAACCAAGATGACATAGTCCTGGATTTACATAGCATCGCCCTGTTATAGTGCCATTGTATCAGATTAACCGGCTAAAGCGGCAACACTTGAACCAACGCCTGCATACGTTCTTCACCGCCTCCGCTACGAACGCCCCGTATGGGTGCCGTGTCCAGATAGTCGCGCCCGACGGCCACTTGTACATGATGACTCGGGCTAAACAACTGATTACTGATATCAAAACTATACCATGCCCCATTCAGCCATACTTCAGCCCATGCATGACTGGCCAAATGCGTATCACTGTTGGTATATAAATAACCGCCTACATAGCGCGCTGGCAGTCCACTATGACGCGCGCACGCCAGCATCACATTCGTATGGTCCTGGCACACGCCCTGCCCTTGCGCAAAGGCATGCGCCGCCGTGGTCATCACGTCTGTACTGCCCGGTGTATACGGAATTTTTTCCAAAATCGCTTCAGCCAAACGTATCAAGCCCGCCTGGGTTAAATCGGTTAAGTAAGTTTTAGTAAAATCGATTAAGGCCTCATCAACCGTGGTTAAAGGTGTCGGCGTCAAAAATAAAGCGTTGGGTTGTTGTGGGTCGATTAAATAGGCAGCTTTATCATCAATATCAACCTGGCCTTGCGCCATAATCATCATATGGTGATGGGGTTCGTTGATGGTTAATGTCGACCATATATTATCAAAACCATCGGCTTGATGATGAAATTCACCGACTGCCGCAAGGTTCCAATTGACCACCTGCTGAACCGGCGTCGTTTTGGGCGTCATGCGCAAATATTGCACGCCATGATAAGCCCATGCCTCATAATGGTACATGGTTTGATGATTGATTAGCAGCTTCATTGAATGCGTCCAGATGACAATTTAAAAAAAATCTATACTTGCAATCGTACGCAGCTTTGCGCCTAGCTCATTATTCCATCTTCACCAGATGAGTTTTAGCTTAAAAAAGGTTTAATCTTTAGGCTATCGAGTACCTATTTTACCTTAAAATCTTTTATGCCGTGCACCAAAATAAAACTTTTTTGATACCTATCCACATGCTCAACACATTGCCGCTCAAGCATTACAGAAGCTCTTGGATTAAACAGAATGCTATTAAATAGTGTGGCTTTGGGCTTGAATAAATTGCATAGGTTGCATGGAATGGTCAGCAGGACCATCAAAAAATAAACTGTTTAAAATATCTAATACATTATAGAACGTGTTTAAATCGGGTACTTCCACTAACTGCTGCATATGCTGGTGGACAGTTTGCCAGCCCGCCGGTAAGTGAGTCGTCACCTCTTGCAAACGCGCTACAGGTAGCTCTAAGGGTTCTTGCAACCTTAATGCACGGTCTAACGCTTCAATACGCACTCCAAGTTGCCAAAATACCCGAACATTGGCTTGCTCATGGGCAAAGGCATTGCTACTTTGAGCAACCAAATCGGCGATGCTCTTAAATGACTCATGGCTAATATCGGCTAACCGGTGCAGTGACTCAAACGCCGATTGCGATAACACCCCGCGTACATTTTGGGTATTGATCTGAATATGCGCCAAGGTACCGGGCACCGAAAATTCTGTGTTGGGGTCATCAAATAACGCTTGCAGTGTTTGTGCATTCCACGCCGATAATCCAAAGGCATTGGCATAAGCACAGGCTTTTCCATCATCGGTAAACGGTAAAATTTGACATAAGCTTTCAACCCGAGCCATATAACGCCCAAGCCAAAATAAATTCTCTGCGGTCGATAAACTTAATAACATAAAAACATTACTCCTTGATTGGTAGGCAGCGTTACAGGCTTGGTGAAGTGTTCAAGTCCACTACCCAGGTATCCTTAATACCTCCGCCTTGTGACGAATTCACCACCAACGAACCTGCCGTTAATGCAACCCGCGTTAAGCCCCCGGCCACTATACGCACCTGTTTTGGGCTTGACAATACAAAGGGGCGCAAGTCGATATGTCGGGGTTCAACTCGATCATCAATAATCGTCGGACACACTGAAAGCGCCAGGGTCGGCTGCGCAATGTAGGCTTGCGGTTCGCGTTCCAGGTTTTTCCTGAAGGCTGCAATTTCGGCTTGAGTTGATTTTGGACCGACCAACATGCCATAGCCGCCTGACCCTTGAGCCTCTTTAACCACCAGTTCTTCTAAATGCTCTAGCACATAGGCCAAGTCATCGGGGCGACTGCATTGCAATGTTTTTACACTGGGCAAGATAGCCGTTTCATCTAAATAAAATTTCACCATATCATCAACATACGGATAAATTGATTTGTCATCGGCCACGCCGGTGCCCGGCGCATTGGTGATAACGACATTGCCCGCCCGATAAACCGACATGAGGCCTGGCACGCCTAGTTGAGAGTCGGGATTAAACGCAAGCGGGTCTAAAAACTGATCATCTAACCGGCGATAAATAATATCAACCCGTACCGAACCCGCTATAGAACGCAAATAAACATGTTGACCCTGAACAAACAAATCAAAGCCATTAACCAGTGGCACCCCCATTTCCCGTGCTAAAAAAGCATGCTCGTAATAGGCACTGTTAAAGCGGCCCGGCGTTAAAACCACGATTTGCGGGTCAGACACCTTAGAGCATTCAACCAGCGTTTGACGTAACTGTTCAGGATAGCTGGCTACGGGCACAATCGATTGTTGCTTAAACAATTCAGGCATTAATTTTTCGCTAATATGCCGCCCTTCAAGCATGTAAGAGACACCGGAAGGCGTGCGTAGGTTATCTTCCAGCACAAAATAGGTGCCGTCGGCGTCGCGCACTACGTCAATGCCGCTAATTTGCGAATAAATACCCCCTTCTAAATCGTGGGCTTGCATCCAAGGTTCATAGCTGG
>JAGLBJ010000089.1 GCA_018260315.1 Moraxellaceae bacterium | reverse complement strand
ATCGTTCATAGCGTGCGGTTGGCTAGCAGGTGAAGGTTGAACAGTCGGGAGGCTAGATGGGGGTAGCACGCTATTAGAAGGCATGCCGGCATGGTTCATATGATGATCCATACCCATGTCGTGGTTCATGCTCATGTCGTGGTTCATGCTCATGTCATGATTCATATGATGATGACCACCGAATAGCGGATAAAATGTCCATAATCCAGCGATTATCAATAACATGCCATTTAATTGACGAAGTTTAAACCGTTTAATGGCCTGTTGCAGGACATGTGCCGTTGATGCAGTCAGTAACAGCATCGGCAAGGTTCCTATGCCAAAAATCAACATTAACCCGGCCCCAGAAAGCGCCGAACCGATGCCAAGTGATAATAAAATACCACTGTAGACCAGTCCGCAGGGTAAAAATCCCCATAATAAACCTGCGGCTAGGGCACGTGGTCCAGTGACTAATGGAAATAAACGTTTGCGTAACGGTGCCAGTGCTAGCCAGACACGATGCCCAACACGTTCCAGCCCCGATAAAATAGGCAGGCCGACTAACGATAAACCGAGCATAATCAACACGATAGAGATAAAACCACGTAGCCACAATTGTTCTGAAAAGATTTTGACTAATTGTTGCCCAAGTAAACCGGCAATCAGCCCTAAACTGGCATAACTCAGCAAGCGCCCTAAATGATAAAGCACAATTAAACTAAACTTTTTACGGGCTGAAATATCGCGCATTGACAGACTAAACGCGGTAACAATGCCGCCACACATGCCTAAACAATGAGGCGAGCCTAAAAATCCTGCACT
Source organism: Moraxellaceae bacterium (assembly GCA_018260315.1). Classification (GTDB taxonomy): domain Bacteria; phylum Pseudomonadota; class Gammaproteobacteria; order Pseudomonadales; family Moraxellaceae; genus JAGLBJ01. The sequence goes on along the minus strand of JAGLBJ010000089.1, from coordinate 1,926 downwards.
AAACGCGGCAGCCAAAAGGCCTAAATTTAAATCAAACAAACGGTTACTCCTTTGCTAATTATTAAATAAAAATAAAATTTAAAATAAATAAAAAAAGTAGTTATTTAAGAAGAGGTTGGCGTATCGGTTGGCGGTTTAGCGTCTGGTTTTGAAGCATCACGCTGGGCCAAACGGTCATCTAATATCACTTGATAAGCGGCTTTATCTAAATCTTCAAATTGATGCGAGCGTACGGCAAATCGTACGGCCCAAATAGCACCTGCCAAAAACACGAGGCTAAACGGCACCAGCATATAAATGACCCACATGGCAACTCCTTATGTGCTTAAACTATGAAACCGTGCCGCCTGCTGTTGCTGCGGGGTTAAAATGCACCATTGGCCGAGCGGTAAATTTAACGACGCTAAACTTAACTGGCCAATTTCGATGCGTTCGAGCGCGTTTACATGATTTCCTGCGGCGGCTACCATGCGTTTAACCTGATGATAAAGCCCTTGATGAATGGAAAAAATGACTTCATGTGTATCCGTTTGCACCACGTCGCTACCTTTAAAAACGCCTTTTTCACCTTTTAACATGACGCCATAGGTGAGGCGCTCAATTTCATCAGGTGTTAACGGCTGGGCAGTCGTCACGCGATAACGTTTGGCGACATGGCGGCGCGGGTGGGTAAGGGCCTGAATAAACTGTCCGTCATCGCTAAGCAGTAAAAGGCCCGTTGTATCTTGGTCTAAACGCCCGACCAGTTGCACACTGCGCATCTGCATAGGTTCGGGAATCAGCTCAAACACGCTATGATGATGGCTAGAGTTTTGTGTACATTCATAACCGGTGGGTTTGTTGAGCGCCATATAAATTTGAAAATAAAACGTATAATTTTGCCCGTTTACATTAAATGTAAAATTATCGGTACTAAAATCTTCAGCAGGATTTTGTATGATTTGACCGTGAACAGACACCAGCCCTTGCGCAATAATAGCCCGACTTTCTTTACGGCTGCCAAACCCTTGCGACTGTAAAATTTTCTCAAGCTGCATAACAGTATCATCAAATAATTGTTCGTCATCATAAACGATTTGGCACCTTTTTAGAATGAATTTATCCGATAATCCCTTGACCATTAAACTGATTAAAACAGCACTTTTAAAAATTCCAAAATTCCAAAATTCCAAAATAAATAGACTTCAATGCGGTTCTATTGAATAATAACGAAAATAGCTTTGAGTGAATTTGTAATGACGGCGCAACATCTTCACGACCACGACCACGACCACGACCACGACCACGACCACGACCACGACCACGACCATCATCATGCCGTTGCGCCAAGCAGTCGGGCCTTTTTACTGGCTATTTTTTTAAATACAGCGTTTGTGGTCATTGAATTTTTTTATGGATTTATGGCCCATTCCACTGCATTGATGGCCGATGCCGGGCATAATCTATCAGATGTTTTAGGCTTGGCACTTGCTTGGGGCGCTGCGGTTTTATCGTTACGGCAACCAACGGCTCGCTATACCTATGGGCTGCGTAGTACTTCAATTTTGGCGGCGTTAGTCAATGCGCTATTTTTAATGGTCGCGTGTGGGGCCATTGCGCTTGAAGCCGTCCAGCATTTAAATAATGCCCCGCAAGTGGCCGGTCAAACTGTGATGTGGGTGGCGTTGGCAGGCATTGCAGTCAATGGCGTGTCGGCGTGGCTGTTTATGCGTGGCAATCAGGACGATTTAAACGTGAAAAGCGCCTATATGCATTTATTGGCCGATGCGCTGGTGTCGGTCGGTGTCGTGGTAACGGGCGTTATTATTTACCTGAGCGACTGGTACTGGCTTGATGCGCTGGTGAGTTTAATCATTATTTTGTTTATTATGTATAGTACCTGGGGCATTTTGAAACAATCGATGCAAATGGCGCTTAATGCAGTGC
>JAGLBJ010000088.1 GCA_018260315.1 Moraxellaceae bacterium | reverse complement strand
CATTTACTCACCCAGACTGGACCTCAACACCGGTTTATGCCAAGCTTGAAAATGGCTCAGATGGGGCGTTGATTGGCTATGATTTAAGCCAAGATATCGGAATTGTGCTTAATGATGTACTTAAACCCATCGTGTTAAATAAAGCTGCCGAGGATTTAATGAGTTCCGGCGTTAATATTCATGATACCAGTACACAATACCTGGTCGGTAATTTAGAAAAAATCAAGCTGTCGTTAATCGGCCAAGCCACTAAAAATGCCCATGATCGTGCGGTGGAATTTGCCAAAAGTGGCGATGTAAACGTCGGGGCAATGCGCTCGGCATCACAGGGCATATTTCAAATTCGTAACCCACTGTCAACCGACAGTGAAGGCGGCGATTACGATACCACAACCGTTGATAAAATTGCCCGTGTGGTGGTAACGGTAGATTATGCTATTCGCAATTAAAAGAGCTTACCCTAAAGGTTATTCAACTATGCAGGGGCAAATGAATTCGACTTCAGTAATGACCTAATGATCCTAAAAAACCCTATTTAATTAAATAGGGTCTTCTTGCAACAAAGGCCAAACACCAACCTAATTAGCTAATATGGGCATCTTCATGCAGGCGGGCATTTAATTCATCAGCAAAAGTAACCCAGGCAGCATTGCTGATATAGACTTCTTTAATAAATGAGCGCTGAGCATTGCTCCAAAAGGGCGCTTCAGATACTTGAACATTAGCAGGCAATTGATGAGTGGTAATAAATTGCTCAATCGCCGCCTCACTACTGTCTAAGCCTAACTGTTCAAAAAACATTTCCATATTTACATCAGATAAGTTCATCATGGCTAAACACCTTTAAATGATATTACATAAAAGCGAGAGTACATGATTCGACTTTAAACTGCCTTTAAGCGCAATTCATCTAAAATCGAACCATAATTTGGCTACGCTCATAGCAGATTAAAGCAATTACGAGCCTAACAAATGCGCAACACCGTCACGCTCTTCTTGCAGTTCTTGTAAGGTAAAATCCATACGTTCACGGCTAAAGGCATCAACCGGCAAATCGGTAACGCGGGTATATTCGCCATTTGCTGTGGTCACAGGTATACCATAAATAATCCCTTCAGGAATCCCGTAACTTCCATCACTTGGAACACCCATCGTGACCCATTTGCCATGGGTACCCAGTGCCCAATCGCGCATATGGTCAATTGCAGCATTAGCCGCAGAGGCCGCAGACGATAAACCACGCGCTTCAATAATGGCTGCACCCCGTTTTCCGACTGTTGGCAAAAAGGTGTTTTTGTTCCATTCCTCATCGTTAATCATATCTTTAACGCTTTGACCATCAATCGTCGCAAAACGATAATCGGCATACATGGTTGGACTATGATTCCCCCAAACAACCATTTTTTCGATGTCGGCAACAGGTTTACCGGTTTTAGCAGCCAGTTGAGATAGCGCGCGATTATGGTCTAAACGCAACATGGCCGTAAAGTTTTTAGCCGGTAAATCCGGCGCCGATTTCATGGCGATATAGGCATTGGTATTAGCCGGATTGCCGACCACAAGCACTTTAACATGACGACTGGCAACATCATTTAAGGCTTTACCTTGTACAGTAAAAATTTTGGCATTTTCTTGTAGTAGATCTTTACGTTCCATGCCCGGACCACGAGGACGCGCGCCGACCAGCAAGGCATAATCAGCATCTTTAAAGGCGACATTGGGGTCATCTGTACCAACCATGCCAGCTAATAACGGAAATGCACAATCTTCGAGTTCCATCATCACGCCTTTTAGGGCCTGTTGCGCTTTTTCAACAGGAACTTCAAGCATCTGCAAAATAACCGGCTGGTCTTTACCTAGCATTTCACCGCTAGCAATACGAAATAATAAACTATAACCAATTTGACCAGCAGCACCTGTCACTGCAACGCGAACGGGGGTTTTCATCTTTAGAACTCCAGTAGTTTGTACCCAGTGTAACTTAAAAAAGTTATGGTATTAAACCATAAACTGCGCCATTTTAACTCGTTTTTAAAAAGGTCATACCAAATAAAGCTGAGTTAGCCAATAATCTGTTAATAAAAACGTTATGGGGTGACCTCAATTAAAAATCGGCTTGGACAATTGGCATACACGCTACTTGGGCAACTACGGTACATGCCATTGGGATTATAGCAAACACGCATTTGCACTAAAATCGCTTGATGGCCTGATTCTGCACCCGAGGCACAATGCAATTGCAGACCATTTTTGGGCAATGTCGGATTAAGCTCGGTAATGCTATTGAACAATTCAGTATATCGCATGACGAGTTGACGACTGGCGTTAATTTGCGGTGGCAAGCGTAACTGGTCAGCCAATTTGGCAATGGTACGAAAATAATTATTTGCGGTCATACCCGTACAGGCGCCGCTTTGTTGCCAGTCGAGGTTACGCAAGCCATCATCGGGCATAATCCGTTCGACAATGCGCAATTGTACCGGCGATAACTGGGCTGTACTTTGTGTACAATTACCCAGACTATGCCCGCTTAAAAATTCTGGTTTCAGACTGGCAACCGTTAACGCAAACCCTTCCTGGCATTGGCGCAAACTCCGCATCGAAGGATTTAAAAAGCACATGCCCGGCGTTAAATTGATCAGTAAACTATAGCCTGATACGGCTTCTCTGGTCGATACCGGCACGGTTAAAGGGGCTGCAAAACTGCCTTGATTTGACAGTCCTAACAGGCAAGCCGTCCATACTGCTAAGGCTCGCCTAAACGGAGAAAAGTTAGCTAAAGGATATTGGCGCATTCAGTTCGCCCCTCAATCCATCAAAATAAAGACATTGCATTGCGTTATTCCTTGTTTATCTGTTTAATCAAGTCCTGCTTTACAGCTTACCCCGTATAGCCAGAAATGATTAGGGCCCTTCAATACCACTTGCGCCTTGCATAGGAATCGTTCCCATACGTGCCCCAAGTGACTGCGGACCCTGCCCCAGTAACAAGGCATAAGGCACGGCATTGGTCATGACATTTTTAACGT
>JAGLBJ010000087.1 GCA_018260315.1 Moraxellaceae bacterium | reverse complement strand
CACACGGACCAATTATGGTTTGACTGCAACTGCTCCTAAAAATACATTGCGGCAAGCTCTTAAAACCAATGATTTACGCGAAGTGTTTGCGCCGGTTAATAACGTCGCCAACTCAGCACCTACCATGCCTATTTTATTCTGTGCCGGTAATCGTGATATGACGGTGCCTTATCAGCCAAATACAGGAGCGATGGGTACTATTTTTGCAAGTTTGGCCAATCATTTTACCATGTCGTATGCGGTCGTTGATATGGATAGTGGGGCGGTTACGTCGAGTGGCTTAAACAACGCAGTTGATAGCGCCGTCCGGAGCAGCGCAGCCACCGAGCAGCAACTGTTTACCGGTGCATTTAACCCTATGCTTGCGACCAGTCCGGCAGCCCTACAAAACTATCACGGCATGTTGGCACCATTCTGTGCAACAACGGCACGGGCATTTTTTGCACAGTTTTAAGGGTTAAATGACTGTTTTACTTGATAAAAAGCGTTCTTTAGAGAGCGCTTTTTTTGGTTTGACATACATGAAACCTAAAAAATTTACCTAACGCAATTGACTGTCTTTACTGCCGCGTCGGTTAAATAATTCTAACGTATGTTGATGTTTTTCTAGGTTATTTTGGCATTTAACGCAATATTGCACGCCCGGTACGGCTTGTCGCCTGACTTCAGGAATAGGCCCATCACATTCTTCGCAATGCATCGCACTCTCACCCGACGGCAAAGCACGCCGCGCCTGTTCAATCGCATCATTGAGAGTCGCATCAATTTGTGCCTGTTCTGCACCGTCAGGAGCCCAACCGCCTGCCATCATCTGTTCCTCAATAATTAAGCATCTATCAAAGAATATGGGGCTCATTGCTATTGATTCAAGATGCGATAACAAGAACTTAATGAGTGGGTAGGTTATAAAATTTAGTAATAGAGTATTATTAAGAATATAAAAAAGGACCGGAGTGCCGCTGCCATGTCGTTTCCTTGAACCCTAAGGTTCAAGGCGGGAGTGCCGCCTGTACTTAAAGGGTCCGCAGAACAGACACACACAAAATACAAGCAGGACACACCCTTTACAGATGATATCGGCTCAAGGAATTGGACGCGCTCGCGAACACCCCAGAAGTTTTATTATAGGCAAGCCGTTTGCATTGTGCAAGGTGTGCCGAAGGTTTAAGCCACAACATCAGCATTAAGCGATTAAAGGTTTATTTCGGTATACCAGTGGCGGGCTGTTCACGAGTACGTTGCTCAGAGGTTACCGGCTTAAGCGTGCGTTGTTCAGCCAATTTTTGATGATGCTCAACCTCTTGTTGCGTTTCTTCAATCATTTGCTGAATTAAACGGGTGGCGCCTTGCTGCTGCTGCAAAATTTTATTGGCCCGAATTAAATCTTGGCATAATTCCAAAGCCACAAAAATCGCCAGACGCTCAGGCGCTGTACTCGGGTGGGCTTTATGGGCTGCTTTCATTTTATTGTCGACGTGCTGCGCGGCAACCCGTAACGATTCTTCAAGTTCGGGCGTATGTGCAAATTCAAAGGTACGGTTAAAAATACTTAAACTTAAGGTATTGTCCATTATGTGTTCTCTAAAGGCTGGGCTGCATCAACAGACTGTCGGGCTAATTCTGATGCATTTAAATGTTCGGCATCGGGAGTCAATAAACTCAACCGGTCAATCGCTTGCTGAATACTTTGCCGGCTTACTTGATATTTTTGCAGTAAAGCATCGCGTTCTTCTGTTAGGGTTCGGCGCGCTAAGGCCTGTTGTGCCAAATCAGTCGTAACGCGCTGCATTTCTGCCTTTAATGTTTGATGCGCCTGATTTAATGCCTCAAAACGTTGCATCAGGGTTCTATTTTCCGATAACCTTTGCGCAAGTTGTTGCTCGGTGGCTTGCTGTTTAACCTGTAGCGCATCATGATAGCGTTTAAGCTCGGTGACCCGTTGCTCAAGCGCAACCGTAGCGGGTGGTTGGTCTAATAGCGTCTGATACGCATGTTGTGTGTCCTGTAATTGCCTGCTTAAGGTGCGAATAAGGGCATGCAGTTGCTGAAGTTCGGCCAGCATAATATCAAAACCATTCGTTATAAAAAAATGACTATTAATATAGGCGCTGCGTTGTCAATAAGCAATGCTCAAACCCTATTTAAGAGCGCTATGTAATCAAAAATACTGTAAAAATTCTTAATATGACCCACCCTACAGGCATTATACGCTCATCTTTAAGGTGCTTAATCTATGCTAAACTAGATCAATTGTGCGGCTACGGCGTTACGGATATGCAAGATAATATTTCAGGTTGGGTAGAGTGGGCCGATGCATTTGCACATCATGACCACTGGGCCAGTGCTGCCGAATTACATGGGCTAATCACCGGTATTCTAAGCGTTAGCCAGGCCCCTACATCAAGTGAATGGCAGACGATTTTTGCCGTGTTAAAAATGGATCCGTTTACGCCGAAAGCCTTGCAACTGTTGGTAGATGAAGCGGACGATATTGCGGCGTTGCTGGCTGAGGACGACATGGATTTTAATGCCTTGTTACCCGATGATGAGCACCCCCTGTCTGAACGTATGCAGGCGCTGGCCGATTGGGCGTCGGGACTTTTGCTGGGGTTTGGGCTGGCGGGCGGCATTATGCGTGCCGATGAAGATGATTTGTTAAATTCGGTGCAGCAAATTAGTCAGGTCGATGCTTATAACGTTACGGAAGATGATGAAAATGAACAGCAATATACCGAACTTTTAGAATTTATGCGTTTGGTGCCGGTCAGTCTTGCCCTGGGCCGTAAAAAACAAACGGTCGCTAAAATGGCATTGCTAATGCAGGCCGCACAGCAGGCAAACCCGGCCCACCAAACTGATGCGCATGTGTTTGACCCGACGCGCCCCATAAACCGCAGTCTTGATGATGAAGACGGCAAGCCTGTTTACGAGATTAAGCCTTCTTGAGGTTACTTTGTTATCCGTTTTTATGTCTATGCTTGCGATGATTAAGATTAGCGTTAAAGATTGGAGTTATTAGGGCGTGTCCTCAATTGGGCGCCTATGCCTTAAATGCACTAAAACGGGCTAAATTTTGTCAAACTGTGTTAAGCATCTTGTAAATATTCCAAATTTCCTGCCTTGTTTTCATTAAAATTTATCGTCGTTTTAATCACATTTCCCAAATCAGAACACGCCCTAGATAGGTTATTGTTATGTCAAATGCTTTTGAAAGTGCCCCTTTAGCCGATTGGGTTAATGAAAAATTACTGCAATTTCAACCGTTAATGCCAGATTTTGCTGCACGTCGGCGACGTCTGTTGG
>JAGLBJ010000086.1 GCA_018260315.1 Moraxellaceae bacterium | reverse complement strand
CGCACTGATGATATGAATACGCAAGCCCGATAACTGCGCATAAGTATGATGAATACTGACGACCAGCAAACTGGCCAGAAAAAAGCAAAACGATAAAATTAAATTGTTGGCGTAATTAATACCTGCAATAAAAATAATCAGCAACAAGACGGCAAACAGCGCCCCCTCACCGGTGAGAAAAATAAAAATACGGCGCTGGGTCAATGTAATATCGTTGCTACGCGGCAAACGGCCTTTCATCCAGCGCTGCATACGCGCCCCGTTTTGCCAATTCTGCCAAAGCTTCACGCGGTTATCCTGTTGATATTAAACTCTATCTGTATGGGATTAATCACTAGCATGTTTATAATAAAGTTGGAACGGTGTTTAAAATAAGTTGTGCTGGTGTAATGGCGCCACCTTCCGGGGTAAATCCTGCGCCTAAACGATGGTCACTGACCGCCACAAACACGGCCTGCACATCTTCAGGCGTGGCAAATAAACGACCTTGTACCAGGGCATAGGCCTGCGTTGCCATGCGCAAAGCCAATAATCCACGCGTAGACAGCCCGATATGACGTTGCGATTCACGCGTTTTAGCTACCAAACGTTGCAAATAATCTAACACAGGCGTCGACAAATACACTTGCCCGACGTGTTTTTTCCATTCCAATAACGTTTGTGCATTTAAAATGGGCTGTAATTGCGCCAATAATTGACGCCGGTCAACACCCAGTAATAAATCGCGTTCCGCCTGTGCAGAGGGATAACCGAGCGACAAACACATTAAAAAACGGTCCAGTTGCGATTCAGGCAATGGATAAACGCCCGATTGCTGCGCCGGATTTTGCGTAGCAATGACAAAAAACGGCTCAGGCAAGGCACGGGTAATGCCATCTTGCGACACTTGATGTTCTTCCATGGCTTCAAGCAGGGCGCTTTGAGTGCGCGGGCTGGAGCGGTTGATTTCATCAGCCAGCAAAATCTGGGTAAAAATCGGGCCTGCTCTAAAATCAAACTGTTGCGTTTGAGTATTAAAAATAGATAACCCCAAAATATCTGCCGGCAGCATGTCGCTGGTAAACTGCACCCGCCGGTACTGTAGCCCCAAAACACGCGCCAGACTTTCGGCCAATGTGGTTTTGCCCATTCCCGGCAGATCCTGCAACAGTAAATGTCCGCCTGCTAATACACAAGCCAGCGCCAACTGCAACTGACGCGACTTGTCTAATACAATGCTCCCAAGAGCGCTTAAAACCTGCCTAATGGCAGCCCGCATATCAGCCGGGGTTTCATGCTGTGCCGTGGTGACTGTATCGTTAAAGTGATTAAGCAAAGCCATAACGTATGTTCCAAACCATATTTTTTATAGAGTTTAAGAAGCTTGCAGTAAAGCAAAAAACATGGTGAGTCACCAGAACGTTCCTGTTCTATTGCAGGTTCCTTGCTTTAAACGTTGCATTAAAAAAATAGCCCATTTTAAAGACTTAAAACGGGCCATGGTTTAGGCTGCATAATGAAGATTATTCTTTACCGACGCGGCTCATGTACTCACCCGTACGAGTATCGACCTTAATCATTTCTTCCTGCTGCACAAATAACGGCACGCGCACCACAGCACCGGTTTCCAAATGGGCAGGTTTACCGCCGCTTCCTGACGTATCGCCCCGTACACCGGGGTCAGTTTCAACAATTTTTAAGGTCACAAAATTAGGTGCAGTCACACTTAACGGCTGCCCATTAAACAGGGTAATAATACAGGTGTCGTTAGAGTCTTCCTTAAGCCATTTAACCGCGTCGCCCATCGCGGTTTCGCCTGCCTGAATTTGCTCAAAGGTTTCCGGATTCATAAAATGCCAATGTTCGCCATCGCTGTACAAATACTGCATTTCGACATCGACAATATCGGCCCCTTCTAATGAATCACCCGATTTAAAGGTATTTTCGAGCACCTTACCGGTTTTAAGATTACGCAATTTAACCCGATTAAACGCCTGACCTTTACCCGGTTTAACGTATTCATTTTCTAAAATGGTACACGGATTGCCGTCCAGCATGACCTTAAGGCCGGGTTTAAATTCATTGGTTGAAAAATTCGCCATTGCGGCCTACTCCAAAAACTAACTGTTTAAAATCTCAAAACCACAACACTCTGTTGTATTTGGCGACCTACTTAAAAACTGTTAAACTGCCGGTTTTACCTAAGACCGCTATGATAAACCATTTAGCGCGCGAGCAAAACTGGCAAACGCAACTCAATACAGCTGTAACCGACCCTGTCGAACTCTTAAACCTGCTTAAACTGCCTCTTAGCTTGCTAAACAGCACAGCATTTGACGGTGGTAAGTTTGGCTTACGCGTACCACGTCCTTTTATCGAACGTATGCAGGCCGGCAATGCGCGTGACCCGTTATTGTTGCAAGTACTGCCCTTGCACTCAGAACAGGCGCAGACGGTCCACTATAGTGTAGATCCCCTGGGGGAGCAAGCGGCAAATACGTTGCCCGGCATATTGCACAAGTATCATAGCCGATTGTTGCTGACTATTACGGGTGCCTGTGCAGTCAATTGCCGCTACTGTTTTCGGCGACATTTTCCGTATCAGGACAATATACCCCATAACGACGACTGGCCACGCATGGCAGCTTATATTGAACAACACTCTGCCATCAATGAAGTTATTTTAAGCGGTGGTGACCCACTGGCGGTATCGAATAGGCGGCTTGCGCAGTGGATTGAACGCTTGGAAACCCTACCGCAACTGACGACGTTACGTATTCACAGCCGTTTGCCGATTGTGATTCCGGCTCGTTTAGATGATGAACTGCTGCAACTGCTCACCCAAACCCGCCTGAATGTAGTCCTGGTCGTGCATGCCAATCATCCGCAAGAACTCGATGCAGAGACCAAACGCGCCTTAAAACATGCCGTCGATGCCGGTATTTTGGTGCTTAATCAAACTGTGTTGCTTGCCGGTATAAACGACCATGCCGACACGCTGGCTGCTTTAAGTCATGCGCTGTTTGACTGCCGCGTATTGCCGTATTATTTGCATGTCCTCGATAAAGTTCAAGGCGCAGCGCATTTTGATATTCCCGAGCAACGCGTTATCGAGCTTTACACCCAATTATTAACGCAATTATCGGGCTATCTGGTGCCACGTTTGGTGCGGGAAATCGCTGGTCAGCCGTTTAAGGTACCGCTCGATTTAGGCATTTATACGGCGGCCACGTCAGACGATTCCCTACAGCTACATGAGGCCTAGAAATCAGTTAAGCCGGAATATCCCGCACCGATACCTCACGAATCGCCTGCTTTAAGGCCGCATAGCCCTCCAGTGCCTTAAATTGTGGAAATTC
>JAGLBJ010000085.1 GCA_018260315.1 Moraxellaceae bacterium | reverse complement strand
TATTTTGGTCTTGGTGCCTTGGTCGTGGCCGATTTGGCCGGTATCCAAAAACGCTCCAGTGCCATTGCCCGTATGATGATGGGTCTCACATTAGCTAATGTTATCGGGGTTCCCTTTGCGACATGGCTTGGGCAACATTTTGGCTGGCAGTCAGCATTTGTATTAAGCAGTTCGATGGCGCTTTTAGCCGTACTGGCGATCCTGCACTATGTGCCGCATGTGCCGATAGCACCTTCAGCGCGTATAAAAAGTGAACTGGCGGGGCTTAAAAATATCAATATGTGGTTAACGCTGGCCGTAGCTGCCATTGGATTTGGCGGCATGTTTGCGGTCTACAGCTTTGCCTCACCGATTTTAACACACTATACAGGCGCTTCCATTAAAACGGTTCCGCTAGCATTGGCAATGTTTGGGGTAGGCATGGTCATTGGCGGACTGGTCGCCGGCATAGCCGCCGATAAAAACCTCAATAAAACGATTGTGGGCGTGCTGCTTGGCTCTGGTTTGGCATTTGTGGTGGCGTATGTTTGCATGGGCAACCTGTATAGTGCAATGTTGGCATTTTTTCTGATTGGGCTGACGGTTTCAGGGCTCGGCAGTGCCATTCAAACACGGCTGATTGATGTTGCAGGAGAAGCGCAGGCGCTTGCAGCCTCGCTAAATCATTCGGCATTTAATTTAGCCAATGCGTTGGGGGCATTTTTGTCAGGGTGGGTGATTGACGCACAATTTGGCTGGCGCGCGCCCATTTGGGTCGGTGGCTTATTGAGTTTAATGGGATTGCTCATTTTTTGGATAGCGTACCGTTACGATAAACGCCAGATTCTACAAGAAAAGCTTTTTAATTCATAAGTTATGCATGCTTATATTCATCAGATCCGGCATGCTTATATTCTTTTTTTTAACATTGTTGGCTCATATGAAACTCTTAACTTTTAAAACCCTGATTACCGGTGCTGTGCTAAGTTATGTCAGCTTACAGAGTGCTCAGGCTGGCGTAATGCCTGATGTTCAACCTGTAGCATCGGTTAATTTAACGCAGTATGCTGGCACGTGGTATGAGCAGGCCCGTTTTCCGATGTTTTTTCAGCGTAAATGTGCCCAAAATGTACAGGCTACCTATTCGTTAAATGCAGACGGCACGATCCATGTGCTTAATCAATGTGAAGATTTTTCAAACAATCGCATTAAAGCCAATGGTACAGCCCGTGCAACGAATGCAGGCAATAGTACCCTAAAGGTCAGTTTTGCACCTAAGCTGTTGGCGCGTTTGCCATTCACCCAAGGCGATTACTGGATATTAAAACTTGACCCTGACTATCAGGTTGCCCTGGTCGGCAGCCCTAGCCGGCGTTATTTATGGGTCTTGTCACGGCACCCTCATTTAGATGAAGCGACCTATCAAGAGTATGTAGCGGCCGCTAAAGCACAAGGCTTTGATATAACGCAGTTAAAACGCACCAAACAGGTACCCTAAGGCTTTGATCATTAGACGATAAAAAAAACCATAAAAAAACCGCCTCAAAAGACGGTTTTTTTAATGCTGCTTCAGTGTTGCCTATATCAAATTACCCTTACAATTCTAGATCACGCGGTTTAATGCGTGCCAGCAAATCTTCAGGTGTATATAAGTCAGATGTAGCGCCTTTAGATGAAACAACAGGTTCAACCGGCAAATTAACTACTGGCGTAACGGGTGGAGTAGGCAATACTGACGCAGGTTTTTGAGTATTTACTGCATTTTTTTCTGCTTTGTCCATCAGTTTGTACAATAGTTTTTGTGCAGGTTCACGGCCGCCTAAACCAAATGCGATGGCAAATGCCACAGCGACCGAACCTAATGTTAAGCCAAAGGCTAGGTTAACAATTGAATCGGCAATGCCCATGGCCTGTAAGCCCATGGCTAAGACCAGGCCCATAATCAGCACACGCACCAACGTGCCTAACCAGTTGGCATGGCCGTGATTGGTGCGCTGTACGGCCGAACCCAACAAGTTGGCCAACCAGAAGCCAATGCATAAAATCACGGCACCTAAAATAATACTAGCGCCAAAATTAATAAACATCGCCAAAATGTCGCTGATACGGCCAAAACCTAAACGATTAGCGGCTTCGATAGTGGCAAACAACATGGCAAAAAATACCAATATGTGACCTACCACATCAGATAAACGTTTGGTTCCAAGCGCATCTTGCATACCAACACATGCAGGTAAAGCATTTACGCCGGCACTTTCCAGCAAACCTGAAATTAGTTTGCCAACAAAACGCGCCACGTACCAGGTAATGCCCAAAATTAACGCCGCAACGATAATATTTGGAATCGCCTGCATGATTTGATCAAGCATATGTACAGCAGGACGCGAAATTGCATCAATTTTCAAGGCATCTAATGCAGTGATAATCGTAGGAAGCAAAATCAACGCAAACACAATTTTACCCGCCAAGCTCGGCAAATTAGTTTCAGCTTTGATGCCCGATTTTTGCGCCAGACCTTGTACATTTGAGGTTGCCAAAGCACTTTCGACAATGCCGCGCACAATTTTGGCCACAATGTAACCCACCACACCAATAATGGCCGCAGCAAATACATTAGGAATAAACGCCAATAAATTGCTGAGCATGCCTTGTACAGGGACGAGCAAACCGTTCAAGCCTAAAGCAGACAGTACCATCGGCAAAAACATTAATAAAATCAACGAGTAGGCGATTTGACCAATATTATGGCTCACGGGTGCCATGCCGGCTTTGGCACTTAAACGACTGTCCAAGGTGGTGCTATGCAAGACTGTAGTTAAGGCTGTGCGTACTGCAACCGCAACTATCCAGCCGATACCGCCCAAAATGGCGGCTGCAATTAAACGCGGTACAAAGTCTAAAATGACCTGAACCATGCTGGCAAACGGGCCTGAAATCACCTGTAAATTAAGCAGGCTTAAAGCGCCAACAATCGCAATAATCAAAATAAACCAAAATAGTAAACGACTGCCTAAACGCTCAAGGTCATGCGGTTTGCCAGTCGAATCATTTAAACGACGGTTCACATGCATACCTGTTAACAGTTTACGCATGGCTGATGAAGCAATTAACGCTACAATCCAGCCGATGATAAAGACGGCAAGCGCGCTTAAAATAGTCTGCACTTGCGGGCCCATAAAGCCCCAGTGGTTTAACATGGGATCCATAGTAATATCCTGTTTTGAAGTACCGCATAGACCCAAAAGTCTTGGTATTTTTATGAAAAAAGCCTGTTTTAAACGTCATATTTAACGTTCAACAACCTTTCGTTATAACCTATAGTGGCATTTACACACTGTTAAGTATGCTGACGTTATACCACAAACATGACAACACTAAGAAAAATAGTCTATATTTCTGCACAATTATAAAAAATCGGACAAAATCAAGTTTTTTTCAGACGAATAACTTGAAATAACCAAGAATTTTTGCAAAAACTGATGGATTTTGGGATTTTGGGATTTTGGGATTTTGGGATTTTGGGATTTTGGGATTTTGGGATTTTGGGATTTTGGGATT
>JAGLBJ010000084.1 GCA_018260315.1 Moraxellaceae bacterium | reverse complement strand
CAAGCTATCGCTGAAAAGCCTGGTTTTTTCAATACAGCCCTTTTAAAACAGCGTCTTGGTGTTAAAAATCGTTTTAAAGCGATGGACATACTTATTTTCACCCAGGATACGCCCGCTACTGCTAAAGTTAAAAGTCTTAAACTTAAAAAAAATCAGCCTATTCATCGTTTAAAAGCGCTTAAATCCAGTAGCCGGCTGGAAAAACGCTCAAAAAAGATTTATCGTAAAAAAGCGCGTCTTAAACGAACTGTGGTTTTACTTTCTGGCGTGGTTCTGGGTGTATCGTGCTTAATAATTGCATTGCCGGCGCTTGGAGCCAATGATAACGCTCAAACCATAAAACCTGGCATTAATTTATCATCAATCCAACAAACTTCTACAAAAACCTTGCCGATTCCTGCCGAAAGTGTTGCCCTGGAACGGTTATTAAAAGCTGAATTTTTACTGGCCAATAATCAAGCGCATGAAGGTTTAATTGTTTATCGGGATGCAGTTTTTAATGAACCTTCGCCCGCAACCTTAGAACGCGCCCTGACTTTGGCGCTTGAACAACATGATTATGCAATTGGCCTTGAATTGGCCCAGTATTGGGTCGCCTTGCAACCTGACAATTTACCGGCACGATTCCATTTAGCGCATTTGGCACTATTAACACACGCGTATCCGCTCGCGGCGCAAACGTTAAGCCATATTTTAAAACTAGACCCAGATGCCCCACTTGAGCAAATTCTAGTCGGGATTAATCCTGATGATGCTGCTGACCGTCAGGCGCTATTAAAGACCTTAAGTACATTGGATTTTCATAATAATGCCCCGCTACTGGTGTTAAATGCTGGTTTACTGGCCCAAAATGGCGATTTGGACCAGGCCTATAATAATGTTCAAACCGCCTTACAAAAAAAACCGCGCGTGACGGCTTTTATCACGTTAAAAGCCAATATTATGCTACAACAAAAACGTGATGCAGAAGTTCAGAAATATTTAGCCGAACAGGTAGCCCGGCAGCCGCGTAATAAAAGTTTGCGTATGTTTGAAATTAAATTTTTATTAAATCATCGGCAATTTGAGAACGCGCTTAAAAAACTTGATGCGATGACGCGTACCTGGCCTAAGGACGGAGAAATTTTACTGCTGGCGGCTCTCGTCAGCATTGACCAACATCAGCCATTAAGTGGTGAAAAATATTTATTGCGGTTATTAGCCCAAGATAATTACATCGACCAGGCGTATTATTATTTAGGCATTAATGCCGAACGCCAAAACCGTTTGGATACCGCGCAAGTGTATTTTGAAAAAGTTCAAAGTGATGAGCTTTATCCAAAAGCCCAAAAAAAGCTGGCGTTATTGCGTTTAAATAATAATCAATTTATGCAGGCGTTATCGGGATTAACCCAGCAGCGTGTAGACCATCCAGAACATGCCGTGTTTTTGTATCAGCTACAGGCGCAAATTCTACGGGAACATGGCCAGCCTGAGGTCGCACGCCGTTTGCTTGATGAAGCCTTGGCCAGTGAGCCCAATCAGCCTGAATTATTATATAACCGTATTTTACTGTTAGGACCTAACGAACAGGTC
This sequence comes from Moraxellaceae bacterium, assembly GCA_018260315.1. Lineage (GTDB taxonomy): Bacteria > Pseudomonadota > Gammaproteobacteria > Pseudomonadales > Moraxellaceae > JAGLBJ01. Next base: position 2,597 of record JAGLBJ010000084.1, on the reverse strand, counting down.
CAGCGCGAAAACGATTTAGACCGTTTACTGACCCTAGATCCCAATAATTCGACTTATTTAAATGCGTATGCGTATATGTTAGCCGAGCAAAATCGCCGGTTAAATGATGCGCAAACCCTGGCCGAGCGTGCGCGAAGTCTAGCGCCTAATCAACCCGCCATTTTAGATACGTTGGCTTTTATTGCCATACGGCAAAACCGCTTTAACGATGCCGCACCGTTATTGGAAAAGGCGTATCAGCAAACGCCAACCGCAAGTATAGGACAGCGTTTATTAACCGTTTATAAAGCATTAGGGGATACCGCGCGTGCCGAGCAGTTGCAAGAAGAGCTAAATCAACAGTTGGTATCTAGCAGTAAACATTAAGCCCAAAAAAGTTAAGCCCAATGACGCAAATCGATTAAACTGATGAATTGTCTTACTTAGGCTACTGGACAACAAGCAAATAGAGAGCGTAGCTTGAGAACATTGTTTATTCATACGCTGCTGCTCTAATTAAAGCCCGCGTATACTCTGTTTTAGGCTGCCTGAACAAATCTTCAGTTGCTTGTAGCTCCATCACTTGCCCATGATACAGCACTAAAATACGGTGACAAATGGCCCGAATCACAGCCAAATCATGGCTGATAAATAAATAGCTCATGCCGGTATCAGCCTGTAAGCGTTGTAATAACTGCAGCATGGCCTGCTGTGTGGTGCGATCAAGCGCTGAGGTAGGTTCGTCCAGAATCAGGAGTTTAGGCTGCATCATCAAGGCGCGCGCCAAAGACACGCGTTGCCGTTGTCCCCCCGATAATTCATGTGGATACCGGTGCAAAAACTCTTCTGACAATTCCACCCGCGCCAGTACTGCCCTGACTGCTGCCTGTAATGCCTGCCGTCCTTTAATCTGCCGCTCGACCCCTTCCCCAATGATACGCCAAAGCGGCAAACGCGGATTTAAACTACCAAACGGGTCTTGAAACACTATTTGAAATTGGGGACGCAAAGGTCTTAATGTTGCTTCATTCAAACCATGCAAGGGCTGCCCATCTAACACAACAGTGCCGTGGCTGCTAATTAAACGCGCAACTGCCAACGCCAGCGATGTTTTACCTGAGCCACTTTCACCTACAATGCCTACCGATTCGCCCGCCAATAAAGTTAAATCCAAAGGCGCGACAGCCTGCAAAGGGGCTATCTTGGGGCCTAATAATGCACGTTTAACCTGATACGTGACCCCAAACTGCTGCAAGGTTAACAGGGTATGAGTGGTCTTGGGTAACAGCGCCGGTTGTCCAAACGCCTGATGCAATAACTGACGCGTATAATCGGCTTTTGGATTGGCAAATACTGCTGCTGTTGTTGCATGTTCAATAGTATGGCCTTGCTTTAAAACCAATACGTCATGGCTATATCGGCGCACCAAATTTAAATCGTGACTGATTAAAATAACCGCTAAATCCCGTTTACGCTGTAAATCACCGATTAACTCTAAAATTTGCGCCTGCAATGTTACATCAAGCGCGGTGGTGGGTTCATCGGCGAGCAAAATATCCGGATCAAGCGCCAATGCCATCGCAATCATGACACGCTGCCGCTGCCCACCCGATAATTCATGCGGATAACGACGCATAAACGCCCTGTCATCAGGCAATCCCACTTGCTGCAACAACGCAACGATATGATTGAGGCGCTCAGCTTTTGGCACTTGAATTAAACTTAAACTTTCGCCAATTTGGTCACCAATACGCTGCAAAGGGTCCAGCGCAGTCATGGGTTCCTGAAAAATCATGGCGATTTTTTGACCCCGCAGGGCGCGCCATTGGGCGGCTGTATTATGTAATATCGATTTTTGGTCAAGGATAATCTCACCCTGAACCTTTATTTCTGGCGGCTGCAATCCCAATAAACATAGCGCCGTTAAGGATTTTCCGGAACCACTTTCACCAACAATGGCTAGCGTCTGACCTTTATATAAATCGAAGGATAAATCGTGTAGCAGGACTTTTTCAGTGACGGGCAGCGTTAAACTTAACTGTTTAACCGTTAAAATAGGCGCTGTGGTCAATAGTTTAGCGTCTTGGGTCGAAGGCATCGCGCGCCGCCTCCCCAATAAATACCAGTAACGACAACAAAATCGCTAAGGTAAAAAAGCCAGAAAACGCAAGCCATGGCGCATCCAAATTATTTTTACCCTGGGTTAATAATTCCCCCAAAGACGGCGAACCGGGCGGTAAACCATAGCCCAAAAAGTCGAGCGCGGTCAGTGCGGTAATATTGGCAGTTAAAATAAACGGTAATTGTGACAAGCTAGACGACAACGCATTGGGTAAAATATGCCGAAACATGATGGTAAAATCAGTGGCCCCGACTGCACGTGCTGCGCGTACATAATCAAAATTGCGCGCCCGTAAAAATTCGGCCCGCACCAAGCCCACCAGACCCATCCAGCCAAATAGCAACATGATGGCAAATAACCAATAAATGCTGGGCGAAAACATGCTGACCAAAATAATAATCATAAATAACTGCGGCAGCCCGCCCCACACTTCCAAAATGCGCTGACCGATTAAATCAAACCAGCCACCAAAATAGCCCTGAATTGCGCCGACCAG
>JAGLBJ010000083.1 GCA_018260315.1 Moraxellaceae bacterium | reverse complement strand
GTTTACGTCGCGCGTTACTAGAGCTTAATAATGCCAAAACCAATGCAGCACGTTTTAAAGCATTAACCAAAATTGATATTAAAAAATTGATTGATGCGCCGCGCAATGGCGAGCCACGCACTGGCCTATCGATGGGTGACCATCAGGCCATTACGACGCTAGAATGGGGCATTACCCGTGAAGCGCAAGATGAGCTTGCTGTTGCCAGTCATAAAAATTTGGCAGCTGCTTACGAGCGTGGTTTTTTTGATGATTTAATCACCCCGTTTATGGGGGTTACGCGTGACCAAAATTTACGCGCTGATTCTTCACTTGAAAAATTGGCTAAATTAAAACCCGTCTTTGGAAAAGGCGACCATGCAACCATGACGGCGGGTAATTCAACGCCTTTAACCGATGGGGCTTCGGTGGTTTTGCTTGCGTCTGAAGACTGGGCTAAAGAAAACGGTCATGAGCCGTTAGCTTATTTAACCTATAGCGAAACCTCTGCCATTGATTTTGTCAATAAAAAGGAAGGCTTGCTGATGGCGCCTGTTTACGCTGTGCCACGTTTGCTTGAGCATGCCGGTTTAACCTTGCAAGACTTTGATTTTTATGAAATTCATGAAGCCTTTGCCTCACAGGTATTGTCGACGCTTAAAGCGTGGGAAGATGAAACGTACTGCAAAGAGCGCTTGGGCTTAGACAAAGCCTTGGGCAGCATTGACCGCAGCAAATTAAACGTCAATGGTTCATCGTTAGCAGCCGGCCATCCATTTGCGGCGACGGGCGGGCGCATTTTAGCAACGACCGCAAAAATGCTTAACGAAAAAGGTTCGGGTCGTGCATTGATTTCAATTTGTGCGGCCGGTGGTCAGGGCGTTGTAGCGATTGTTGAAAAATAACTTACGTTTTTAACAGCCTCATAAAAACGCTGGTCTAAACCGGCGTTTTTTAATGTCAGGATTGTGGAGTTTGTTGATTTAAATATCGTTCCAATTCCTTGATTTTTTGCCGAATGCGGTCAATATCATAGGTTTTAATATCATTTAGATTGACTTGAACATTAAAACCATCGGCTTCATATTCAAACCAGGTACGTTTCAGGTTGCCAATATTTTCAAATAAATCGACCACGCGCCAGGTTTGTACAGGCTGAGCCAAGCCTTTAAGGGTTAGAGCCCCCTCTGAAATGCAATGCACATGCTGGCGTACAAGTAAATAGGTGGCATTAGAAATGAAAATTTCCCCTAAACCGGCTTCAGATTCCAAACGAGCGGCAAGATTGGCTTCGCGGCCCAGTATGGTGTAATTCATGCGCGTTTTACTGCCAAAATTACCCACATGACAGTAACCGCTACTTAAGCCCATGCGCACATGCAGGCCATTAAACCCTTGAGCCTGCCAGCGCTGGGTTAAAACCTTAATCTCATGCTGCATGGTCAGGGCCATTTTAACGGCGTTTAAAGCGTCGTGTTGTTCGCCTTGAGTTTTAGGGTCTCCAAAAAAGATGACCAGACCATCTCCGACAAATTTATCAATGGTACCGCCATATTTGTCGGCAATAACGGTCATATGTCCAAAGTAGGTATCCAGAAATTCAGCCAATTCATCAGAGCTTAACCGTTCTGATAGTTCGGTAAAGCCTGCAATATCTGAGAAAAAAATAGTCAGTTTGCGACGCCGATTTTCAAACTTTGGATTATACCGACCCGCAAGCATGCTTTCCCATAACTGAGTCGGTGCATAACGCGAAATCGTATTTGCCATAAAACGCCAATTGGCCAGCTCTTGCTCCTTGGTTTGCGTATACTGCTGTAATGTTGCGTAATGGGTTTGATGGTCACTTAACTCAAGGCTTAAGAGTAATCCAAAAATCGCAAAAGATATGATCGTAACGGTAATACTGGAACTGCTCATGTGAAGCGGCATCAGTAAAAAATGCACGCTAATCCAGCCACCCACTAAAGTACTCAAGAATAGCACCCCCCAAAGCAAAGGACGGCGTTTATCAATAAGCGTTAACCCTAAAATAAACACCATGATTAAGCTTGGGACAACATTAAGACCAATCACCAGGCAACATAAACCTAAGACTAATCCATCAAGTAAGATATGCGGAATATCCTGAAAGGTCGGCAAAGGTGAGGTGCGTTCTAGAACCCGAGAGAGTAATGCATGTAAAAATGGTACCCATAACAGCAAGGCCAGGGTAAACCATAAATAAGGCAAGGGCGTAGCTGATTCATAATAACACACCAGCACCAGCCCCAGAAATGCGCCACTGGTTAAAATAGGCGGCCAATTTAAATAGGCAAGCCACGGTAAGTAACGCTTTGCTCGGGCCGGTGGGGAATACGCCATGTAACGCGCTCTATAAAAATGTAGCTATGCACTATATCTAGGCAATATAGCTAAACGTTGGCTAAATACTAGGGGTCTAAACGTTCACGCACTTAAAAGCCAATGAAAATTAAAGACATTAATCCATTTTCCAGTCAAAGGGCATGTCACCCTGACCGCGTAATGCCAGCATTAATGTTTGTCGCATGCGGGCTAAAACTTCATTACTGTAAGGCATTGCTGGCAAGCCAAAGACCGGGTTAGGCCAGGCCAAATCATTGTGATAACGCACCACATGATGGAAATGCAACTGTGGAACCTGATTGCCCAGGGCCGCAATATTAATTTTATCTGCCCGAAACACGCGTGATATTTGGCTTGCGACCCATGAAGATTCACGCAAAAACTGCTCTTGGTCAACAGGGGTTAATTCATATAATTCAGTCACACCGGGTATTCTGGGAATTAAAATAAGCCACGGAAATTGCATATCATTCATTAAACGGCAAGTCGATAAGGGAAAATCACCAATTAAAAAGGTATCTTGCGCTAAAGTAGGGTGTAGGCTAAACATAAACCATCCGAATAGTTCACCAGAAAAATATAATAGTAACACAGCCTAGGCTTCAATGCTTGCCCTTGCATAGCGTGAAGACATTGGCAGTCTATTATGGCTTGTTTTAAAAAGACAGGCGAATTGATAACAGGACTTAAAACCAGTCGATGACACGTTCTGAACCGCTTTTAAATCCGGATTTCTGAAATCCGGTTGTTCAATATAGCTTTTAAAGTCGATTAACCAGCCCTATAAACGCGACAATTTTTCCAATAAAATGGTTTGAGCCATATGAGGCTGCTCGCCTTCTGCCGGGGTGATGCGTGACCATTTGGCATCACTTGATAATACCCAGGCCTGCTGGTTATCCTGTAGATAATTAAGCAAGCCATATTGGTAAACCCGTTTACGTAGCGCACTCGAATCTAGTGGAAAACAGGCCTCAACCCGTGAAAATAAATTGCGCTCCATCCAGTCGGCACTGGCACAATACAGGCGCGGTTCGCCGGCGTTGGCAAAGTAATAAACGCGTGTATGTTCCAAAAACCGTCCGACGATTGAACGTACGCGTATGTTTTCAGATAGTCCGGTCACTTGAGGACGCAAACAACAAATTGAGCGAATAATTAAATCTACCTGTACGCCCGCATTTGAAGCGCGATACAATGCATCAATCAATTGGGGTTCAGTTAGCGCATTGACTTTAATGATTATATGCGCAGGTTTGCTTTCTTCAGCGTGTTTAATTTCATCTTCAATAAAGCCCATCAAGCCATCATGTAACGTAAAAGGGGCATGTAATAATTTTCTAAGCTTAGCGGCTTTGCCCATGCCGGTCAGTTCTTGAAAAATTTTATGCACATCTTCACACAGTTCCGGTTCAGCAGTCAGCAGGCCATAATCAGTGTACATTTTGGCATTGCCGGCATGATAGTTACCTGTACCTAAATGAACATAACGGTGCAGGCCGCCTTCTTCACGGCGTACCACTAAAATCATTTTAGCATGCGTTTTATAGCCGACAATGCCATAGACCACAACCGCACCCGCTTCTTGTAAAGTATTGGCCACTTCAATGTTGGACTCTTCGTCAAATCTGGCGCGCAACTCGATCACTGCGGTCACTTCTTTACCATTTCGTGCGGCTTCGGCTAAAATTTGCACGATTTCTGAATTAGCTCCACTGCGGTAGAGAGTCTGTTTAATAGCCAGGACTTTAGGGTCACGCGCTGCTTCGCGCAAGAAATTAATGACTGGCGTAAACGATTCAAACGGGTGATGCAGTAAGATATCGTGTTTATTGATCGCCTCAAAAATATTTTCAGCTTTATTTAAAACACTTGGAATGCTCGGGGCAAATGGACGATAGCGCAAATGCGGGCGATTAAAATCAGACAACAA
>JAGLBJ010000082.1 GCA_018260315.1 Moraxellaceae bacterium | reverse complement strand
ACAGGCTAAACCTCACGGGTTGTCGGTTCAACGCGCCACTCGCGCCACGTTAGACAAGATGGCCGGAAACACGCATCATCAAGGGATTGTGGCTGCCGTGCGGGCTTTGCCAACGTATGATGAACATGATTTATTGACACTGGTTCAAAATCAAACCGATGTATTATTATTAATTTTAGACCAGGTGACCGACCCGCATACTGTGGGCGCCTGTATTCGCAGTGCTGCGGCTATGGGCGCCCATGCTGTGGTGGTGCCGCGTGACCGTGCTGCGGGCTTAACGCCGACCGCGCGTAAAGTGGCAGCCGGTGGCGCCGATTTAGTGAAATTTATACAAGTCACCAATTTAGCCCGAACCATGGAACAGCTACAGCAAGAAGGGGTTTGGTTGGTGGGTACATTACTGGATGAAGAGGCAAAACCGCTGTATGCATGCCGTTTAACCGGACGTTTAGGCCTGGTTGTGGGGGCAGAAGATACCGGTATGCGCCGCTTAACGCGTGACCGCTGTGACGAGTTGGCGTTTATTCCGATGCAAGGACAACTACAAAGCTTAAATGTGAGCGTCGCGGCGGGCATTGCGCTGTATGAAGTGGTGCGGCAAAACGCAAGCGTAAAAGCCCAAGTGTAAACATTAAAGAGAGCTAAAATAGTTAAGAAACGTTAACTGAAGTGCAGTTATCTATTAGATAGGCTTAAGGAATACAACACGTGAATTCACCAGCCGACCCTGTACCTGAATCAGACTCTAAGCGCGTTTTAGTCGGTTATGGTTTATTGCTGCTGACCATGTTGATTTGGGGCAGTTTTACCCTGCTGTCACGCTGGGCAGCCTCGACGCATTTAAGCCCATGGGATGTATCAGCCCTGCGGTTCGCGGTGGCAGCAGCGGTTTTAGTGCCGATTCAATTCATGCGGCATGAATGGCAATTTTTAAAAGATAAACGCCTGATTATTTTAGGGCTTACTGGCGGCATCGGCTATGCAACAGTGGCTTATTTTGGGTTTGCCTATGCACCGGCTGCGCATGGTGCCATCTGGCTTAATGGGATGTTGCCCTTGATGACGGCTATTGCAGCTTATTTTATTTTAAGCGAACCCTTTAGCCGCGACATTAAAATCAGTTTAGTGATTATTAGTCTGGGTTTGGCAGCCATGGTGAGTATTATGGCGCATCAAGTGGGTCATGTAGAATTGGGCTTGGGTGATGTGTTTTTTGTATTAGCTGCGGTCTTATGGGGCGTTTATACTGCATTATTAAAGCGCTGGATGTTGCCGCCTTGGCATGCGATGGCTGGCGTGGCGCTGTGGTCGGCAGTGGTTTATTTACCCGTGTATGTTTTATTCTTACCAAAAAATTTAGCTGAAGCCAGTACCAGTGCCTTATGGACTCAGGCCCTTTTTCAAGGCATTGCAGTCGTGATCATTGCCATGTTAAGTTTTATCGGTGCGGTTGAACGGTTAGGCGCGTTTCGAGTGGGCAGTATTTTGGCCTTGGCGCCATTATTGGCAGCGTTGGCGGCAGTACCGATTTTGCATGAACCACTGAATATAGCGCTAGGAGTTGGCTTGATTGCGATTAGTGTAGCGGCCATTCAGCCTTGGCGATTTTTGAAAAATGTTTAGTGTTGTTTGACTTTCTAAAAATCTGAAAATTTGATCATATTATTTTAAAACCTGTTGACTATCAATGCCTTGGGCTTTTAAATGTTCAAAGGTAATGGCGCGTTGCCGTTCAGCCTCGGTGTTAAACTGCTGGGCGCGTAATGTATCAATCGCCTGTTGCTTGGCGTTGTCCGATTGATTACTGCTTAAAATAGCTTGACGCGCGCTCAAATAACCATCGATTCGCTGTTGCCAGTTGGCGCGGTTTTGGTCAAGTTGTTCAAGCCGCTGTGTCGCATCCGCACCGACCAAATTAAGCCGCATTTGCCGTAATTCCTCTGGACTGCCGTTTTTATCTTTAATTTGTGCAGTAAGGGCTCTTAAATCTTGTAACTTGCTAATATCTTTCAGATTTTTTTGTAAATCCTCTGGTAATTGATTAAAACGATCTTTTAAAGCCTGTGCCTTTTGATTGGCGTCGAGTTGTTTATTATCTAAAATCGCCATTCTATCCAATGTATATTGGTTATAGGTCATTTCTTCGCCAAATAACGCCGTAATTTCAGCCGGTTTAAAAAATTGTTGTCGCAGGGTATTTAATGCATTAAACACTTCCTGCATATGCTGTGGCGTATCATTGCCACTTTTAACGTCTAAATGTGCTTGTGCATCACGGTATTTTAAGTAACGTTGCCATAAATCCAAGGCCTGCCCGGCCGCGGGATTGGGCAAATGCTGAGTAAAGTATTCATGCACTTGAGCTTCAATAACCGGCATGGTTTTTTCACCCAATTGGGTTAAAAAATACTCAAAACAATGGTGAATATTAGAATTTAAAATTAAATTTCCAGTTGGGTCAGCCTGTAAATCGCAATCAACCTGAGTGTCTTTTAAAGAAGGTGCAAGCGCTGTATTTAAAGTCGTTGAATTTACATTGTTATTGGACTGTACGGGATTAGAATTGTAACTCGGCGCTAACTGCGCGTTACCAGCAATTGTAGCCGTTGGATTAGCAGGCGCATAAGTTAAAGGTTTAGCGTTACCAGGCTTTAACCACCATAAAAGAGCTATTAATGCACTGGCAAAAAGCAAGCCTATCAGGGTATAGATGATATTTTTTGAAATCATATTAAGCTGCTTTGATATACAACAATAGGTAGTCTATACACCTATCAATTTAAAGATAGATGTATAGATTTTTACTTGGTGAACTTAAAAAATAAATGCTAAATTACAAACCAGCCAATTTTAGACGATTAGCATGCTGACGATATAATTCAACCGGGTCTGCACTAAATGGGGCGCGTAAACCAAACATTAAATTGACTTCATCTAAATGATTATGATTGTAATCATCACGAATCACTTGGCCAAAATGCGAGCTACATTGTCCAACCATGCCATCACTCGGAGCACCGTTAAACGCTAATGAACTTAATCCGAAAATAATGGTATCGGGGTCTAATAAGTTGGTCACCACACCGCTACCAGACCATGAATAGTTACGAACACCATGTGTAATGGCTTCACCTTGTCCACAATCACTGGCAGGTACACCATCCGGGAACCGTTGATTAAACGCTAGCGACCCTTGAGTGCTTAAACTCTTTAGAGACGCTGTGGCATCGGTCGGTAGATTAGGCTTGCCCGCCGCCCAGTTAATCACCGGGGCTAAAATAACCTCTAAAATTTTAGAAACAATCGGGCCTGCCTGGTCGCTACCGGTGATTAAATCGGCAACTTTTGAACCTTTGTTCACCCCTGCGATGGTCGTCACAGAAGCCACTTTATTGGGCATAATGCCTGCCACATAGCGCACTGTTGGGCCGCCATGGCTATGTCCAATTAAATTAACTTTTTCGGCGCCTGTAATGGCTAAAACTTCATCGACCTGAGCAGCAAGTTGTTCGCCACGCAGTTCGGTACTGTTTAAAGGGGATACTTGAGTGGCAAATACGGTTGCGCCATTTTGGGCTAAATCGGGTAAAATTTGATAAAAATAATCCATACCAAATTCAGCTGTACCTAAACGCGTAAATCCAAACATACCGTGATTAAACACAATGGGATATTTGGTTTTGGCATAGGTTGCGGTCGTATTGGTGGTTTGGGTTTGCATGACAGCAAAGGTTTGCGGGCTAGCCAAGACAGTACAGGCAAGCAGGCTTAAGCCTAGCTTTTTATAAGCGTGCATATGAAATCCCTTAAGGTTATTGTGTGATATTAACGTCCGTTGTACTTGGCGCTCTTTTCTCAAATACCGCGCGCAAGTGTTTTGATTATAAAAGAAATAGCAAAAAAATACCAATATTTGCGCTTTAAACTGCATATTTCAATTCAAATGGTAAAATGATTAAGGTTGCATTTTTACTAATTGACAATGTGCCTTTTGACAAGTCGCTGTATAGGGAATATTTAAATTATTAGGCGCCTGACAATCGACTGTTCTATCGAGTAGTTCAATGCGAGCGAGCGTAGCCTGTTTGGCCCATTTGTTGATAGCTATTTTGGCACCGCAAACGCCAGTTACCATAAGACATTCATTGGCTTGGACGCAGATATCAGTAAAAGCAGGCAACAATGCAGATGAACTTTTAGGCTGGCAGGCGGTCAGGCTATTAATCAATAAAAAACCAACGACCATAAAGGCGGTATTTTTAAATAAGTTAATCAACAGGATAGTACTAACATTGGATTCTGATTGATTTAATATTATCATCTTAATTAAATTAATATTTCATATATAAACATGGCGGTG
>JAGLBJ010000081.1 GCA_018260315.1 Moraxellaceae bacterium | reverse complement strand
AGTGCTTAGTCCTATTATTCAACATAAAACTGACAACTGGTTGCATAGTGCTCAATTGACTTTGCAAACCATATTGACCGCCACACTTTTTAAGCAAATACTGACCGTTAAAAATATAGGAACAGAAAATTTTAGCTTTACGGGGGGCTTACATCCTTATTTTGTGTTAAATAATCTAAAAGAAGCGTATTTGACCGGTTTTGGAAACGCTGATTTTACCGACCGTTATCCGTTACCGCCTATGACATCTGAACATTTATGCTTCAGTGCGCAGCCCATTGAGCGCTTGTATCAAACCCATACCGATCTCATATTGTTCAACGGCTTGCAGCAGTTTAGCCTACATATAGAAGGGTTTAATCAATGGATGATATGGAACCCCGGGGCAGAAGGTGCGCGCCTTATACAAGATTTACCCGATGAGGATTGGCAAAAATTTATTTGTATTGAACCCGTTTGTGTAGACCAATCTGTCACCGTTAAATCACAGCAATCGTTTACAGGTCTATTGAGGGTTGAATTATTAACCTGAAGGCCTTTTGTTAAGTTGCTCAAACTAAATTTTTGACTGCTCACCTGCCAAATGCAGCGATTTTCTACATGTTGTTCTAGACTTTTGCGCATTCCAGCTTGAAAATTACAGAAAGGCACTGTTCAATAAAAACTAAAAACTTGTATGCTAGCTGCTTATAATTTCTCGTACATTGTTAATGAACTTTAAGCTATTTTTTAGCCTAGTGTGAGATTATATGACAGCAACCGTTGCTCCTTTGCCTCCTTCGCAGCGCTCAACTCGTCTCTTGAGTGCATTAACAGGGGCTTTACTTGCTCATCTTTTAGTATTGTACCTTATTACGCATTTGCAGCCGCCCGCGCTTAAACCTTTCATTAAAACACCACCGTTACATATTAAAATGGTTCAGCTTGCAACAGCCCCCGTTATTAAACCGCCTGTACCTCCAGAAGAAACCATTGCTCCTGTTCAAAAAACGGTGCCGACTCCAGCGCCTCAAGCTGCCAAACCTAAAGCCACAGAGCCGCCTGCTAAGTCTAAAACGCCAGTCGAACCGCCTAAACCTATTATTAAAAATCCTTTGCCGCCTAAACCGGTGACTCTTCCTAAAGTGGCTATACCAACTACACCAGCTCCCAACATAACCCAGCCTAAACAGCCTGATATTATTCATACACAGACACCCGCTAAAACGCCGACTGTCGCTGTGCCCAAACCTGAACCGGTGCCAGAAGCACCAGTCGTTACAGAACCTTTGGAGCCACAGCCAGTGCCTAAACCCGAGGAACATGCTAAGGCTAAACCCCAGGCGCCTGTCATTCCATCAACACAGGATAATAGGCTGCCCGAACCTGTCCCTACCTCTAAAAAATTATTTAACAATACCAAAACTAATGTGACTGCCGATTCTTCTACTTCTATTTTAACTCAGCCGGATAATACCAGCACAGTCCATTCCTTAACTAATGCTTCAACTACCTCAAAAAGTTCTTCAAAAAATGACTTTACGGATAGTGGTACGACTGCTAAACCTTCGACCGATAATGGCTCTGGCGGCGCACCTGCAAAGGGACCAAAAACGGTCAGTAATGTCGGCTATAAAGTAAAGCCGGAGCTAGTTTATCCTGATGCGGCAAAAGATACTGGCGATAAAGGCACGGTTATCGTTAAAGTTTTGATTGATAGCACGGGCAAAGTTACGAAAGCTACTGTAGATAAATCATCAGGAAGTGGCATTTTAGATAAAGCAGCCCTTGAAATTGCCCAAAAAACAGTATTTTTTCCTTATGAAGAAAACGGCGTAGCCCAGGCGATTTATACCACCATGCCACTTGAGTTTCATTTAAATTAGCTTAAACGGCATCGATTAACCACAAGGTTAGCCTTAATAAGTGGCCATTTGTTATAACAGCCAGGACCCTAGTATGGATTTTTCAAATTATTTTGCACATAGTGATGCGGTGAGCCTGACGTTATTTGGGGTATTAGTGTTAATGTCCTTTTTAACCTGGAGCATTTTTTTATATCGGTTACTGGGTAAAGCCCGTCAGCAGCAAAACCAGTTTTCTAATACCTTGCAAGAAGCAGTACGCGCTCAACATGCCAAGCTTATGCATGCAGACCTGGCTACACGTCGTCAAATTCTTGAACAGGTTTTGGTACAGCATATTGCTCGGGTGCGCTTTAGCTTAGAGCAGGGCTTACCTGTCTTAGGAACCATTGCAGCCATTGCGCCTTTCGTCGGTCTATTTGGAACGGTATGGGGAATTTTTCATGCACTACATGCCATTGGTCAAACAGGTCAGGCAGGGCTGGGACAGGTTGCAGGGCCGGTGGGTGAAGCATTGATTATGACTGCTTTAGGGTTGGCCGTCGCGATTCCAGCGGTATTAGCGTACAACATGGGTCAGCGGGCTAATCGTAAAATATTGCACCATTTGCAAGACCAGGCGCATTCGGTGTTAATACAGGAATTAACGCAAGTTGAACCTTCATTATTCGTAAAAAATTGATTCACAGTTGATAAGATGTAATTTAAAACCGTTTAAAATCAAGGAGAAATAGCCATGGCTTTTCAATTAGGGGACGACACCGAATCGGGCATGCATGATATTAATCTAATTCCCTTAATTGATATTATGCTGGTGCTCATGATTATATTTTTAGTTACGGCAACGGTTATGAATCCAGCCGTTCCCTTGACGCTTCCTAGTACGGAAGCAACGCCACAAGTCGCGCCCGCTAAAATGTTAGAAGTCAGCGTTTTACCCAGTGGCGCTTTATTTTTAGATGGCAAGCCCAGCACATTAGAGGCGATTAAAGCAGCTTTTAAAACGGCTGCTACTCAGACTGTTAAGCCTTCTATTGAATTACGGGCAGACCAAAATACTAAATATGCAATCGTTGCAGAAGTTTTAGGTGCAGCCAGCGCCCAAGGACTTAATGATATTGCGCTTGTCAGTGCATTGCCTGTGCCTGTAAATCCTTAGATTACGGGCGTTACCTACTGAATAGACAATAATTGATTATCCCAGAAAGTAGGCGTTTATTCCATGATAAATACACTGTTTATGCATTATTGCTCCCTATAATAAAAGAATAACAACAAACCTGCTTTTTTATATAATAATGTATTATTAATTGCTTTCAATTAACATAAAAAATGTTCATTATATTTTAAACAGTCATATTCATTAATGGTTAATAAATTATCAGGTTTTAAAAATAAGATGATTTTTAAGTCAGTAAGCGGTATAATAACTAAATGTTTAAAATGATTTAATTTAAAGGTTAGTTTATGGGCCAGTCAGCCGCTTCAATTAAAACCGTCTGTGTTAGCCTCTGCCTGGCAACGGTCATAACGGGCTGTAGCAATAATAAAATTTCTCCGGGCATGCAAGTCGGGAGCCTGCCCATGCCGGGGGAAACGACTCAGTTACCCGACGGCTCAACTTTGGTCCAGGCTGACCTTACTCATCATGCAGTGCCTCAGGCACCAGCGATTACTCCGGTTCCGTCCGATGTTTATCAATTATTTAACCGCAAAACCAGTCCAACCTATTTATTGGCTAAAGGCGATTTATTAGCCATCAGTTTATGGGCTTATCCGGAAATTACGCCGCCAAATACGGTGGTCAATACGTCAGGTTATGTAATTGACCAATCAGGGCGCCTCAATTTTCCCTTGATTGGCGCCATTCAGGCTGAAGGCTTAACCATCGAGCAACTTGGGCGTAACATGAGTAAGCGTCTAGCTAAATATTTAAAACAGCCTGATGTGCAAATACGCGCCATGCAATACAATGGACGTAAATATAATGTCGATGGCGAAGTTAAACAACCCGGACAATTTCCTTTAAATGACCAGCAAGTCACGCTTTATACTGCATTAAGTAACGCAGGCGGTACCTTGGCTACGTCCGACATCAATCGCATTGAGCTGACCCGAAAAGGTCATACCTATCATTTAAGTTTACTGGCGCTACAACATGCCGGGTTATCTCCAACCCGTTTATTTTTGCAAGAAGGCGATACTATTCACGTTTTTTCCAAAGAAAATCGTAAAGTATACCTGATTGGTGAAGCTGGCAATCCGAATGCCTTTACCATGCCCGACGAAGGCATGACCCTGGCAAGTGTCCTCGGTGAAGGGCGCGGTTTAAACCCTAATACAGCCAGTTCGTCAAGAGTTTACGTTATTCGTTCCACATCACGCCAGACCACTGTTTATCAGCTTGATATGAGCACGTTAGCAAGTTTGGCGACCGCGCAGCGTTTCCAAATGCAACCTAATGATTATGTCTATATTGACGCCACAGGCTTAGCCCGTTGGAACCGTATTTTGGGCCTCATTCTGCCTTCTTCTGCGCTGCCTGCAAATTTGGTACAGTTAAAGGGACTATAAATGCAATTTGAACATATTTTAGTCATTT
>JAGLBJ010000080.1 GCA_018260315.1 Moraxellaceae bacterium | reverse complement strand
ACACGCTCCTTAAACACCTCTATTCCCAAGCGCTTATAAGCATCAATAAAACGCTCTTCTGGGCGGCGTAAATCTAAATAGGTATTGATGATTTCTTCGATAATATCGGGCATATCAGCCGCACTAAATGAAGGACCCAGCACATCGCCTAGACGCGCATCGTGGTCAGGGTTGCCTCCTAAGGTCACTTGATAAAATTCATCGCCTTTTTTATCGACCCCCAAAATCCCAATATGTCCCACATGATGATGACCGCAGGCATTCATACAACCGGAAATATTTAAATCCAAGGGCCCAATATTGTAAATTTCATCTAAATCATCAAAACGGCGCATAATCGCTTCGGCAATTGGAATCGATTTAGCATTAGCCAGTGAACAATAATCACCGCCTGGGCAGCTAATAATATCGGTCAGCATACCGATATTTGCACGTGCCAAGTTAGCGCCTTCCAGAATTTGCCATAATTCAAACAAGCGCGCTTGCTCAACATCAGCCAGTACTATATTTTGCTCATGAGTCGTGCGCAATTCGCCAAAACTAAATTCATCGGCCAAATCAGCAATCAGACGCATTTCCAAATCGGTAACATCGCCAGGTGCGATACCCGGACGTTTTAGCGATAGCGTTACAATGCGATAGCCGGGTATTTTATGGGCGTGCGTATTATGCCGATACCATTGGGCAAACGCTTTGTAGGTATTAAATAAGGTTTGAAGGTCAAATTCGACTAAAGTTTTATAATTTGGCGGCGTAAAGGCTTTTTGCAAACCTCGCCAAACTTCAGGGGTCACATCTAAAGTACTATGATTTTTCAAAAATTCTGCTTCAACTTTTTGCGCAAAGACTTCGGGTGTTAAGGCCTTCACCAAAATTTTAATACGGGCTTTATACTTGTTATCGCGCCGGCCATGTAAATTATACACGCGCAAAATAGCTTCTAAGTAGGCGATTAAATCGGCCTGCGGTAAAAATTCACGAATTACGCTACCAATCATCGGCGTACGGCCTAAACCGCCACCCACTAAAATTTTATAACCCATTTCCCCTTTCGCATTTTGTACAATGTAAATGCCAATATCGTGAAATGCAGTCGCCGCACGGTCAGTATCGGCAAGTGCACTAACAGCTATTTTAAATTTACGGGGTAAAAAGGCAAATTCAGGATGAAACGTAGACCATTGGCGAATAAGCTCACAAGTCGGGCGCGGGTCGCAGATTTCGCCTGCAACCACACCTGCAAATTGGTCAGTGGTCGTATTACGAATACAATTCCCACTGGTCTGAATCGCATGCATTTGAACCGTGGCCAATTCTGCCAAAATATCCGGTACGTCCTGTAAATGAGGCCAATTGAGCTGAATATTTTGCCGTGTTGACACATGCGCATAACCACGGTCATAGTATTCACTAATATCCGCCAATTTGCGCAACTGCCAACTATTTAGCAAACCATAGGGTACCGCGATACGCAGCATAGGCGCATAACGTTGTACATATAAGCCATTTTGCAAACGTAACGGACGAAACTCATCGTCAGACAACTGACCGGCTAAGTAACGCTGGGTCTGGTCTCGAAACTGAGCCACCCGTTCATCAACCAAAGCTTGGTCAAACGCGGTATAACTATACATAGGCTTTAATCTGACATATAAAATTTAATCGTATCAATAAAGCTATCGCCTTATTGCCAAGGAAAAACACCTTCAAACGGCATGACTCATACATTGCGTTGCATAGGGAATCGCCTCTAACCGTTTAGCCTCAATTTCCATTCCACAACTCGTACAAATACCATATTGTCCATCGGCTAAACGTTGTAGCGCGGCATTCACGTGCTGTAATTGCTCTTGCGCTTCTTGACGTAAAGTATAAATCGTATCATCATTTTCATGTAAAGCGGCCTGGTCACTCCAGTCTTGTTGGTCCTGGCTTTGCTGTGCTAACGTTTGGGCAATATCATCAATGCGCTTTTGATATTCTGCACGCAGGGCCAGTAAACGCGCCTCATAATTTAAGGATTGAGCCATAACGTTATCCTCCGAAATACAGGATATTATAAACGTAACTCACCGATTTCTCACGCTTTTTATGCACTCGTTCAGTGAAAGTCTTAGCAGCACTACTAGCCGCTTAATGAGGCTTTAAGGGTTATTAAAAAGCATTATAACTTTTGCTATCATCAAAATTTTGCAATAACTGTTCTAATTGTTGCGTTTTAATTCCGTAGAAATTTTTTAATTCACTAACTTGAGCTAAAACTTTGGCTTTTTCTTGTGGTGAAACAGTTTTTTTCACCGCTAAAATCATTTTATTTTTTTGAGTGTGCTCAAGCGCCACAAATTCGAATATTTTAGTTTCATATCCGTAAGCTGCCAACAGTAATGCCCTTAAACTGTCGGTTAACATTTCTGCTTCCTGGCCTAAATGCACTCCATGTTGCAACATCGATTTTAAGACAGGTGGCATTAAAATTTGTGGACGTACCTCCTTATGACAACAAGGCGCACATAAAATAATACTAGCGCCTAAACGAATACCGTTAAATAATGCATAATCGGTGGCAACATCACAAGCATGCAGTGCAACCATAACGTCCAAGGCTTTAGGGCTAAAGTGTTGAATATCACCTTGATAAAACGTTAACTGGTCCCACTGTAAAGATTGGGCAGTATCATTACATAGACTGACTAAATCCTTACGCAGCTCAACCCCCGTAATTTGCGGGATAATCCCTAAATGCTGCCGAATATAGGCATACATCGCAAAGGTCAAATACCCTTTACCCGACCCAAAATCAGCTACATTAATGGTGCTTGCCTGATTTAATGGGGTTTTATCAATGGCTTGGCCTAAAATTTCAATAAATTTATTAATTTGTTTCCACTTACGTGCCATCATCGGCACCAACTGCCCTTCGGAAGTGGTTACGCCCAACGCTGTTAAAAAAGGTTCATCAATCGACAAGTAACGTACTTTTTCACGATTATGGGTAAGTTCAATTGTAGAGGCTACAGGTCGGTTTGAAGAAAAAGAAGGATAGATTAATTGTGCTCTACCACGTTTATTAAGCAATAATTGTAATTCTAACTGCTGCGTTACCACATAAACGCTCTGAAAGCCCTCATTTAAATATTGCTCAAGAAGCTCTGCTACGCTGTTGCCCGTGTTCGTAATAGCAATATTTCGAGTTTTGGTTTGGGTGGGATACTCATAAGTACATGATAAATAAGGCTGTTGCTTAATGATAATGGGCCGCATAATAATACGTTGTAAAGAAGAATCCTGACCCCTATATTTCGAAAAATTAATTTTATTGAGAGTGTGTTCAGTTAGTGCGGTAGTTATATGCGTGAGCAGCTCTAAAATGGCTGACTGTTCCATGACGATCTGGTATTGGTTAGCCATTATATCCCACTAATTTAAAAATATAACAATTATTCATTGATGCATCTGGGCCCTAATTATAATAATATTAAGACTTAATTACAATTAATAGGTTGGCCATTTGCTTGTTCATAAATACCGTCACGATTTGTATCACGGCTAGCGTCTATCCGTCCACTTCGCGCCAAAATAACCTGGCGATGATATATATTTTCCTGACCACAATAAATTAAACTGCCATTACTACCATTAGGTAAGCCATTCTCACTTTGCATACGAATATAGGGTTTTTGTCCTAAACCTTTCCATTTCAGGTTACCGTATTTTAAATTGGGTGAATCGCTGGAAAAAATAGCTTCATTGGAGTCATGTTGTCCATTTTCGTTATTATCAATAAAAGCAATTACATGCTGACTCCAATCACCCGTGCAGGTTTGCTTATTAGAACTTCCACAAATCACGGTATCATTTCGAGTCAATAATGATTGATTACGGGCTTCTTTAATCAATAATGGAAAATTACTTTGGATAGATTGTGCTTCTTGGGTTTGTAACATGCTTTGAATGGAAGGAATGGCAATAACAGCGATAATCGTGATGATAAGCATTGTAAAAATAAGCTCAAACATCGTAAGGCCTTTATTTTTATACATAATTAGCCTTTAAATTAATTGAATCATAAAAAATTAACGGTTATGTTCATTTCAGATAACCTTGAGTATAATAAAATTTATAGGTAATAACCAGAACACTTTTTAATTAGTTTAGTGTTTAGATAAAGAAAAGGCCCTAACGTATGTTAGGGCCTTGGAATAATGAGCTGACAATAACCTACTTTCACATGGCGAATGCCACACTATCATCGGCGCACAGTGGTTTCACTTCTGAGTTCGGGATGGGATCAGGTGGTTCACACAGGCTATAGTCGTCAGCACAACTGTTAGGTCACGATTATACTATCGTTTAACCAATAGGGTACAGATGGAGCAATTGAATCTGAAGTTTACTGAATCAAGGGGTATCAACAACCACAACAAACTGTTTGGGTGTTGTATAGTCAAGCCTCACGAG
>JAGLBJ010000007.1 GCA_018260315.1 Moraxellaceae bacterium | reverse complement strand
CCAGTACGACGGCGTATACACCGAGCATTACGACGCAGGACAAGGCGGGTAATACGACGGCTGCGGTGAATGGCACGGCATTTACAGTGGATACCACAACGACAGCGCCAACGGGCGGTCTGACGCATAACAGCACGAATGATACGGGTGTATCGACCACGGACAACATTACGAACAACCAGACCCCGACCCTGACGGGAACGGCGGAGCCTGGCAGTATCGTGACGATTACGGTGGGCGGTCAGACGTTTAGTACGACGGCGGATACGACGGGGGCGTGGAGTGCGGCGGTACCGAGTGCCTTGGCGTCCAGTACGACGGCGTATACACCGAGCATTACGACGCAGGACAAGGCGGGTAATACGACGGCTGCGGTGAATGGCACGGCATTTACAGTGGATACCTCTGCCCCGAAAGTTAGTGTGAATACGTTAAATACGACGGACACCACACCGCCTTTAACAGGTACGGTTAATGATGTTAACGCTGTTATTAAAGTTACTATTGACGGGGGGACAGCTTATAATGCTGTCAATAATGGCGATGGTACTTGGACTTTGGCCGATAATACTTTGCCTGCTTTAACCGTTGGGACTCACAATGTAGTAGCTACAGCAACTGACGCTGCCGGTAACTCAGCTTCTGATACTACTAGTAATGAATTGACCATTTCCTCTCCTCCTCTTCCTGCGGCGACAGGGGTTACAGTTACGTCTAAGACGCTTAGCGAAGTGGTAACCGGTAATCAAGACGTATTTACGGTTACTTTAACCGCTCAGCCTAAGTCTAGCTTAAGTTTTACACTAGGCAATGGGACGGCAGCTGCGACTACTGATTACAGTGCTTTAACGTTTACTAATGGGGTGACTTATGATAGTGCTAGTAATAGTCTGATTATTCCAGCTAATACCACTTCGTTCGCCATTCAGACTCAAACGGTCGCTGATAAGATTACTGAAGGCAATGAGACTATTATTGCTAACATTGGCGGTACTAATTATACCTCTAACGTTAATGACACTTCATTATCCCAAGCCAGTATTACGGTGAGTTCTCCTGATACCGACCCGACTTTGGGTGCTTATCAGATGGATAATAACAGTAGTGGTGGTTCTGTATTAACATACACGGTTAACATGACTAATCCTTCTGCTGTTGCTCAAACAGTTGTCGTCACCGTTGTCGAAAAAACGGCATTGACAGTGGCTTCGCAAACCACTCCAAATTATGTCGTGGCTACAGCTTCGGGTGATACGGTTGGTACCTCATCAATTGATGCGTCGGGCAATATTACGCATACGGTTACTCTACATTTGGCCGCCGGTGCTACGAGTGCGTCGTTTACGGTTGATCCAAACTATATAGCGCCTGTTAATAGCTATGGCGGCTATCCGGAGCAAACCGTAAATGCAAGCATTACGTCTGTAGCCAATCAGTATGATGCGGTGGCAGGTTCGTCGACTGCTACAGGTACCATTGTGCACGCAGCCGCAATCGGTATGGCTAACTTGTCGGGAGATATGAGTCTGCTGGTTGGCCCGGCTAATCCTAATAATCCTAATGTGACAAGTGGGGGTGCAGGCTACGCTGGGGACGTAACCAGCAGCACATATGACGCCGCTCAGTTGCCTGCTAATTTGGGTGGTCTAGTCATGACCAATTTCGATGACCATGTGTTTATTGGCTATTTCCAGGACGGTACTAACACCAATACGTACGGCAACGTTTCTGCTGGTAATGACAATACAACTGTCAATGGAGTGAGGACTGGTACGGTCACAGACAACCAGGCACCTGTTCATGCAACGATAGATATGGGGGCCGGTAACGACTCGTTAAAGATTGCAGGTGTGCAGCTTACAGGTACGGCAGTTTATTTAGGTGACGGTAACGATACTTACAGTTTGGGTTATGTCGACTCAACGAGTGGTACGCATGGCGGTAACATAAACGGCAGCGTGCCTATTTATGGCGAAGCAGGCAATGATACTCTAATCGTCGGTGATAACGGTACCACGACCTCTGCCTTTGGTAAAATTGGTCTTTCTGGTACTACACCTAATATTTATATGGGCAGTGGTGGTGATAAGGTTCTTGCAGGTGATTTTACTTCAGGTACCATTGACTTGGGCAGCGGTAACGCATTGCCAGCTGATTATATTACCAACTATTACGACGGTAATGGCAACACGACTAGTCTGGTGTTAGGAAGTGATACGGCCAATGCAGACAATGTGAATGATGTCAATACAGTCAATATTGCCAATAACATGGGTCAGGGTGGTATGGCGGCCCCGAGTATTATCGGCGGACTTGGACATGACAACATTACGGTAGGTACGCTTAATCTGGGTACGATTACTGTTAATAACGATGGTACCAACAGTGACATTGTAAATATTACTAATATGACGGGTGGTACCATTAATTTAGGTACCAACGACACGGCCAATATTGTAACCATGACTGGCGGTACTATTAATCTGGCCTTAGGTGATAATACCGCCCTTGGAACTGTGGGTGGCGGTACTATTAACGGTACCACGGGTGGCGATACCTTAAATACTTCCAACTATACGGGTGGTATGGTTAACTTGGGAGCCGGTAATGATACGGTCAACGTTAGTGGCAGTGTTACGGGTACGGGTAACAACTTTAATGCCGGTGACGGTACTGATACCTTGAACATGACAGGTTCTGGTAAAACGGTTAATATGTCGGCGCTTAACGGATTTGAGATTGTCAATCTGGGCAGCAATAACACCTTAACCGGTAACCGTACTGACTTTATCAATGATGGTGTTACCACAACCAATCCAATTTATATTCGTGGTGACAATACAGATAAAGTCGATTTAGGATACAGTGGTGCTAACCTGAATGATTCTATCGGAATTGGTACATGGACGAAAGGTGCTTCTGCTGGCGCTGCCGATGGCCATACTTATACGGCATGGACCCATACTTACTTCGGTAATACCATT
Organism: Moraxellaceae bacterium; assembly: GCA_018260315.1. Taxonomy (GTDB): domain Bacteria; phylum Pseudomonadota; class Gammaproteobacteria; order Pseudomonadales; family Moraxellaceae; genus JAGLBJ01. The sequence goes on along the minus strand of JAGLBJ010000007.1, from coordinate 43,536 downwards.
ACCGTATACGTAGAAACGGCTATTACGCAAGTCATCTAACCCTACAGCGTTTAACTTAAAGCCGTCTCCTTCGGGAGGCGGTTTTTTTTATGCTTAACTTTTTTAAAGACAAAAAAAATCCGTATTTTATTATTATAAAAATCAATAAAATACGGTTTAATTACATTATTAGGCTAGCAAAACGCCATTAACGTTCGCCTAATGAGCTCGACAATGTTTTGGTAATTGGTTTGGTTAGATACGATAATACGGTTCTATCCAGTGCTTTTATTTCTACACTGGCCGTCATACCGGGACGTACGGTAATTTGCTCGCCCGATTTACCTTTGAACTCGGCATTGTTGATTTTAATGTGAACTCGATAATACGATACTGGTCCGTTTTTACTGTCTTCGGTAATTGTATCGGGACTCATATAGGTGACAACACCGCGCATCGCTCCAAAAATGGAGTAATCATAAGCATCTAACTTAACAGAGGCGGTTTGACCTTCTTTAATAAAGGCAATATCGGCTGGCTTGACGCGTGCTTCAACAATTAAATCACTATTGGTTGGAAAAATTTCCATAATGACGTCACTGGCTCGCACTACGCCGCCAATGGTCGTCACATGAATATTTTTTACCAGACCATCGGTCGGTGATACCAAACTGGTATGCTCAAGCACCTGGCTGCGGTCGCGTAACTGCTCGGTCTGGGTGCTTAAATCTTCCTGCGCCTTGGTCATGTCGGCCTGTGCGTCTTGAAAATATTTATTCTTTTTATTGGCAATTTGCGCCTGAATATCGGCCACTTGACGGCGTAACCGAATGACATCGGCCTGACTTACATCGCCTTGCGCCAGTAGCGGCTCATTCATTTTAAGTTCTTGCTGCGCCAGTACCAGCATGCGCTGTAACGATTTTACATCTTCATCGATAGCGGTTTTACGCTTGGTATACAGTTCGGTTTGGTTTTGAATATATTCGGGGAATTTAAGTAGGTCGGGCGAAAATCGTAGCGGTTTATTGTACACTTCTGCTTGCAACCGCGCCACCGTGATTTTTAGCGCGGCAACTTTAGCCAAACTGTCATCAACGGCAGCCTGAGCGCGTGCCTTTTCGAGCGTTGCCAACGCCTGGCCTGCCTTGACTTTGTCGCCTTCTTTAACAAAAAGTTCGGTTAAAATACCGGCATCGCTACTTTGAATTTGCTGAGTACGCCCACTGGCAATAATTACGGCCGGCGCGCGCGTCACTTGGTCGACCCGTACCACCGATGCCCATGCGGTAAAAATTGACAGCCCGATAATGGCCATCCATAATGTCCAGCGAGCCCGGTGCGACGATGGCGATTCATACATGGAAACGGGAGTTGGCTCTTTCATCGGACGTCCTTAAGGCTTAGGCGGTGCAGGTGTAGTGGTAACCGTAGGGGCAGGGGGATTACTTGCAATGTTAAGTTGCGGTGGCGGGGCCTGCGTTTGTTGCGAGGCTTGCGCCTGACGTTTGGCATAGGCTTGCGGGTCGCGTAAATACAGCAACACATCATCACGCGGGCCGCTAATGGCAATTTGATGTTGATTGACCACTAAAATACGCTTGATTAACGGCATCACCGACATTTTATGGGTCACGATAATCAAGGTGGTTTCGGGCAATAATTCGTTGGCCAACGCCTGTAAACAGCGTTGTTCCTGCGCATCGTCCATGGAAGCAGTCGGCTCATCAAGTAATAAAATTGACGGTTTCATCAGCAAAATGCGCGTAAACGCCACCAGTTGCCGTTGACCGCCCGATAACCCTTTGCCGCCTTCAAAAATGGGTAAATCCAGCCCCAACGGATGCGCGGCAACCAGTTGCATTAAGCCGCTTCTATTCATGACATCACGTAACGCATCATCACCCGGGTCAGGCATGCCAATCAATAAATTTTCGCGCAACGTTCCTGCAAACAAACGATGATCCTGCTGCAAGTATCCAATTTGCTGGCTTAATACTTGCTGGCTGATATGCGTCATATCCAGCCCGTCGAGCAAAATACGCCCTTGCGTCGGTGGATACAGGCCCGCCAGCATACGCAATAACGTGGTTTTACCCGAACCGATGGGCCCTAATACGGCAATGCGTTCACCCGGACTAATATTTAATTGCTGCACGGTCAGGGCCGGTAATTTTGGTAAAAATTCAAACTGTACGTTAGTCAGTTGATAGGAACCACGGAGCACGGACGGAATAAGTGGCCGATTAATACCGTCGTTATCGACTTTTAAATCGTATAATGCTTCTAATCCGTCAATGGCAGCCTTGGCGTGTGACTGCTGCACGAGCAAGCCCGGAATAGCCATAATAGGCGCCAATACCCGACCGCTTAAAATCGAGCAGGCAATCAGCGCGCCCATGGTCATTTCGCCGTCCATCACCAGCACCGCACCACCGACAATCAAGCCCGCATAACTAAGCTGTTGCATGGTACCCACAAAATACGCAAGATTTTCGTTCTTATGGCGCAAGGTCACGTCTTGGGTAATGGTGCGGTTATTGAGTTCTATCCAGCGCGATAAAAATTTCCAGGCACCATTGCCCGCTTTAATGGTTTCGACGCCTTCGACCGCTTCCACCAAAAGGCCCGTTTTCATGTTGGCATCTTTTGCGCCTTTTAGCGCCAGCGCATTGATAGAAGAACGTGCGCTTAATCCCAGCATTAAACATATAAATGCCGTTAAAATGGGAATGGCTGTCAGCCAAACGCTACCAATCAGGCCGATGACCACGACAAACATTAAGCTGGTGGGTAAATCAACCAGGGCAAATAAGGTACTGGCGGTATAAAAACTACGAACCTGCTCGTAACCGCGAATTTGAGAGGCGAGAGAACCCACACTTTTGGGCAACTGGTCAATACGAATATTGAGCATACGCTGAAAAATTTCACGCGATAAGCGGCTATCAGTGCCAATCACCACAGGATCCATAATGCGCGAACGGGCAATTTTCATGGCCAGTTCTAGCATGATTATCAACGTGACCCCAACTGCCAGCGTTACCAATGTTTCGGTGCTGCGCGTCGGAATCACCCGGTCATAGACCTGCATAGAAAACAGCGAGGCTGCCATGGTTAAAAAATTAACAAACAGCGTTGCGAGCATGGCTTCAGCCATAACACCGCGATAACGTGCTAAGGTCGCTTTGAGTAAATCGCGAAACCGATGATGAATATGCAACTCGGTTTGCTGTTCAACATTTAAATGGGCAATATGTAAAAACTGCGCATCAGGCAAAAACAGGCGCGTATTCGGTAACTGTGCCACCCATTGCCCGTCGGGCATCTGGTCGGTAATGACGACCCAACCATTTGCACCGGTCCACGCCAGTAACGGCAAGCGCGCGCGGTCTAGAGGAATCCAGGCCAATTTTTTAAAACCCAGCAGGTTAATCAGGCGCTCAAGGTCTTCGGTCGGCGTTTTGGGCTGGCCTAAATTACTCAGGGCCGCATTCATTTGCACGCTACCGATACTAAACCCTTGGCGCTGTGCTGTGGTTCCGACAGCCCAGCCCATTTGTGCCTGGGCGTTCATGGTGGGCACGGGTGACGACGTGATAGGTTGGGTCATGGGGTCGGCTCCTGCTGCCATGCAAGCTGGCCACTGTGTAATTTAATTTTAAAATTTTGCAAAATCATATTAATGCGGGCATCAATTAGCGCATATTGCTGTTGACCAACCTCCTGCACCGCATTTAACACCTCCAGCCACGATTTTCGACCTGCAATAAACTGCCGTTCATACGATGCCTGCACCAAGCCCGCCCCTTGTGCTGCCACGTCCAGCTCACGTGCCTGATTGCGCGCACTCACATAGGCTTGCCAGTCTGACTGAATCTGTTCAGCGACTAAACGCCGTGCTGCTTCACGTTGCATTTCGGCTGCATTTAACCGTGAACTGGCCGCTTGACTTTGGGCTGTATACGAAAATCCCGGGCCCGAATCGTACTGCATACCCAGACCAAAATACGAACTGACCTGATGACCTGCCAATGGTTTTTGATATTGCAAAAAAACCGTAGGCCAGCGTGATGCCTGTTGTAAATCGAATTGGGCCTTAGCGATTTGCGCCTGATAATCGGCTTTAATCACGGACGGGTCGTGAGCGCCAATGGTTTGAAAATTCTGGCCTTCGGTGGGGTCTTTGGCATCTAAATGCATGGCCAGTAAATCGGATAGATTACGCGACGTGCGCCAACTGCGTTCCGGAATAGGTTCGCCGATGAGTTCCTGTAACTGCGTAATACCGATTTTTTGCATACTCAGCGCGTTATCATGCTGAACCTGGGCTTGCAGCAAACGCGAGTTGACTAAATCCAGTTCAATCCGTGCCGAAACGCCTGCTGCTACTCGTCTTTGCATCATTTGCTGATATTTGGTAAGCTGCATGATTTGATTTTCGCTGACCAAAATTTTATAACTGGCTGCCATAAAAATCTGCCAGGCATTAGCGGTTTTATCGGCTAACGTGTACTGCTGAACGGCATAATCCGATTTATAGTAACCCTGACTGGCTTTTGCGCCGGCAATTTTAGATTCGATTCGCCCAAAACTCCACACCGGTTGATTAACCGTTAAATAGGTATTAGGCCCGGCCGTAGTGGCTTGCGAGTTTAAGCCAATGGTTGGATAACGCTGTCGTTTAGCCACGACGACATCTGAATCGGCTGCATCAATATTATATTTGGCAGCCAACACGGTTGGGTGGGTAAGGATAGCGCGCTGCACCAAATCGTCCAAATCAATATGGGTCAGCTCGGTATGGGCCACCGTGTCGCGCGGCGGCTGCAATGCTGTATTAAAGGGGAGCGTTTCGGCCTGCCCTTGTACAGAACCTGCCAGTAAACAAAGCGTAACGCCAAAGTTTAATGACCAATAACGGACGGGGCGTAACACGGTATCGGCATTTATCAATTTAGCGGGCCTCAGCAGCAACGTATAGCGGCATGGATTCATTAAACAGGTCATCACTAGGACGTATTATGCAGCCACTATTTTTAAGGCATCTATTAAAGCACATATACGCTAGCCATTTTATAACGTTCTGGACTCAAATGATAAAAAACCGATCAACTCTGATGAATTCATCGGTTCCAGTGAGCGATCATAGGATTAAACGGATTCACTAATGAATCACTATTGCAATGCTTATTAATCGTTACGTACCGCCCGCACAAAGTTTTGGGTATTATAGTAATGATTTAAAGTATAACCACTGCCAAAGTGTACACCCCAGGCATATTGGCTATAATTGACGTTAGGTGAACTTGACCAGTAAGTAGCGGCTGGCGTATTTGGAAAGACATTTTCGGCAATGTCGGGTTGACGATAGCCTGCTTTACACCATTCATTAATGCGCTGTACATTAGGTTTGACGTTATTATTGGGGCCATTAACCTGACGCACAGTCGTATTGTCGTTGTTGGGAATTTCGTTGGTGCCTTGCTGACCAGTCGTGCATTGGCGCAAGCTTGATAATTCGGCAATGGTCGGAACGCGCCAATCGGTTTTGCCTGCCATACCGCCTGCCTGATTTAAGGCTTGTACAGCTGCTTGCGCAGTCGACCATGTGTAAATTTGCGGTGTACCAACGCAGGTATTACCGTCCCACGCTTGCCCTATGCTACAGCGCAGCCAGGTCAACCCTGTTGAAGGGTCTTTCCAAATACCGGACTGCATTAATGCACTATTGGCAGGATTGTTGACTGCATTCATCGGCTCGGCACTTGGATCGGCAAAACTGCTTGTAACAACGGCTAATAATAAACCACCTAATAAAACACTTTTTTTCAGCATGATAAAATTCCTTAAAATATGCATATCTTATAAAAACAACACTAACATTTTGACGGTCTAAAATGAGCACACAACGAATAGAAACATTTCTTTAGCAAGCACGCTATGATAACAGCCTGATTATGACAATAATGCACGTTTATCGTCAAATATACACCAATAATCTTATTTTAAAGTGAATATAGGAGTGCTTATCCGATAAACGTCCAGATGTGCATAACGATAGGTTGGCGCCAGTCCTTTAAGCGCTGGAATAACCGTATTTTTTTCGGCTAAAATCATAAGGGGTTGCGTAGGCGAAGCATGTTGTAAAGCGATATTAAAATCGATTTCTTCCCAAAAATACGGTTTTAACTGCGGTTCAAAATGCAGGCCTTCAAGCAAATTTTGATAAACACTATCGGTGGTCATCTGCGACCAATCCTGCACGACAAACGGCATGGTTTTGGTGTTGAGCAACCAGGGAATATCATAGGGATAGGTGCGATAAAACACCAGACGCGTGGCGGGCGTTACCTCAGCAGCAAAACTGGTTTCGCCTACATGGTGCTTGTGATTAATCTGACTGACTGCAACGGTAACCGCAATGCAAAAACTGGCTGAACATATGAACGCAGTTTTAAAGGCATTTAAATGGTATGGTTGCCCAAGCCCACTTTTGATTAAACCACTTAACAGAGCAGCCATGAGTCCGAGTACCGCCCCGATATCGCCTAGGGTAACGGCATCTTCTGGCAATAAATGCGGAATATGACTACTTAACAAACGTGTTAAAATCAATAAGCCACTGACGACCGCTAATGTAATGATACTGCGCCAACTACCTTTACGCTCCTGACTAGGGTTAACCGTATCAATCGATGGTTTAAGCGGTGGCGTTATCGTAAATGCTTGTGCAATAATGATGGCTAACGGCATGACAACCGGTAAAATATACCCGGCCAGCTTAGATTGGGGTATTGAAAAAAAGACTAAAATAGACAGTAACCAAATCCAATAGAGTTTATTAAGCGGCTGCGCCAGATAGGTTTTAAAGGTTACCCGATTTAAGAGCGGACCGGTGACTGCCTGCTGGGGAAATTGAATAATATTATGATTTGTAGGTTGAGAAGCAATAAAAGATGCTCTATTATAATTTAAGAGATGCCGAATATGCGATTTTGAGGCAAGCGCCATAATCCAAAATATAAAACTAATGATTAAACAGGCAATATAAAAAAACCAGGGCTGTTTATTATTAAAAGTTTGTCCGGAGAATCGGTCAAACTGTTGTTCTATAAAAAAATAATGTAAAAAATTCGGATAATGCTGTGCTACCGCATATATCCAGGGGAGAGCTATCGCAGCAAATAATATGAATCCAACAGGGTTAAAGACTTTATAAAGCATTTTCCAGTGTTGAATACTGATAATCCAAATTAAAATCACCATACCGGGTAACAATACGCCGATCAACCCTTTACTTAAAAAACCTAAAGCACAAGCAATATAACCAACATATAAACTGGATTTATGCAGTGTTAATATATAATCGGCAAAACCTAAAATGGTCAAGCTAATAAAGCACGCGACCAATAAGTCATGATTGACGTATTGTGCTGCACCAAAAAATAAAATGCTGGTGGCTAAAATGAGGACACTGTGTTCAGCTAGTTTAGGCTGTTTTTGCCGGTTTAAAAACCACAACATGCTGCCTAACATGCTTAAGCCTGCCAGTGCCGGAATCAGACGCAGAACCCAGTTATGCAGGCCAAACACGCTAAGTGCCGCAGTTGTCAGCCAATGCAGCAAAGGGGGCTTATGAAAAAACGGTACACCGTTAATACGCGGCACCAGCCAATCGCCCGAATTGAGCATCCAGCGCGAAATATCGCCATAACGCCCTTCATCAGGCAAGCTAAGCGGGCGCAACGTTAAAAATAGTCCGAGCCACAATACCAGTCCAAGCAGCAACACCAACGTACGCCGCATGACTTTGGCAGTTAAAAACGATTGTGGCACAGGCGTTTGCATGATAAATTATCCGTTAAGTTTAAAAATGATGAGCGCAATAATATTATTTTAAGTATAACATTCATTAATTGATTAAATAACAATAGGTCAGATAGAAATTGATAGTCATAATATAAAGTATGAGAAGCTTATCAAATCAAATGGCTAGGACGCGTTATTAAATGAAAATAATTTACTTAATATGAAGGTAATGCATGCCACCAAAAGGATAATCATGAATAAAGCGAGATAAGGTGAAATATGCGTATAATTTAAGGCTAATGCCAATAATCCCTCATTTAAACCGAACCCCAATAACGCGACCATAAAAAAACGCGGTAAAGTCTGGGCATGTGGTAAATGTTGAGCATTAAAAGAATAGTGCCGATGACCCCAATAGCTGACCCAGAACGCCAGCAAAAACGCAATGCCATTGGCTTTAAGCGGCCCCAAGAAATGCGGGCTGATGGCTAAAAACGTTAGATAATGTACGCCTGCCGCTATTAAGCCAACGCCCCCAAAACGCATAATTTGACCTAATAATACCGGAATTTTAAACCTCATTGTTGGTATTATTTGGCGATTTTAAAGAGGATACAGCGACTAAAGGCGATTGCATATGTTCTGCAATAATATAACGCGGCCGCCCTTTGACTTCATTATAAATACGCCCAATATATTCACCCAACACCCCGATAAACAGCAATTGAATGCCGCCCAAAAACATCATGCCGACCACCAAAGTCGTCCAGCCGGGCAAATCTTTTCCCCAAATGAGCGTGTGCACCATAATATACAGACCGTATGCCAGCGAACTTAGCGCGATAATAATGCCACTGACCACGGCCAGACGCAGGGGTGTATCAGAAAACGCGGTAAACGCGGTTAAACTCAGCATAAACAGTTTGGTAAAGTTAAAATGACTGGTACCGGCCTGTCGGGCTTGTTCTTCAAAATGCAACCCAATACTTTTAAACCCCACCCAGGCATATAACCCTTTCATATATAACGTGCGTTCGGGTAGATTGAGCAGCGCATCAACCACGACACGGTCTAGCAGGCGAAAATCCCCAGCATCGCTGGGCATGGGCACTTCGGAGGCATGATTAAGCAGCCAGTAATAGATACGCGTGTACAATCGTTTTAAAAAGGTTTCGCTAGAACGGTTGCGGATACCATAAATCATGTCGTAGCCACGTTGCCATAACGCCAACATGTCAGGAATAGCATTAAAGGGGTGCTGAAAATCTGAATCAATTAATAAAACAGCTTCACCGCCAGCATGTTTTAAACCGGCAGCCAAAGCGGCTTCTTTGCCAAAATTGCGCGATAACGCCAAAATCGTTAACGGATAACGCTCTAATAACGGTTTAATGCGGGTCAATGTATCGTCGGCGCTGCCATCGTCAATGACAATCAATTCAAACCTATTCAAATACTGCTGTAAAAATTCGGATAAGGCCGGAATAAAAATCGGTAAATTATCGGCTTCGTTATAGGCGGGAATAATACAGCTTAAATAAATATCCTGAAGGGCAGGGCGAGCAAGCGATAAAGGTTTGGCTAAAGACACCTGAGGTGAAGCAGTGACCGCATCGTCTGTCAGGGGCGGCATCTTAACGACTCACGGTCTGGAGTTTGGATAATTGAATCTGTAACGTGTGGCACAGCCCGGCAAAATCCGGACTATTCAAATACTCGAATTCGTGCGCGCGTGCTTTAGCCATCGGGTCAGGCCCATCAAGCTGTGCGGGGTGACACATCATTAAGCCGCCGGCGGGCAAATGCTGCAACCAATAATGTACTAAATGGGCATAATTCACGTCCGGATTAAAATCATAAATGCCTGCAAACGCCGTGTTGGTCATCATTCCCATTTGATGACACGCCAGCGCCATTTTGTAGCCGCCCAGGGCTTGAATAAAATGACTTTTGGTTTGATATGTGGGCGGGCTTACAACGGGATAAACACAGCGTATCCAGCCGTTAAAACCTTGTTGTTGTAAAAATTCCAATAAAATCTGTCGTATGCCGTTAAATTGCTGTACATGCTGGTGACCATCAATAAAATCAGGCATTGTGCCAAGCGCATCACAAAGGGTATTCCATTGCTGTGTAATCGAGGCTTTAATTTTGGCACACGGTAAGACATTTAAACTGCTTTGCACAATTAAACGTTTTAAGGATTGAGTATAAGGCTGTAGGATTTTAAGTGATGTAGGAGGCGTAAAGTATTCACTAAGGTTTAGATGCAGCCCAATATCGGTTTTATCATGCAGTTGCAAAAGGCTGGGCAATGCCTGCTTGAACGCTAAACCATGGGTTAAACAGGAGACCGCGTGAATGCGTTGTGTCTCGACCAGTTGCAGTATTGCTGCATTAACCGCACCACTCATGCCAAAATCATCGGCACAGAGAGTCAGGTTTGTGGTGTGCAAAGTAGCTGCATGTAGAGGAATCGCGGAACTTGCGCTCACACAGTGACCTTTAATTAAATGATGAAGTATCAATAAAGATTGATGGCGACTAAAGGCTCAGTATCGGCTTGAATAAGCATCAAACGATACTACGGCCGTTCTATCACCTTCAGGCGACCCGATGAAGGCTATTCATCATCATCGTAAGGCTTGGCAACCGGTTTGCCTTCATCTTTTAAATCCTGAACTTTTTCATCAAGCGTACGAAATTGCTGGGCGTCGCGTAATTTTTGCTCAAGTTCGCTAAGATGCCGGTCTTGCTCTGGAAGAAGTTCGGGCGTCTTGGGATTAACAGGCTGTACAGTCATCAGAATATCCTTTTATTACAAAAACATACATTAAAGCATTTACTGCGTACATATGTCTCGTACTATACACTAACACGAGCAATTACGGCTACTGGGTCGGTGAAGAAATGTTATTCTAGGCTAGGGCATTTCCAAGAAGCTAAGGCAGACTGTTCGATTATTGTCTATTTTATGATTAAAAAAATAAGCGCTTTCAAAGAAACGCTCATTAAACCTATCATCATTTAAATCAAGCCGATTTATGCATTGGCCAAACGATCGCGCAGGCGTTTGACGAAGCCTAAAATACGGTTCGATACGGTCACTTCGGCTACTGGCTCAGCTTGCTCAACTTCATGCGCAAGGGCAAGCTCAGGCACTGCTTTAAGTTGATGATAATGGTTAAAGGCCCGTTGTACGCTCATTTCTAAAAGCGACGGGTTACGTATTGGTTTAGGCAGGCAGCGATAAATCTGTCCTTGATTGATGAGTTCGATTAACATGCCGGAATCTTTAATGGTCGTCATGACAATAACCACCAAATCAGGCGTATATTGTTTCAACGCCTTAATCATTAGCGTGATATTTTCGCTTCCTAAATTTACATCGGTAATCGCTAGGCCAAATTTGCCACTGGTCAGGTGTTCATAGGCTTCTTCTAACGTTTTAGCCTGTACCAATTCATAATTAGCCTTCAAAATTCCTGAAATTTCAGTGTACAATTCGCCGGTTTCATCTAGTACCAAGATACTCTCACGGGTTGCACTCGTGTTCAGTGCAATCGGTTGGTCTTTGGTTGCCTCAAGTTGTAAGGCGATTTCGGTAGCCCGTGCAACAGTGCGTTTAAGCTCGGTATTATCCCAAGGTTTAGTAATATAACGATAAATTTCACCTTCGTTAATAGACCCCAGTACCGCATTTAAATCGGCATATCCGGTTAATAAAATGCGGATACTGCGTGGCGAGATTTCCCGTACTTCGTTTAGGATTTCGACCCCAAGCTTTTTAGGCATGCGCTGGTCACTAATGACGACATGAATATGCTGGTTACGAATAATATCTAAAAATTCATCAGGGTCAGTAGTTGAGAAGACTTGATGCGACATTTTAAATTGCATCGTTAAAGAGCGTAAAATACGCTCTTCATCATCAATAAAGGCTATCTTTGGTTTACTCATTGCTCAAAGGGTGACCATTAACGCGGCGTGCTCGTTACATAAGAAACACGACGGTTTTAACATAGTTTTTGGTTCGCTGTAAACCAATGCCAAGGACGGATTGAGTAGCCGGTACCTTAAGCAACCATGCGCTGAATAGGCAGGGCAATCGTAAAAGTGGTACCTTGTCCAACGGCCGATTTAACGGTTAATGTGCCTTGATGTTGCTCGATAATTTGCGAACAGATGGCCAAGCCTAAGCCGGTTCCTTCGCCCGCGCCTTTAGTGGTATAAAACGGTTCAAAAATATGTTCTACGACTTCTGGCGGCATACCTGAACCATTATCGGCCACTTCAATATAGACATTTTGCGCATCAGCCGACGTAGTAATATCAATACGACCATCTTCTTTACCATGCATAGCCTGTGCCGCATTGGTGACCAAATTTAGAAGAACTTGGTTAATTTGCGACGGTGAACACGATACTTTAGGCACCTCATTAAGATGACGTTCGACGGTTACCTGACCTTTAAGCACGTTATTGGCAATTTTTAAAGACGAGTCGATGCAATCGCGTACATCAACATCTTTAACACGGTTTTCATCTAAACGCGCAAAGTTACGCAGGTTCAATACGAGGTCTTGAATCTGGTCAGCTCCGAAGATAGCATCATCTAACAGCTGTTTAATGTCTTCACTGATATTTTCTTCATGCAGCGCCTGAGCGATACCGGCAACTTCTGTTAATGCAGCCATCAACTCATCATCACTCATGTTAGGCTGTTGCAACAAAAACTCTAACTGGGCGCCTGCGGTAATCAAGGCGTCAAAATGGTCAATATTTTCACGGGTTAACATGACGTTATTTTTAACATACCCGAGCGGCGTGTTGACTTCATGTGCAACACCGGCCACCATTTGTCCGAGCATCGCCATTTTTTCAGAGTTTACGAGCTGTACTTGTGATGATTTTAATTGACTTAACGTTTGCGACAGTTCGGCCGTACGCTCTTCAACTTTACGCTCCAACTGTTGATTAATCTCGGCAAGCTGACCTTCATTTTCAACCACACGGTCAATCAGGCTGTTCATCGATGTGCCCACCATGCCGATTTCATTACGGCTGGTGACCGGTAATTTACTTTCTTTAAGTTCAATATAGCGCCGTTGCTCAATCAAGCCACTCATGCGTTGCAGGGCCGCAGCCATACGACGTAGTGGCGCTAGAAGTATGTTGTTAAAGAAAAACAGAGTTAATAAACCAAGCGGAATGATACTCCACAACAAGTATTTTAAAATTTGACCTAAAATAGTATCGGCTAGCGAATTGATCTCGGTTAAAGGTTTGACAATGACCATCTTCCACTGAGGATTGGGTAATTGAAACATATAGACCGTCGCAGGCTGCTTAAGCAAAAAATCGGAAGCTATATTAAACTGTGCGACGAGCTTATCTTTAACATATTTATTGGTATTTTTTTCATCTGCGCGTTTTTCAATTAACGTGGTCGCGCGAATTTCGGCCTGGGCCTGATTTAAATCGCTGGCCTCACTCATAATCGCATTACGAATGCGTTCAAAATCGGCCGGATTGGCAGTTTTGGCTTCCTGAATCAGCTTATCATTGCTTTCGTTTAATTTGTCTACAATAGGCTGAAACTCGGTATGGGTTCGGCCAATAACTTCAACATTTAACAAATCTTTTTGAATTTTATCCTGAAAGTTCGCCTCAAGCCGTTTGTCCGGAAATGTCAGGATATCATTATCTTGCGACACAAGAAAAATATAGCCGCCGGTTTGTTTTTGCCATTCAGTGGCCATCAACAACAAATTGCTAATATTGACATCTAGGGTTGTTACCCCCTTAAACACATTTTTTTCCTGGGTATCAGTATGAAAAAAAGGATAGGTACAGGTGACCATTTTTGCGTGAGAAACAGGGTCAATATACGGACTACTCCATACGCAGACGTTTTTTTTTGGAATACTTGGCAGGAACGTACCATTCTTCTCGATAATAAGGCTTGGGCGTCTTGGTTATGTCGTTGTAATCATTGTTAAACTCGTAAGTACCGTCCAGCTTATGAAGCCAAAACATGGCATTACGCTCCTTGCCGGGTATAATAGCGCCCGGTTCGCCCCAGATGCCTGCACTTAAAATGCGTGCACGGGTTCCTTCCAACATACCTTTAAAAGCTTGCGTATAAGCGTCATTATTCACCGGCAAATAAGTTAACGCGTGAGAGTTTGATAACACAAACCCGTCAATTCGTTCCAGGTCGCCTATAATACTGTTGGCGGCAGTCATTCCAACCGAACGAATGTAAGCATCGGATTCCTGTACTAGAGTAGGCCGGCCGGTGCGGTTAATCACCGAGTAAATAAGGGCGGCAACAGCAGCCATCAATAACAAAAGCGCCAATAATACCCTAAAGGTTAAGCTGTTAAACGCATTACTTTTGACGGCAGCAGGTGCAGGGGCTGCGATAGTATTCACGTATAACTCCGAAATATATAAAATAACAACTAGAATTTAAATAACGTTAAATCCGTTTAAAAAATCCTTACTGTTTGACTGTAAAGCTAACGATATGAAACGAATTTAATCAATAGTTGGATTGTCTACACAAGGTATAGATAAAACATGCTAGGTTAATGTTACATTGCTGACACAAGTTACATGAAAATATCATGTTTAATATCACATTAAAGAAAATTGTTTCATAAATCATACAAAATATACGTTAATTTGAGGTAATTTACTATAGCTTTTTGCATAAGAAACAACTAAACAATTATTAAGGAGATAGTAAAACGACATTTGAACATACCCTAATGATGCAATAAATGTTCCATATAAATTATTGTTAAGTGATATTAAGTGGATATTAGAGCTTACTTTAAAGCCTAATATCCTAAACGATATTGTTAATCAAGTATCTTACAAAGGCTGTTTAAAGGTCAGACCTACTAGAACATTGCGCCCAAGCGTGCCATATCCACTAGTTAAAGCATATTGTTTATCTAGAAGATTGTTTAAATGCACACTTAGCTCCAAAGCAGGATTAAGGGTCCATGTGCCGCGTATATTAAGCAACGCAAAGCCTGGTAATAAAACACGTTTATAGGTCACTATATCGTAGTCGTACTGAGAACCTTGCGCTTGAACTTCGGCACGGATATTAAATTCGCAATGGTTTAATCCGGCATAAAGCAGGCCCAAACGTTGAGGCCGACGTAGTAACTGCTGTTTATAGGTTCTGTCATTGGCTAGACTGACCGCGTTAATGTAATCGATATGGCCCCCTAAACTAAACCCTGTAGACGTCCAATCGGCTTGTAGGCTTACGCCCCTTAACCGCGCGTCTTTGTTGGTTAATTTGGCATTCGGTTGCAAGGTAATCAAGTTACTGATTTTATTCTCAAAGCCGGTTAGGCGCATCTGCCACGGGCGATTGCGATACTCAATAAACCCTTCCGTATTTTGCGAGCTTTCAGGCTTTAAATTAAGGTTGCCATAATCGGGATAATATAAATCGTTAAAAGTCGGCGCCTTAAACCCGGTACTGTGTAATATCCCCGCATGAATATTATCGTTAAAATGCCAACCTGCGCCTAGTAAGAACGTAGTTTTATGACCAAACTGGGTGTTGTTATCATTTCGAATATTGGCTTGTAAATCGGCAGATTGTGCATTTTCTACTTTAAAATGTCCCAAATAACCTGCAAAGATACTGTTAATACTGCGCTGTTTTGTCGTGTAAGCCGTGGTTGTATCAATCGTTTGATTTAAATGCTCATAACCAAGCGTTAGGGTTTGCGCGGACGACAGTTCAAAGGTATTAAGCACATTAAATTGAGTCTGGCGAGTATTAAACTGTGTGGTAGCGGCATTAAAATCAGTTAAGGATAAAGGTGCAAAACTTTTTAAATGATCAATACTTTGGCCTAGTTGCACATGCAGTTTCCAAACATCACCAAGTTGATGATCAGACCACAGCGCACCTGCTCCATTAAGGGTTTCGTTACGATAATCATAATTTTTGGCAATGCCTGCATAAGTATTAGGGTCGGTTAGCTGGCTGTCAAATTGCGTGCGGCCTTGCGCTAAAAATCCTTGAGCGCCCAGTTTATGCTGACTATCAAGGGCGTAACTAACATTTAAGCCTAAGCTGCCCATGCGGCTGCCGTCTTTATCGGCATAATAACCGTAAGCCAGAGGGTTGGTAATGGCATTAAGGCCATCAGTCTTGGCATACGCTGCGGTTAAATTTAAAGCGAGTGGCCCGTTTCGTTCACTTAAACTGGCACCGGCTTGCTGCGTATTTTGGCTACCGCCGCCAATGGAAAAAATGGCTTGTGAGGTATGGGCACGACGGGTAAAAATCTGAATGACGCCACCGATGGCGTCAGCGCCATATAAACTGGCTGCCGAACCTCGCAAGACTTCGATTTTTTCGATTTGGTCAACGGGTAAATGTTCAAGAGCAGCTCCTCCCGTAGTAGCTGAGCTGTAGCGTACTCCGTCAATTAAAACCAATGTTTGATTGGAATTGGCCCCGCGCATAAATACACTGCTAGGCTGGCCTGCGCCGCCGTTTTGGACAATATTTAAGCCGGCTACGCTCCTTAAAACATCGGTCACGCTTTGGCCACTATAGGCAGCAAGGTCAGCGCGTGAAATCAGGGTAACATCGCCTAGCACTTGACTGGCTGGCTGGGGTAAACGGCTGGCCGTAATGATTAACGGCTCTAGTGAAGGGCTGGACGCAAGGTCTGCGGCATGGGTAGCGGTGAGGGAATTTAAGATTAAACAAGTTGCGGATAATGCAACATTCTTTAAAGTCACAAAATTTGCGGTGCGCACAGCAGGTGTGGCCTGATGATAAAACGTAAACATACGGATACTCCAAACCTATGCCCGCTGCATAAGTACATTAGGAAAATCTCATGCAACAATGCACAAGGAAGAGCACCCCTGAATGAACGCGTTTCGACCTTATAGACGATTGGCTTAAACAGGGTAGGCGTTGGCCGGTATCCGGACTTATAGGCAGTGTTTAGGTTCGCCTTCCCATCTTAGCCGCTTAACAGGGCAGTCAGACAGTGATATTTTGAACCTAAACGCCTAATAACCGTTGCAGGGGCAGCACAGGATTTTCACCTGTTTCCCGTTTAACTTTTAAAAAGCACCAAGCGCGGGCGCATCATAGCGTACTTGAGCCTAAATGTGCAGATTTTTAGTAGCCAAATATTAAAAATTATGTTTTCCAATATATATATTGATATATATAAATATATATAGTAATGCAATCAAGCAACTGAAACGCTTGATAAAATCTTGTTGATTTCACTTACGCATGAACCGCAATTAGTACCGGCCTTACAGTGTTTTCCTACTTCAGCCGCCGTTTTACAGTGTTGCTTTATAATGGTATCGCGAATGGTATGTTCACCGACGCCCATACAGGCACAGACTATTCTCCCGACATCGATAAAGCCCTCTGCCGGCCGTCCTGCCAATAGCCATTTGCGTGTTTGCGTGCTTAAAATTGCGTCATTAAACAAACCGTCCAGCCAGCCATAATGCGGCAATAGCGCCTCCTGTTGATGTACGAATAACACCGCCATTAAGCGCTGCTGATAGATAATGGCTAAGCGAACATCTTGAGCGGCGCTATCTTCAAACCAAATCACTTCCAAATGGGCAGTGTCCGTATCGGGAAAATGAGCCATGCAATCGGTCAGCAATTTTTGCCAATAATCAACCTTTAACCAGTGTTCCTCAAATAAGCCCTGTTGGGTCGTAGCTAATAACCACTCGCTGGTATGCGGTTGCCGATTACGCACCCAATAGCCCAATTCATCAGGTACCAGAGCCGACGTCAGGGCCTTTAGCCAAGCATCATCATGACCTTGCATGACCCAAATTTTGGCACAGCCGCGCATGATCACCGGTTTTAGCGCAACCGGGGTAAATTTAAGTTCGGGTTGATAGGAATAGGGGTCGACATGATTATGAATCAATGCCCCCACTCGGGCCTGCGCACTAAAATGCGCGCTCCAATGAATCGGCACAAATACATCACCAAGCCGTTGCTGCGGATTAATCTGCGCCCGCACCAGAATGGCACCGTGCATGCTTCGAATATGCACAAAATCACGTTCTTTAATACCCAGGTTTGCAGCGTCTTGCGAATGAATGGCGACGGTCGGCTCGGGCATGTGTTGGTTTAACGTGGCAGACATGCCGGTGCGGGTCATGGTATGCCATTGGTCACGCAACCGGCCAGTATTCATGCCAAACGGATAGTCGGCACTGGTGACGCTTCGGGGCAGGGCAGGTTCAACGGGAATAAAACGTAGTCTTTTGCTGTCATTATACGGATTGCCCTGATGATTCCTTAAAAAGTCCAAGCCAAAATAATGCGCATCGCCCCATTGAAACGGCGTTAACTGTTCGTATGCTTCACGGGTGATTTGGCCTAAGGCACTAATATTAAAACTACGCTCGTTAAACGATTGACCATCATTTAATTGATTAACATGAGGCTGCTCCAGGCCGGTTAAACGCGCATATTCAGCAAAAATCTCGGCTTCATGGGTATAATCAAACCCAATAAATCCCATGGCCTGTGCTACTTGGCTGATAATCCACCAATCGGGCCGGGCCTGACCAAACGCCGGCAGTAAACGCCGTTGCCGTGAAATTCGTCGTTCACTGTTGGTGACGGTGCCCGACTTTTCGCTCCAGCCTTGCGCAGGCAACACCACATCGGCCAAGGCCAGGGTATCGCTATCCTTTGAACAATCAGACACGATGACCAGAGGGCACTGTTTTAAGGCTTCAGCGAAACGGTCAGCCTGGGTTAAACTGACCACAGGATTAGTGGCCATAATCCAAATCGCCTTAATTTTGCCGCTTAAAATCGCTTCCGCTGCATCAGGGGCTTTAATGCCGTCAGTCGTCGATAAGGGTGCAGGCGTATGCCAAAAGTCTGCAACGGTTTGGCGATGCTCAGGCCGGTCTAACTCAAAATGTGCAGTCAGTAAATTCGCCAATGCCCCTACTTCACGCCCGCCCATGGCATTGGGTTGCCCCGTAATTGAAAACGGCCCAGCGCCTGCATAGCCGATTTTACCGGTTAATAAATGACAGTTGATAATACTGTTTACTTTATCAGTACCGTTACTCGATTGATTAACGCCCATCGAATAAAAGGTAACCACGTTTTTGTGGCGCGCAAACAGTTCATAAAAGTCCAAAATTGCCGTTTCACTGATGCTGCACATTTGGGCCACGTGCGGCACCGTAAACGATTGGCAGGCTTCTAACGTCGGGGCTATATCATTGCACCAGGTTAAATAATCGGCGTTAGCATGGCCGTTTTCATGCAGATAGTTGAATAATCCTGCAAATAAATGGCTGTCGGTTCCGGCGCGAATGGGTAAATGTAAATCGGCAATGGCGGTACTGTCGGTGGCGCGCGGGTCAATCACGACGATTTTTTTATCGGGGTTTAATCGTTTGGATTCTCGCAATCGGCCAAACAATATCGGATGGCACCAGGCCATATTGGAACCAATAATGATGAATACGTCGCTGTCTTCAATATCGGTATATTGGCAAGGCACAGTATCGGTGCCAAAAGCGCGTTTATAGCCTGCAACCGCCGTCGACATGCACAAGCGCGAATTGGAATCGATATTGTTGGTGCCCAAAAATCCCTTGGTTAATTTATTGGCAACGTAATAATCTTCAGTCAATAACTGCCCTGACACATATAGCATGACGCTGTCTGGCCCGTGATCAGCAATGGTTTGCATAAATTGTTGCGCAATATAGTCAATAGCGACGGGCCATTCAACGGCAACCCCCTGCACCATCGGCTCCGCTACGCGTCTGTCTGGCGCTAACGTTTCACCCAAGGTTTGGCCCTTAGAACACAGTTTGCCAAAATTGGCCGGGTGTTCGGTATCACCCTGCACCTTAATTGTGCACGCTTGTACATCTACTGTCGCCACAACGCCACAGCCAACGCCACAGTAGGCACAGGTCGTTTTAATAGTGGCTATGGACGCTATGGAATGTTCAGATAAGCGAGGCAGGGTGGGCAAACTCATGAAGTATCCAAAAATGGCAGATAAAGGAATTAAGCAACTGCGCTATGCAGAGTGACAGCCTGACTGCCAGCTGCCAGTTCGTCCAAAACAGGCTGGCAAAATGCCTTGCCAAACAAAAGTTGATGACGGATAGCCGAAATATCGATATTTTGCTGAATCAGGTCAAAAAACCATGGGCCATCGGTCACATCACCATATAAAACGGCTGAAACCAGCCGATTATTGAGAATACCCAAACGCTGGTAAACAGGCTGTGTTGAATCGTGATAGTAAATGTAGTCACCCGCGAAATCCATCTGAATCTCGCCTGCGCTAAATAAATCAACCCCGGATACTTTTAGGCGTGTGGCCGTGGCTTTGACACCAAACGGTTTAGGAATAGTTTTGGCCCTAAGTACACTATTTTCGATTGACGATTGCATATTGTCCATGAATTGAGGCGTTTGATGGTCAAGTACTTGCGCTAAAATCTGCGCCTGTTCATAGACCGGTGCGACCAGTCCAAACAGATTTTTTTCAAACTGAATACATTCGCCAATCGCATATACATCGGCCTGACTGGTCTGCATATGCCCATCGACCAGAATGCCGCGTTCGCAATCAATTCCAGAGGCCTGCGCCAAAGCAATATTGGGCCGTACGCCGACGGTCATAATAATGCAATCGGCTGGCAAAATGCGTTCATCTTTAAGCTGTAAACCGGTCACCTGTCCCGCATCATTCACGATGACAGCCTGCGATTGTGCGTTTAGTTTAAACTGAATCCCTTTTGCCATAAAATGCTGTTGCAATAATTCGGCCGCAGTACGGTCAAGCTGGCGTTCCAGAATATAATCGTTAACATGCACTACGCTCACGTCTGCCCCGTGATTTTTAAGCGCATTGGCGGCTTCCAAACCCAATAATCCACCGCCAATTACCACACAGCGTGCATTTTGTTGCCGGGTTTGACAGGTTTTGACGGTGGCCAACATATCGACCACATCGGCATGACTGCGAAACGCCAACACCCCAGGCGCCTGATGGTTGGGCAGCGGCAAAATAAAAGGCGTAGAACCCGTTGCCAACACCAGCTTATCATACTTTAAGGTTTGACTGATATTTAACGGCTCACTGCTTAATTCAATCGTTTTATGGGTCGGATTTAAAGCAGTCACGGTGCAGTCAGTCAACAATTGAATGTTTAATTCGGCATAAATCGATTCAGGATATAGAAAAATATCGGCAAAGGTTTTTTCACCGGCCAGCACGGGCGATAACATAATACGATTATAACCGGCATGAGGTTCACTATTGATTAAAATAATGTGATACGCTTGATTTAACTGCGCAAAACTAACCGCAAACCGTGTACCCGCCATGCCTGCTCCAATCACGACCAGGACTGGTTTATCAGTCGTAGGTTGCATCGTCAAGGCGCCTGATTCGATCGGTAAGGGCATAATAGCTATCCTAAAATATTTATAATAGAACGTATTGGGTTTTATCCTTGCTCTAAAGCGAGCAAGCTTAGCTCTAAAGCGAGCGAGATCACAAATGTAGCAAAATACATGCCATCAGGTCAGGGCGGCTTGGGCATATAAATTGCATTTTTAAACGGTTGCTCAAGAATAGCTGACTATATCTAAGATATGAATCGTTTTTAAAATTTATACTCGTCAGGACCCCTTTATATGACGCTACCATTGCAGGCAGTATTACCGCGTAAAGTAGGGGTTGGAGTGTCCTGGGCAGTACTGGCATGTTTTGCACAGGCTGGCAAACCTGTACTGCCTGCAACCGAGCCCACTATGCGCATTGCGGCGGCGGCCAATTTGGCAACCGTTTTACCCTCGTTAATCAGTGCATTTAATCAGACTAATCTACCACCAAACGACCATATGAGTAGCCGGGTTCAAGGGCTGCCGAACTATTTTAAAGGCAGGATTGAAGTGACGTATGGCTCGTCGGGCAACTTATACGCGCAGATTAATCAACATGCGCCTTACGATATGTTTTTATCGGCCAATCAGGCGTTACCCAACCAGTTGTTTAAGGACAATTCCTCCACCTACAGCGCGCCCTTTACCTATACGCGTGGTCAATTGGCCCTGTATAGCACACATAAACAGGTCATGTTAACCGATGCACAGGCTACTTTTAAGACCCTTATTAAACAGAATATCCCGTATAAGGTGGCATTGGCAAAGCCAAACCTGGCCCCATACGGACTGGCAGCGCAAGTCTGGCTTATGCAAAATCATCTGTATGACCTTATTAAACCGCATATGGCGATGGGAAATAATATTGAGCAAACCTTTCAATTTGTTGATACAGGCAATGCCGATTTGGGCTTTGTGGCCTGGTCGCAAGTGCTGGCTAAACTGAATCAATCAAGAGGAGGGGTAACTAAACACATGCCCCTTATGCAATATAATGTCTTGCCGGCCAATAGTTATCCGCCTATTTTGCAGGACGGCATTATGTTAACCAAAACGCCGCTTGGACAAGCGTTTTATCATTTTTTATGTTCCAAACAGGGGCAGGCTATTTTGGCGCACGCCGGATATTTACCCGTTTATTAAGGATCAATCATCGCGGTTATGGCGTTTTCTGAGTTTATGTTGATGGTTTGGCCGCCGTTTTGGGTCACCTTAAAGCTGGCGTTCCTCACCACGGTATTATTATGCATATTTACCACACCGTTGGCCTTTTGGTTGGCGCTGCCCTGCAATCATAGATTTAAGCGTGTCTTGAAATTACTACTGATGTCGGTCGTTACCTTGCCGATTATTTTGCCGCCCACCGTGCTGGGCTTTTATTTGTTGCTGGCATTTAGTCCGCAGTCGCTGCTTGGTCATTGGTTCAGTAATGCAGGTTTGCCGCAGTTGGCGTTTAGTTTTAGCGGCCTGGTCGTAGCGTCCATGATTTACTCGTTGCCGTTTTTCATGCAGCCGGTTTACAATCAATTTGACAGCCTGCCGATGGGGCAACTTGAGGCGGCTCTGGCATTAGGTGCTACCTGGTGGCAGGTATTTTTGACCGTTGCCTTGCCTCAGGCACGTTCGGGTATTTTGTTGGGCAGTTTGGTGTGCTTTGCGCATACGATGGGTGAATTTGGTGTTGTGTTGATGATCGGCGGCAGTATTGAAGGGCAAACCAAAGTGATCTCTATTGCCATTTATGAGCAGGTGGAAGCGATGAATTACGCGGTAGCCGAACAAATGGCGTTGATGTTGCTGATCTTTGCGGGGTTCATTAGTTTAATCATTAATATATTAAGTCGGAATGCTAAAAGGTTTTAGACTAAGAATAGCTTGCTGGGGCGTGTCCTCAATTTTCCAAACGACGACACACCCTAAAGCGGCCGCTTGGTTCGTTATTGCCAAATAGAGCAGGTTAATAAAGTAGGTTGAATGAATGGCTTTAAGCCGCAGTCGGCTAAAGCACCCCGCCCACCCAAACCGCGCCTTCCTGTTCGGTTACGGCATAGCACGGTATACGCACGGTTTCATCGTCTAAACATTGGCCAGTAGCCAGATTAAATCGCTGCTTGTAAATAGGCGAGGCGACGTATAAAATTTCTTGCTCGCCCTCAGTATGCCCCCCAATAATGCCGCGCGATAATACGTTGGTATGACTAAACGGGTCATAATTATTCAGAGCAAACAAGTGGTTATTCCGTGTGCGAAACACGGCTATTTGCAATCCGTCAACCAGGGCACATACGCCGGTTTCGGGTACAATATCATTTAAACTACAGATTTTTTGCATTGTTTTTCCTTTACAGTATAAGCTTTATATTGAGCGACCTGCTGAAGCGTTTTTCAGACAGGTCATTTTGTGTCCAACCGAACCGGTGCATTTATCCTTCAATCAATGCCTTCTCTTCCACAGTAGCCGGGCGAATCTGGTCCCGTTCAGGCACAAAAATAATATTGCTGTCCGGTTGCTCACTATTAACAAAATGCTTAAACCGTTTAAGTTTTTCAGCATCGCTAATCGCCGCTTTCCACTCGCACTCGTAGGTATTAACAATATACTGCATTTGTTGTTCAAGTTCAGCAGCCAAATTCAAACTGTCATGAATGACGACGTTTTGTAAGTATTCCAGACCGCCCTCAATTTTTTCACGCCATACCGAGGTACGTTGCAAGCGGTCTGCCGTTCTGACATAAAACATCAAAAACCGGTCGATATATTGAATGAGTGTGGCTTTGTCCAAATCGGCGGCAAACAATTCGGCATGACGCGGCCGCATGCCAGCATTGCCGCAAACGTACAAATTCCAGCCGTTTTCGGTCGCGATAATACCGATATCCTTGCCTTGCGCTTCGGCACATTCACGCGTACAGCCCGATACCCCGAACTTGATTTTATGCGGTGAACGCAGGCCCTTATAACGGTTTTCCAGTTCAATGGCCAGACCCACGCTGTCATCAACCCCATAACGGCACCAGGTCGATCCTACGCAGGATTTAACCGTGCGCAGCGATTTGCCGTACGCATGTCCGCTTTCAAAACCGGCATTAATCAAGCGTTCCCAAATGGCTGGCAACTGCTCAATGCGTGCGCCGAATAAATCGACCCGTTGTCCGCCGGTAATTTTGGTATACAGGCCAAAATCGCGTGCCACTTCACCCAAAACAATCAGCTTTTGCGCGTTAATTTCGCCGCCCGTCACCCGCGGTACTACTGAATACGTGCCGTCTTTTTGAATGTTGCCCAAATAATAATCGTTAGAGTCTTGCAGGCCGACCAGCGGTTTATCAAGCACATGTTCATTCCAGCACGAGGCAAAAATAGAACCCGCCGTTGGTTTACATACTTCACAGCCATGACCTGTGCCGTGTTTCGCCAGCAATTCTTCAAAGGTATGAATATTTTCAACCCGAACCAAATGATACAGTTCTTGGCGCGAATAGGGGAAGTGCTCGCAAAGATGATTTTTAACTTCAAATCCAAGTTTTTTAAGCTGCGACACCAGAGTATCTTTAACGATTTGCGAACAACCGCCACAGCCAGTACTGGCTTTGGTACACGCTTTAATGGCCTCTAGGGTCATGGCGCCCTGCTCAACACTGGCGCAAATCGCCCCTTTGCTGACGTTGTAACATGAACAAATCGTGGCTGTATCGGGCAGATTGTCCACCCCCATGGCCGGTTTTTCGACATTGGGCAAAATCAGGCTTTCAGGCTGGGCGGGTAAGTCCATATCATTTAAAAACAATTGCAGCAAATTGCCGTAATCTTCGGTATCGCCCACCAGCACTGCACCCAGTAGACGCTTACTGTCTGACGAGGTCACCAGTTTTTTATAAACGCCCGTTTTGGGATTTTGATAAATAAAACTTAAACTGTCCTTGGTACGGGCCTGGGCATCGCCGATACTGCCGACATCCACTCCCATCAATTTAAGCTTGGTGCTCATATCCGCACCCTCAAACCGTTGGCCGCTCTGTCCGGCAATCTGTTTGGCGCAAATTTTGGCCATGCTGTACCCGGGTGCTACCAATCCATAAATTTTATTGTCCCATAGCGCACATTCGCCGATGGCATACACGTCGGGTAAATTGGTTTGACAGGCATTGTTGATGATAATGCCGCCGCGTTGACCGATTGCCAGCCCTGCCTGCCGACCCAAACTATCATCGGGGCGAATCCCTGCACTAAACACGATCAAATCGGTATCAAGCGTGGTGTCGTCGGTAAATTGCATGGTTAAAAATGTGTCTGACCCTGCGGCATTTTCAATAATGGCCTGGGTGTTTTTACCGGTTAAAACCGTAACGCCCAAATCTTCAATTTTTTTCTTAAGTAACTCACCACCTGCCGCATCAAGCTGGACGCCCATCAATTGTGGGGCAAATTCGACGACATAGGTTTTTAATCCCAGAGTAACCAAGGCTTTAGCGGCCTCCAGACCCAGTAATCCGCCGCCGACCACAACACCGCTTTTAACATGGGGTGTCTGAGCAACCGCCAAAATGGCATCTAAATCATCAATAGTGCGATAAACATGGCAATGGGTATGGTCTTTGCCCTCAATCGGCGGCACAAACGGATAAGAACCGGTTGCAATGACCAGTAAATCATAGGGATATAAATGACCTGCTGCCGTACTGACCGTTTTCTGTTCAGCATTTAGCTCGGTCACTTTTTCGTCTAAATGTAAGGTGATGCCTGCAGCAGCATAGGCTTCAAGGTCAACCAGGTTTAATTGTTCGGCATCTTTATGTTCAAAATAACTTGATAAATACACACGGTCATACGCTGGCCGATTTTCTGCACTTAACACATGAATATCATAGCGGTGCTGAAGGTCGTGTTCGATAGCCTGTTCAATAAAATGATGGCCTACCATGCCGTTACCAATGACAATCAGTTGCGGTTTAGAAATTAACATGCGTTTACCTGTAAAGGGTTGTTGAGATTGAAAACAATAATTTTATCAAGCAATTACTATGCCAATAATTTTAAAGCACCCTGTTTTAGGCATCATGTGAACGGTATTTTCAAGGTTGGTATTATTCTTGCATTCCAGGTTAAGGACACTACATTTTAGCACCAGTCGCGTATAAAGCGCCTTAAGGAGTAGCACATGGCAGGGCGTTTTCCTCTGTTTCAAACTCAATTGCCTCGTATAAAAACGTTACATTACACGTGGTTTGCATTTTTTGTGACATTTTTAATTTGGTTTGCACATGTGTCGTTAATGCCGAATATCAAGGAGTACTTTCATTTAACTGAAGGGCAGGTGAAGGCCATTTTAATGCTCAATGTGGCGTTAACCATTCCGGCTCGGCTATTAATTGGGGCCATGGTCGATAAATTTGGTCCTAAACGTGCCTACAGCGTGTTACTGTTTATTAGCGGTTTGCTGTGTTTTGTATTTGCTGCGGCGCAAAGCTTTACCTGGCTTGCGATTAGCCGGTTTTTATTGGGGTTTGTCGGCGCAGGTTTTGTTATCGGCATTCGTCTGATTTCCGAGTGGTTTCCGGCCAATGAAGTGGGGGCGGCTGAAGGGATTTACGGGGGTTGGGGCAATTTTGGGGCCGCCGTTGCGTCCATGTCTATGCCGATACTAGCACTCACGTTCGGCGGTGCTGAAGGCTGGCGTTATGCGATTGCAGTAACCGGCGTGATTGCCATTATTTACTCCGTCGTGTTTTATCGCGGGGTCAATGATACGCCCAAAGGGGCCACTTATTTTAAACCCAAAAAATCGGGTGGTTTAGAGGTTTCAACGAAAAGTGATTTTTATTTTTATGCTTTAATGACATTGCCTCTATATGCCGTCCTGGGATTGTTGGCTTGGCGGTTATCTCCAAGCGGCTTAAAATTGTTGGATGCCAATCAAACTACCATTGCGTACGTCGTGGTTATCGGGTTGGCCATTTATCAGTATATTAAAATTTGGCAGGTTAATAAACATCTGTTTACACCCAATGCACGCCCCGTTCACCCTGAAGCCGGTTATGCGTTTAAACAGGTGGCGATTTTAAACATGGCATACATGGCATGTTTTGGGTCGGAACTGGCGGTGGTCTCCATGTTACCGCAATACTTTATTACTCATTATGGCATTTCTCATGCGTTGGCGGGTTTGACAGCCGGTTGTTTTGCAGTAATGAACCTGTTTGCGCGTCCGGGTGGCGGGTTTATATCAGATGCAGTCGGACGACGCAAAGTGCTAATGATTGCGTTAGCGGGCCAAACAGTGGGCTTTTTGTTAATGTCGCAAATGACCAGTTTGCCCTTGATTGGTGCAGTGGCCATTGTGCTTGGAACATCGATTTTTGTACAGGCAGCATGTGGTTCGGTATATTCTGTGGTGCCGCTCATTCAGCGCCGCATGACCGGACAAATTGCAGGTATGGCGGGCGCTTATGGCAATACCGGCGGCGTGCTGTTTCTAACGGTCTTTTCACTGGTATCGCCGGTAGGCTTTTTTATGACACTGGCAGGTTTTGCAGCAGTTGCCTTTATCGGTTCCCTGTTTTTAACCGAGCCTAAAGGTCATATGATTGAAGTACATGAAGATGGCACGGTTGAACGCATTGCCTTAACCTAATGATGGGAAAGCCATCGCAGTTAAAATACCGTTAAAGATGTTGCATGTTCAAGTCTTTAACGGTTTCATGCCCTGTGTAAGGGCCCCTATTCTCATGCTCAATAGGTTAAATAGACGTTATGCTGCACATTAATACCGGTTGGTGCAGTTTGGCAGGCAAAAAATCTGAAAATCAGGATAGCCTTTTAGCCAGACCTATTGATTCATTGACTCAATCTAATGATAGTTTAGATTTACTGCCTGCCAAACAGTCTCATATTCTCCCTTCTGACCATTGGTTTTTAGCTGCGTTGGCCGATGGTGTGAGTGCATGCCAGTCTCCCAAACAAGCCAGTTTACAGGCCAGCCAGGCCATTTTAACCAGTCTAAGCCAACAGTATCAGCCCGAACTAGACAGTAGTTTTGTGACCAATGCCGTTGCCCAGGCAATACAACAGGCTAACGATACGCTCTATTTTGGAGCTAGCTTGC
This sequence comes from Moraxellaceae bacterium, assembly GCA_018260315.1. GTDB lineage: Bacteria > Pseudomonadota > Gammaproteobacteria > Pseudomonadales > Moraxellaceae > JAGLBJ01. The sequence continues at coordinate 15,156 of JAGLBJ010000007.1, read as the reverse complement.
AACAACCCCTTGTGTATTTATCGACGTTATCGGGTGTGTTAATTGCCCAATCGCAACTGCATATGTTTCATTGTGGTGATAGTCGCATTTATCGGTTATCGCTGCCTCCAGCGCAGCAACTGACTGAGAGTGTTTTATTTGAACAATTGACCGAAGACCACCGACATACCAAAGGACGTTTTAAAGGCGCCCTGGCGGCGGTGTTAGGGGCTGATGCGAATCTTACGTTACAGGTTGATTGGCAATACGCACGGTTAGCGTTAAAGCCGCACGATTTTCTACTATTGATGACTGACGGGGTGTACGAATATTTGAATCAACCCGAAATGGCCGTTTTGCTTCAGGCCGTTTTAACCCAGACCAGCCAGCAAATGGCTGCCGACTTTAATCTGGATTTAAATGCAGTTTGCCAAAAACTGTGTCAGGCCGCACTGGAAAACGGCAGCCGTGATAATGTGACCTGTATGGTATTATGCGTGCAGGAGACGGCTCAAACGGTGAGCCAACAACAACGCTTACAGGTGCCGCCGGTGCTCGTTGTCGGGGCTACATTTGAAGGATTCACCATTACAGACATATTACAAAACACCGCCCGCAGTTGTTTGTATGCAGCAACAACGGCACAGGGCGAACGGCGCGTCATAAAAACGTTATCCGCTTATTTTGAAGATGATGCCGAAGGCATACGACAATTTTTGAAAGAAGAAAAAATCGGGCTTAGTTTTAATCATGACAGTTTGCTAAAATTTTACCCGCGCTCGCCTGGAAGTACCTATTTATACCATGTTACCGAGTTTTGTAAGGGCATCACGTTACGCGCGTTTATGGATACGCATGGTCCGCTATCGATTGAGCAGACCCATGCGATTATTTATAAAATTGGGCTGGCATTACGGGTCATGCATCGCAATTATTTTTTACATCAGGATTTAAAGCCTGAAAATGTCATACTAAACGAACAGGGCCTGTTAAAATTGATTGACTTTGGTTCGGCTGGCTCGTTGCTCAATACTAAAAGTAATGCCCCGCCTGCCGGCGACTTGCATTATACTGCGCCTGAATATTACGGCGATGCCCCCAAAGGCATTTATTCCGATTTGTTCTCGCTGGCCGTGATGACCTACGAACTGTTGACCGGTCAGCGTCCCTTTACCATTAAACAGTTGGCCCATGCACAAGGGCAGGAATTAACGTTCAACCAACTGAGTAACGCACAGCCGCAGTTGCCGTTTTGGTTAAATGACGTATTAATACGGGCCCTACATTTGGAATATCGCAGCCGTTATCAGTCGTTGGGCGAGTTTATGAGTGACCTGGACCCCGCTCATCATCAACAAGATGATACGCGCACGCTTCCATTATTTGAGCGTTATCCGGTATTGATGTGGCAAATCACCAGCGGTGTATTATTGCTATTGCTTATGGTGGCATTGGCCTATCCACATAGATCATAAAACCTTGAATAAACCAGTAAATTTGCATTTTCGGGTGCAGTAAAGAGGATAACCTAGCTTTATGATAACGGTTTGTGACCTTAAACACGCCATTTTTTCGCATATTGAGGTACTGTTGCAGGCCTATCCGCTAAGTGAGCGCGATACGATTAATGTGCCACTGGCCCAGAGTCTACAGCATGTATTGGCCCGGCCTATTTATGCCACGCTGGATATTCCCCGCCAGGATATATCGGCTATGGACGGATTTGCGTTTATAATGCCCAGTTTTGGTGCAAGCCCTCAAACTTTGACTATCATTGGAGAATCGTGTGCTGGTCAGCCGTTTAATCAGGCGATAACCGAAGGTCAGGGGGTACGCATTTTTACCGGCGCGGTTGTTCCGTCGGCGTGTAATACGGTTATTATGCAGGAACAGACCAATTTTTCGGACCTTTACAATACGTTGGATAAATCTAAACCGTATGATATTACGCTGCAAAAAGCCGTCATACCAGGCGCGCATATTCGTAGGCAAGGCGAGGAGGTCAAACAGGGTGAGCTTGTTTTGGCAGTGGGCAAACGTATTAATCCTGGCGACATTAGTTTATGTGCCAGTTTGGGCTTGGCGACTTTATCGGTATTTAAACCGCTTACAGTGGGCGTACTGGCAACAGGCGATGAACTCATTGATATCGGCTTGCGGCTGCAAAATGATGCACAAATTTATAATTCCAATACTCCAACGCTAGGCGCTTTGTTGCAGGATTTGCCGGTTAATGTGGTGGATTACGGCATTATTCCCGACAATTTAAACCAAACGCGCCATACGGTAGCTAAGGCGATTCAAACCTGTGATGTATTGATTTCGAGCGCGGGTGTATCGGTGGGCGATTATGATTTTTTAACTGATGTTATTGCCGAGTTGGGCACTATTCATCATTATAAGGTCGCCATGAAACCTGGCAAGCCGTTTTTGTTTGGTGAATTTAACGTAACGTCTAAAGATATCTCTAAACCGAATGTTTTATATTTTGGCTTGCCGGGCAACCCATTATCGACCCTGGTGTGTTGTTTGCAGTTTGTTAAACCGGCGTTGTGGCGTTTGGCCGGAGTTAGTGCAGCCGATTTACCGATACAGTTAACCCTTGAGGCAGTAACAACTACACCGATTAAAAAATCGCCCGGCCGCCAAGAGTTCCAGCGCGCCTATTTTAGTCAAAACGACCAAGGAACCTATAGCGTGCAGCCGTTATCTAGCCAGGATTCGCACCGGGTGAAACAGTTAACACGCGCCAATTGTTTTATCGTGCTGCCGTTGGAACAAGGAAACATTGCAGCAGGTGAATGGGTGAAGATTGAGCCGTTTAGTTGGGTTTTAGGATAAAACATGCAAGCCACCATAAACGCCTTAGAGGTCGAAAATGCGCTACTTTACACGGGGCAACGGACGAACGTCCCCGTGCTGATGGATAGTTTTGCACGCCGTCTGACTTATTTGCGTTTTTCGGTCACCGATTTTTGCAATTTTCGCTGTAATTATTGTTTGCCAAACGGTTATCAAGGACAGCGCCCCAAAAATGAACTGACGCTGGCAGAAATTGCCTTTTTATTTGAAGGATTTGCTCAACTAGGCACTCAAAAAATCCGTCTAACCGGAGGTGAGCCAACCATTCGCAGCGATTTAATCGATATTATTGCGTTGGCCAAACAGCAAACGGGTATTGAGACCGTGGCGGTCAGCAGTAATGGCTATAAATTGGGCAAACATATCGCGGGGTTTAGGGCAGCCGGGCTAACGCAACTGAATATCAGTATTGACAGTTTTGACCCGTTTATGTTTAAGCAAATAACGGGTTTTGATATATTGCCGCAACTGTTAAAGGATATCGATGCGCTGCTGGACACCACCGATATCCGGCTTAAAATAAACGGTATTTTAACCGCCAGTAATGGTATGGATAATCTGGCGTTGGTGTTGGATTATATTAAACACCGGCCGGTGACTTATCGTTTTATTGAATTTATGCAAACGTCCGATAATCGCCAACTGTTTTTTACCGAACATACGCGTGCCGTCGCGATGAAACATTATTTGCTGATGCAGGGCTGGCAGCCGCTTACCCGTACCAGTGATGCTGGCCCCGCCACAGAGTATGCACACCCTGATTATGTGGGTCGTATTGGCATTATAGAGCCCTATGCCGCGCATTTTTGTGAAAGCTGCAATCGGTTACGGGTCAGCAGTGTGGGCAAGGTTCATTTATGCCTGTTTGATTCGAGCCATTATGACCTTCGTCCCTTGTTGGCGGCGGGCGATATTGCCGGATTAAAAGATGTACTGCAAGGCTTAATGCCGATTAAACCCGAGCATCATTTATTAACGGAACATAACAGCGGATTAATGACTAATTTGTCTTTGGTTGGCGGATAAGGGCAGACCTGTAAATAAATACCCCGTTGTTTGTAAGGCGCTATCTGTAGTGCTAAGGCAAACAATCAACGCATTGAATTAAGGAAAAGCGTGTAATGGCTGCAAATGAAAACGTATTTATTCCGTTAAATATTGCCGTGTTGACCGTGTCAGATACGCGCACCCTGGCTGAAGATAAATCCGGGCAGTACTTAGCCGATAGCTTAACAGAAGCAGGGCATAGCTTGGCTGAGCGGCGTTTAACCACTGATTGCGTTTATCAGATACGTGCGGCGGCAAGTCAATGGATTGCCGACCCGACCATTCATGCCATTATTACAACGGGCGGCACGGGGTTTTATAGTCGCGATAATATCCCTGAGGCCTTAACGCCGTTGTTTGATAAACCGGTGCAGGGTTTTGGTGAAATGTTTCGGGCCTTGTCGCAGGCAGAAATCGGTATGGCCACGCTGCAATCGCGCGCGGTGGCCGGTATGGCGAACAGTACAGTCATTTTTTGTTTGCCGGGCTCAACCGGGGCTTGTCGTACAGGCTGGGAAGGTATTATTAAGCTACAACTCGATAACCGAACGCGACCGTGTAATTTTGTGGCGCACTTAATGCGAGTCAATCCGGGTCATCAGGCTTAAAGCTGAATCTTAAATGATCTCGTAAAATGTTAAGGATTTCAGATGCTTAAATTGGCGGCCGTGGTGATTTTAGCGGGCGGGCAGTCAACCCGTATGGGTCAGCCTAAGGCCTTGCTGACTTTACCCCATGGCGAGACTTTACTGAAGTACCATATAGACGGTGCAGCAGATTTGCAGGTACCGGTTTTAATTGCCGAGCATACACAAAATTTTTTGCAAACGCTGCACTTGGATCGATTTGAAGAACGGCCAGTTGTAGCCGTAAGGGATTATGTCGATGAGCATAACCTGTCCGATTTAACCCCCAAAAATGGCGGAGCATTGGCAGGTCTATGGGGAGCCCTGCATTATCTGCACTCTGCTAAATCTGTTCAGAATCAGTCTTTTGTACTGGTGATAAGTTGCGATAGTTTAATCACAGCCCAGCAGCTTTATCACTGGATAAATGCTCAGCTTGATATACAATCCACAAAGCGCATGCAACCCGCGAACCGCAACATTTTGCCCTCTGCAATATATTTGGCCGATCTGGATAGGCACGGTCATATTCAACAGGATTACCCGTTATTGGGATTATATTCGTTAGCCTTATATAAGCCATTAAGTCGCTATTTAGAGACAGGACAGCGTCGTGTTATGGGATTTTTGGCAACAATCAAACAGCAAAATCATGTTAATATACTGCCTATTCCTACCCATTGGCGTATTCTGTTAAATGTTAATACCCCCGCCGAGTTTGAGCAGGCGAGTCAATTATGTCCGCTAAAACTTTAACGCATCTGGACGCTGATGGTCAAATTGCAATGGTGGACGTTGGCGCAAAAACCGTGACACGCCGTAGTGCCACTGCGATGGGGCAGGTGATCTTTCCGGCGCAGGTCTATCAACAGCTAAAGGCCGCCGATGGAATGACTAAAAAGGGCAGCATAATCCAGACAGCCCATATTGCAGGCATTATGGGTGCCAAAAAAACGGCCGATTTAATCCCGTTGTGTCATCCGTTACCGCTTGACAGTATTCGGCTGACCTTTGATTATGACGATGTTCAAAATGCCATTGTGGTTACGGCGACAACGCAGGTTACCCATAAAACCGGTGTCGAAATGGAGGCTTTGACTGCGGTCAGTGTGGCCTGTTTAACCCTGTACGATATGAGTAAGGCGTTATCGCACGATATTATTATCAGTCATATACGATTATGTGAAAAAACTGGCGGAAAGTCTGATTATGCGCGTATTTGACTCTCAAAATAACCATGCTGAACCTGTAAATTGCAAAACCAACCATGCCGAAAACCGGCCACATTTAACCGATACTAAACTGGTTACCCTGTGGTATTTTGCAAGCTTAGCCGAGCAAGCCCAGTGTAGTGAAGAGTCGTTAACGGTTTTGGCTGATATGACTTTAGCGCAGCTTTATCAACAGTTAAGCCAAAAATACCAATTTAACTTGCCTGTAGCGGCTTTAGCGGTTGCAGTTAATCATCATAAAGTTGACTGGTCCCATTCCTTTGAGGCAGGCGATATTGTGGCCTTTATTCCGCCGGTTGCAGGGGGCTAAGTTGTCGATTAATTCACCTGGGCCTGCGACAGGTTTTAATCCGCACGCACATAACCTCAATTTAACACCGGAACAAGCGTATCAACAGGCCATTAAGCAAGGGTTTGCTTTGCTCAATGTTCCCATTAACGAAGGCTTGCTTAAAAAGGCAATGCGTTCGACCCAATGCGGTGCTTTTGTCAGTTTTGAGGGGTGGGTACGCCAGCATAATAACGCGCGGCCGGTGCAGGGTTTAACCTATTATGGGTATGAATTACTGGCCATCAATCAGGGGACGGCACTAATTGAACAGGCCAGACAACGTTTTAATATTGAGCAGGCGATTGCGGTGCATAGAATGGGTCATTTAGCGCTAGGCGATATGGCGATTTGGATTGGTGTAACTGCTGCACACCGAGTGCCCGCGTTTGAGGCCTGTCATTGGCTATTAGATGGCATTAAAGCTGAAGTACCGGTTTGGAAACAGGAATTTTATGCGGACAGTAGTGAAGCATTATGGCTTAGTAATAATGGCTAAGACCATGTATGGTATTTAAATGGTTATAAAAACTATAGCGGCTGCCTATACGTCCTGCAAAACCACAAATCTGTTTAATTCTGAAAATTTCTAACATTTTTAATTAAATACTTTGCCTAACAAATTATTAAAGGTATATCGGCTTCCTTTCAATCAGGAAATATCCAATATACCTTTAGAAGACCTTTAACACGAACCATGCTTAAAGGTCTGCATTATTTAGGTAGCGCGCCCGTAACGCCCTGAACATAAATATTCATTTTGCTCAATTGAGCGTCGCTATACACCTAGCCTGCGGGCACCAGTACATTACCGGCCTGGTCGGCAATCGGGCCTGCAAACGGATGTAACGTCCCTGCCCGAATTTTGTCGCGTACCGATAATGCCAAGGCCTTGACCGGAGCCAGCACATCAGGGCCAAAATCCTCAATATCGACCGCGCCTTGACGTACGCCCCACCAAATAGGAAGGGGTTTCCAAGTATTTGCTAGGACATCCTGGAAGGTTTTCTTATAAATAACATCCCAATGCAGCACGGAGGCGGCCAATTGTGCTTTAGGGCCAAATTTTGCCATGCTTGAATCCCACCCGAACGCATGCACGCCTTTTTGTTCGGCAGCTTGCACAACTGCGGGTGAATCGGTATTTTGCATTAAGGTATCGCTGCCTTGAGAAATCAAAGCCAGGGCGGCGTCACGCTCTTTACCCGGGTCAAACCAGGAATTGACCCACACCACCTGCGTGGTTACTTTAGGGTTCACGCTACGCGCACCTAGTGTATAGGCGTTGATGTTGCGCACGACTTCAGGAATGGGGAAAGAAGGCTACAACACCTAATTTGTTGGTCTTGGTGGTCTTGCCGGCGACCACGCCCAACATATAAGCGCCTTCATAGGTATGTACATCATAGGTGCCCATGTTTTTATCGGTTTTATAGCCGGTTGCATGCATAAAAATGGTATTGGGATACAGTTTGGCCACTTTAGCCATGGGGTTCATGTAACCAAATGAGGTGGCAAAAATGATTTTATTGCCTTGCTGGGCTAAATTACGCATGATACGTTCTGCATCAGCAGTTTCAGGCACACTTTCAATAAAACTGGTTTTAATAGCGCCATTTAATTGTTTTTCAGCCGCCAGTCGCCCTTGATCATGTGAATACGTCCAGCCATGGTCGCCCGTTGGGCCCACATAGATATAAGCCGCTTTTAAGGGCTCGGCTGCATGGGCAACCCCAACTGCCACCCATAAGCCTAATAGGGTTAAAGGACGCGAGGCCTGTTTAAACCGTGAAAATAACGACATGTAGTAACTCCTAATGAATAGATAACCAGCTCTTTTGTAAAACAATACTCGTTAAATACGTTGCAATTCCTATTCCAAAGGTTATTGCTTTTAGCAAATAAACGTTATGGCAAGTTTTATATGGTTATTGCGTTTATAAGGTTCTTCGATACACTTGAGTTATCGGGTGATGTAAATAAGGAAATTTTTAACGCGTTTTGGCATGGTATTTGAAGTGGGTTATTTGGATTAGTAATGTATCCTACTGATGGAATACGACAATGCCCAACCCACAGGCTGCCCAACCCGATAATACGGCGTTATTAACGCCTCAGGATTTGGCAACATTAAGACAAACATTGCAACTGGCCCGCACCACGCGCGAGCAAGGCATGCACCCTTTTGCAGCCATTGTAGTTAATGCGCAGGGGCAAATCATTGCGCAAGCAGGCAATCAATCACTGCCGCCCGCAGGTGACCCAACACGGCATGCCGAAATCGTTGTCGCTGGTCGCGCTGCCCAACTGCTGACATTGGCTCAACTGAAACAGTGCACATTATTTAGCAATGCTGAGCCATGTGCGATGTGTGCTGGGGCAATTTACTGGACGGGGATTGGTCGGGTGGTGTATGGCATTTCCGAGGCACACTTGCTGACCATTACTGGTCATCATACCGAAAATCCGACGTTGGCCTTGCCGTGTCGTCAAGTGTTTGCCAGTGGACAGCGTAAAATCACTGTGATTGGGCCGTGTTTGATTGCTGAAGCCGCCGCAGTACACGAAGGGTTTTGGTCATAACACTTGAACTCTAAACCCTTTTAATGTATCCGTTTGATCTGTGTTAAATGTCATTGGGCTTTTTTGATGAAGTTTTAGTGCATTTAGCGTGTTCGTCTCTTCCCGATTAAACAATGTTTTGTAAACAGCCTCTTGGAATTTGTAATGCAGCCAGTCGCCATGCCGTCTAAATCGCCTAACCTGACCCCCTATGCAACACTATTGCCCGATACTGTTTCATTTTATTTTCAAGGCAAGGTGGTTGCGTTGCGCAAGCCTAACCCGACCCAAACGGTGTTACAGTTTTTAAGGGAAGAACGTCGCGCAACCGGTACAAAGGAAGGTTGTGCGGAAGGCGATTGTGGGGCGTGTACGGTGGTGATTGCCGAGCTTGATGGTAGGCAAAATCAGCCTACGTTAAAGTTTCGTGCCCTAAATGCCTGTATTCAATTTTTGCCGACGTTGGCCGGTAAGGCGTTATTTACTGTTGAAGATATTGCTGTATTGTCAAAACGGGTCGAGGGGCACCCTTTACAGCAGGCGATGATCGAACAGCATGGCTCACAATGCGGGTTTTGTACCCCCGGATTTATGATGTCCCTATGGGCCATGTATCAGGAAAATATGACTTGTCCCGATACGGCTACTGTTCAGGCGTATTTATCGGGTAACTTGTGCCGCTGTACCGGGTATCGGCCGATCATAGAGGCTGCAAAAGCCGCTTATCAATTTGAATATAATGCACCGGATATACAGCCTATTATTGATATTTTGGTCACGATTCAACCGAGCAATATCAGCTATACGTATGGACAGCAGCATTATTTTGCGCCAGCCACCCTGACTGAACTGGCACGGCAGCGCGAACAGTATCCGGAAGCGCGATTAGTGGCAGGCAGTACCGATATAGGCTTATGGGTGACTAAACAAGGGCGCGCGCTGGGCGATATGATTTATTTAGGTGCGGTTGAGGATTTAAAACGTATTCATCATACCCCATCGACTCTGGACATTGGCGCCATGGTGCCTTTAGCAGCGGCATTTAATGCCTTGATTGAGTTACACCCGCACTGGGCTGAACTTGCGCGGCGTTTTGCCTCCAAACCGATTCAAAATGCGGGAACGCTGGGTGGTAATATTGCCAATGGCTCGCCGATTGGGGATTCAATGGCGGCTCTGATGGTATTAAATGCCCAGTTATTATTACAAAAAGGGCAGACCGAGCGCATGGTTTCGCTCGATGAATTTTATCCGGATTATCAAAAAAACGTTTTGGCGCCGGGTGAATTTATACGGGCTATTCGAATTAATACGCCGCTCCATGCCGATTTAATAAACATGACAGCACGGCATTATTTTAAGACTTATAAAATTGCCAAACGCTTTGAACAGGATATTTCTGCGGTCAGTGCGGCCTTTTATGTGGTGGTGGATTCGCAACAGCATATTATTATGGCGCGGGTAGCCTACGGGGGTATGGCAGGCATTGTGAAGCGCGCCACTTATTGCGAACAGGCACTGCTTCATCAACCTTGGACAGCCGAAACCATACTACACGCACAACAAGTATTAACGAAAGATTTTACGCCACTGACTGATGGACGAGCCAGTGCGCGTTATCGGCAACAGGTGGCGGGTAATTTATTGCAACGTTTTTATCTAGAAAATAGTGCGATGGAAAATTGCCTTGCGCAGACCGATGCTCCGATTATGCCGTATCGCCTGCATGATGTTATTGCAACGGTTGATATAAGCCTATATGAGGATAGTTAGGTATGGAGTCATCGGCGATTAAAGCGCAACCGTCTGCCAATGCGACAACAACCGAGCCTGTCGGTCAATCGATTGTGCATGAAAGCGCACATTTGCATGTCAGTGGACAAGCGATTTATACGGACGATATGCCCGAACTTGAAGGCACTTTGCATGCAGCGCCAGGTCTTTCGACCTGTGCACGCGGTCGTATTGTAACATTGGATTTAACCCAGGTGTATGCAGCGCCGGGGGTGGTAGATGTGTTGTTGGGTCCAGACATTCCACATGAAAATAACTGTGGGCCGATTATTGCCGATGAACCGTTAATTGCTGAACGTGACATCAGTTTTTATGGACAGGTCATTTTTGTGGTGGTGGCTAATACCTTCCAGCAGGCGCGGGCTGCTGCACGTTTGGCGATGGTGGAATATGAAATTGACGAGCCGATTTTAACCATTGAAGAGGCCATTAAACAGCAGTCTTGGGTATTGCCACCGGTTGAATTAACACGCGGGCCGGTCGATGCTGCTTTTTTATCCGCCCCGTATCGGCTTAAAGGCTCAAGTGCGGTTGGTGGGCAGGAGCATTTTTATCTAGAAGGCCAGATTTCTTATGCCTATCCTAAAGAAGACCAAACGGTGCATGTGGTGTGTTCAACGCAGCATCCGCGCGAAATGCAGCATTTGATTTGCCAGGCCTTGGGGTATCATTCGCATCAGGTCAGTGTTGAAGTTCGACGCATGGGTGGCGGATTTGGCGGCAAAGAATCGCAGTCGGCACAGTGGGCCTGTATTGCTGCCGTATTGTCGGTAAAATTAAAAAAACCGGTTAAAATGCGCCTGGACCGCGATGACGATTTTATTTTAACGGGTAAAAGGCATGGGTTCACTTATCAATGGGAGGTAGGATTTGATGAAACGGGGCGTATTTTGGGTTTGTTTGTGCAACTGGCTTCAAACTGTGGGTTTTCAACCGATTTATCGGGCCCGGTGAATGACCGCGCTATTTGCCATGTCGATAATGGGTATTATTTAAATGCGGTGACCATACGCAGTTTACGCTGTAAAACTCACACGGTGTCTAATACGGCATTTCGCGGTTTTGGCGGCCCGCAAGGCATGTTTCCAATAGAATATATCATTGACGATATTGCTTACGCCTTAGATTTGGACCCGCTTAAAGTACGTATGCTGAATTTTTATCGGCCGTTTGTTCCGGCCGACCTTAATCCCCAAACTACGCCCTATGGTACCGTGGTGCATGATAATATTTTGCCTGAACTGGTGCAAGAACTGGCACAAGACTGCCAATACAGTGCCCGCCGTGCTGCAATTGCACAGTTTAATCAACACAGCCGTATCATTAAAAAAGGGCTGGCTTTGACTCCAGTTAAATTTGGCATATCGTTTAATGCCACAATTTATAATCAGGCGGGCGCGCTGGTGATGGTGTACACCGATGGCACCATTTTAGTTACGCACGGCGGCACGGAAATGGGGCAGGGATTATATACCAAAATTCGGCAGATTGTGGCGCATGAATTTGGGCTTAGTGTTGCCCAAGTGCGATTTGCCCCAACCGATACCTCCCGTGTACCCAATACGTCAGCCACGGCGGCCTCAAGCGGTACCGATTTAAATGGCAAGGCAGCGCAGGCCGCATGTATCGCCATTCGGCAACGCTTGGCATTATTTGCCAGTGAGCTGACCGGAACGCCGCTTGACCAGGTAATATTTAAAAACGCGCATGTATTGGCCGGAAATCAACAATGGCCCTTTGAACTGTTTGTGTTAATGGCGTATCAGGCACGTATTCAATTGTGGGATAGCGGATTTTATAAAACGCCGAATATTCACTGGAACCCTGACACTCGTTTTGGTCGGCCGTTTTATTATTTTGCCTATGGTGCGGCGGCGACCGAGGTCGCAATCGATACGTTAACCGGCGAATCGAAGGTGCTGCGTGTCGATATTTTGCATGATGTGGGCCGTTCGATTAACCCTGCAATTGATATTGGCCAGATTGAAGGCGGTTTTGTGCAAGGCCTGGGCTGGTTAACCTCTGAGGAACTGGTGTGGATTCCGTCCGGCTCTAAAGCAGGTCAGTTATTTAGTCATGCGCCTTCAACTTATAAAATTCCGACGGCGGCCGATATTCCGCCCATTTTTAATGTCAAATTATTTAATAATGTCAATGCAGAAGATACGATCCATCGTTCCAAAGCAGTGGGTGAACCTCCGTTTATGTTGAGTTTGTCGGTTTTTTCGGCCATTCGGGAAGCCGTGGCAGCAGCCGTGCCGACACCCGTGCAAAATGGTCTACGACTCAAGGCGCATTTGTCAGCGCCCGCCACGCCTGAGGCCATTTTAATGGCTATTATTCATGCCAAAAATGCCTATGCATCAGTCTAGACTTTAATCACATGCCAGATTTTTACCTGCGATTCATGGGTGCGTGCAGGTCGCCATGAATACGTGGCTAATAACGCTGGCACAATGGCTGGCTCAAGATAGTTCGTGCATGCTGGTGACTATATTACAGGTGCAGGGGTCGGCGCCGCGTGAGATAGGCGCGAGCATGGTTATTCGTTTGATTCCTGATTCCCTTGAAAATCAGGGGACTAAATTAGAACAACGTGATACGATTGGCGGCGGTCATTTAGAGTGGCAAGCGGCTCAAATTGCCCGGCGACTATTGCAACAATCTGATTGTCATGTGTACATCGAACAGTTTAGTTTGGGTGCGCGTTTAGGGCAGTGTTGCGGCGGTAAAGTGTCGGTATTGTTTGAGCGTATGGTACCTCAGCAGTCGGCCCAGTGGCAGCAGTATGTAACCGCATTACGTGACCAACCTGACATTATGTTAAAGCGCACATTAACATCTGGACAGAGCAGCTCAGATTGGCAAATTCTTGCTCAAGACCCTGCTTTGAATCTGCAGCATCATCACGCCAGCTTTATAGGGGAGCAGGCCAAAACTACGGCGACCTTCGGAAAAATTCAGCATCACTGGTCGTTTGAACAATTCATGGTTGGATATGCCTTTAATGTATTGTTGTTTGGAGCCGGGCATGTGGGGCATGCCTTGGTGAATGTGTTGCTGCCGCTTGGCGCTAAAATTGATTGGATAGATACCCGCGATGATATGTTTCCTGCACTAAATCAGCCTAATTTAAACTGCATTGGCACTGATACGCCTGATTATGAGATTCAACACGCACCTGCCCATAGTTATTTTATGATTATGACCCATGACCACAGCCTCGATTTAGCTTTATGCGAGGCTGTACTCAAGCGGCAAGATTATGCCTATTTTGGGTTAATTGGCTCAAGCACCAAACGTCAATGGTTTGAGCGGCGTTTGCAGGCGCGCGGTATTGCAGAACCTCAATTAGCCCGTATGGTTTGTCCGATGGGCTTACCTAATCTGCCAAGCAAACAGCCTGAAGTTATTGCTGTTTCAATTGCTGCGCAAGTGTTGCAGGTGCATTTAAGCCGTAAGTCGGTATGATTTTTCAAGGTCTTGAATACGTTGCAAATGGATTTTTTTTGATATTATCAGGTAACCAAGAGGCATAAATGCTGTTGCGGGCTAAGGTGATAATGTCGTGCATGGTCAATGGTAAGGCAGCCACGCAGGCTTTAAAATTATCATTGATATAACCGCCAAAATAGGCCGGATCATCAGAATTGATCGTAACCTTTAAACCTAAATTCAACATGGTTTTAAGCGGGTGGTCGGACATGGTGTTGAATACTTTTAAGCGAATATTGGATAACGGACACACGGTTAGCGGCACGGCTTGAGCGATCAATCGTTGAACCAGCAGAGGGTCTTCTAAACTTCTAACGCCATGGTCAATCCGTTGACAGTGTAAGAGGTCTAGCGCTTCAGTTACATAATCAGGCGGGCCTTCTTCGCCTGCATGTGCGACCACGGGCAACCCTAAACTGCGGCAATGTTCAAACAGGCGTATAAACTTGTGCGGTGGGTGACCTGCTTCACTCGAATCTAACCCCACCCCGTCAAGCCCTGCCAGATAAGGCATAGCCTGTTGTAGTGCCTCAAAGCCGTCCTGTTCGGGCAAGTGGCGTAAAAAACATAAAATCAGCTTAGAGGTTAGGCCCCATTGGTACTGCGCCTGTTTTAACGCACGGCTAATGCCGTTGTACACGGTTTCAAAGGGAATGCCGCGCGCTGTGTGTGTTTGCGGGTCAAAAAAAATTTCAGCATGCACCACATGGTCTGCATGTGCCCGGCTTAAATAGGCCCACGTTAAATCAAAAAAATCTTGCTCGCTACATAACACCGCCGCGCCTGCATAATACAAATCCAAAAAAGACTGTAAATGCTGAAAATCATACGCAGCTCGCAAGGCATCAATATCGGCATAAGGTAAGGTGATTTGATTTCGTTTGGCTAACTCAAACAATAATTCAGGTTCTAAAGTGCCTTCAATATGCACATGCAGTTCGGCTTTTGGTAATTGGTCAATGAGGTTAAACAGGCTAGCTTGCGACAGAGACGGGGTCATCATGATAATCTGTGTTTAAGGAATTAAGCTAAGTCATAGCAAAATCAGTGCCATGCCAACGATATGCCAAGGTATCAGAAATGTTTCAATATCATGTACTAAAATGCAGTCGTAAGCCGTTAGAGTTGAACCTGTGAGCTGAATGGGTCCTGGCGCTGTTATTCACCTGTATGTGGTGTTTTAATTAACTTGCTAACATCATAGCCTTGTTGTCTGGCCAATGTAACGTAG
>JAGLBJ010000079.1 GCA_018260315.1 Moraxellaceae bacterium | reverse complement strand
GTATTGCCTTTAATAAGCTGTGGATAATTAGCCCGTAAAACAGTCATATATTGCTGGCTTAAATCAGTCATGCCCAGTTTTTGATAGCAATATACCAGCGTGGCCAAAGCTTCGGGGGTTTGGGGGGCCTGCGGGTAATTCTCAATGACCCAACGCGCCCGCTGTGCTGCGCCAAGCCAGGCTTTACGCTCAATATTAAAGCGTGCGACGTTAATTTCGCTTTCTGCAAACTGATTGACAATAAACTGTAAACGCTGCGTCGCATCTGGGGCAAAACGGCTATTTGGAAAACGCGTTAATAATTCGGTAAAATTTTCATAGGCAATCCGCATATAGCTGGTATCACGATGCGCCATATTAAGCCGCGTATAGCGCAACAATGTATCGGCCCCAGTTTCCATGTTGGCCACGGCGCGCAAATAATACACATAATCAAGCTGCGGATGATTAGGATGCAAGCGGATAAAACGCTCGGCTACACTAACGGCGCCCGGGTAATCACTTTGGCGAAAACGCGCATACATTAAATCAAGCTGGGCCTGTTCGGTATACGGTCCCACTGGATAATATTTTTCTAAATCCTCAAGAGAAGCCGCCGCTTGCTGAAATTGGGCCTTTTTAAGATTGCTTTGGGCCTTGCTATAATAAGCCTGTTCGCTTAACTTGGGCCCGGTATCGACCTTTTTCTCTTTATGCAAAAAAGAGGGCAGCGATTGACAGCCGGTTAATATAATCCCTGATAGCACAAAAACGGCAGAAAAACGAGGTAATGACATAAATTCTCCTAAGACCCAAGCGCCAATGGGCTACAATATCGATTAATATACATTTTGTACAGGTTAAACCATGCAGTCAACACCTCAGACGGTAGAAATGTTCTCCTATGCCGACGCCGAACCGCTTTTATCGGGTGAAGATTTGGAACTTGACGACCTTACGCCCCCTTTAGCGCCCAGTCATATTCAACGGCAGGCTATAGTACCCGAAGCCATGGCCGGTTTACGGATTGACCAGGTGGCGGTCGGGTTGTTCAGTGAATTTTCACGCGAACGCCTTAAAAGCTGGCTTAATGCCGGTCGCCTTACGTTGAATCAGCAGACTGTTAAGCCCAAGCAGCGCGTTCAAGGCGGCGAAACCTTAAGTCTAGACGTGCATTTAGTCGCTCAAACGCAAAGTTTACCCGAAAACATGCCATTAAATATTGTATATGAAGATGACGATATTTTATTGATTAACAAGCCTGCCGGCCTGGTGGTGCATCCGGGCGCTGGCAATGGCACGGGGACGCTGGTCAATGGGTTATTGTACCATAACTCACAGCTTGCAGAGTTGCCGCGTGCAGGACTTGTGCACCGTATTGACAAAGATACTACGGGATTGCTGGTGGTTGCCAAAAATCTTGTCGCGCAACATCATTTAACTGCACAATTGGCCGATAAAACCTTGCATCGGGTCTATGATGCGCTGGTGGTGGGGCATGTGATTGCAGGCGGTACCATTGACGAACCCATCAAACGCCATGCAACTGACCGATTAAAAATGGCAGTTCAGGCGGGCGGGCGGCCTTCAGTGACTCATTATCGGGTGCTTGAGCGTTTTGGTTCGCATTCTCTGTTACAGGTACAATTGGAAACAGGGCGTACTCATCAGATTCGGGTACATATGGCATATATTGGCTTTCCATTGTTAGGCGACCCCACCTATGGCGGGCGTTTGCGTTTGCCGCGTGGGGCAAGTACCGAATTAGTGAACGCGCTTCAAAAGTTTAAACGTCAGGCGTTGCATGCGCGGCAATTGGGCCTGGTGCATCCTGCCACGGGCGAACAGATGCTCTTTGAAGCGCCATGGCCTGATGATTTAGTGCAATTGGTGCAGGTACTGCGTCATGAGGCACAACATGCTTAATTTAAATGCGCTACATCATGCAACCGGCTTACCTAAGTCAGTGATATCCTTTCAAACTACCGTTTATAACGGTACCCAGTGTAGCGACCATGTTAAGACTACAAGCCATAATGGTCTAAATAATTTGCCTTATGAGCCCTACGGACAGTTTAATTTGGCCTTGCATGTTGGAGATGAGGCGCAGGAGGTTGCAAAACATCGCATGGAGTTACTGGCCAAGCTGCAGTCTCAACAGGTGCAGGCAGTTGTATGGCTTAATCAAACCCATGGTTTAAACGTGTTTAATGTTGATAACGGTTTAACGCTGATGCCGCCCGATGCCGATGCGTTATTTACCGAGCAGACAGGTCTGGCTTTAGCGATTTTAACGGCCGATTGTTTGCCGTTGGTTTTAACCGATACGCAAGGCAGTACGGTCGCGGTTATTCATGCAGGCTGGCGCGGCTTATGTGATGGAATTATCGAACAAACGGTTGCCAAAATGCGTGTAAAACCGACCTGTGCGTGGCTTGGTGCAGCCATTGGGCCGTGTGCGTTTGAAGTAGGTGATGAAGTCCGGCAGGCTTTTGTAGATAAAAATGCGATAGATCATCGGGCATTTAACCCCGGTCATCGGCCTTTGCACTGGGTGGCGGATTTATATCAATTGGCTACTACACGTTTGCAGGCCTGCGGTATTATCGAAACTTATGGCGGCGGGCTGTGCACTGTTAGCGATATGCGTTGGTATTCTTATCGTCGTCATGCCAAAACGGGCCGTATGGCAACCGTTGCGTTTATTCAACATTGACTCAACACATTAAATTTGGCTTTATTTTATACTTTACGTTTATGAATGTTAAAAGGAATTCTGTGTGATCGGATTAACCTTGCCAGCCCCTGTACCCTTACCGATAGCTGCTATTGCACGGCCAATACGCCAAATCTGCATTGTTTATCATAGCGCCTATGGTCATACCGCCAAAGTTGCCGAGGCCATTGCTATGGGTGCCCGGCAACGCGAAGGCATTACGGTAACTGTAATGGCGGTGGAACAGCCTGATTATGAACGTTTAGATGCTGCGGATTTAATTATTTTTGGTTCACCTACCTATATGGGGAGCGTCAGTGGCCCCATGAAAATGTTTATGGACCATACGTCTAAACGCTGGAAAAACCGGTCATGGGCGGGTAAATGGGCGGCTGGATTTGCCAACTCGGGGGGATTGAGCGGCGATAAATTGGCGGTTTTACAGCAGCTATGTTTATTTGCTATGCAACATGGCATGTTGTGGGCAGGGTTACCGCTTTCGCCGACGGGACATAGCCCCGTCGATTTAAATCGCATGTCGGGTTTTTTAGGGTTGATGACGCAATCCGATAATGCACCGATAGAGCTTGCGCCACCTGCCGGGGATATCAATACGGCGGCTTGGTTTGGCGCATACCTGGCGGGCTTATTATAATTTTACGGTCAAGCTCATGTCTTTTTAAATTTTCGCTAACCTAGTTTTTATAGCGTTAAACACTCATTATTTTCCTCTTGCCTGGTTAACATGGCTAAAAAGTCAACATATGCCAAAAGGGCAGTCACGGGTGGTTAAACTGGACAGTTATTCACTCATTAAACCATGTTGTTTTAATTTTTTGCGTAATGTACCCCGGTTTAAACCTAAAATCTCGGCGGCGCGCGTTTGGTTACCACGGGTTTGTTCCAGCACAACCGATAAAAGTGGTTTTTCCATTTCAGCTAATACGAGGTCATAGACCATCGTTGGAGTTTCGCCTTGCAACTGGGCAAAATAATGGCGTACGGCGCGTTCAACATGTAGGCGTAAAGCAACATCTGACTGTGAATTAAAAGCAATCGTTGGGCTATTCATGCACTGGAAATCCGAAAAATACTAACAACACTCAACCGAAGCTGAACCCTATTTACGTTTATTGGGCACTATCCCATAAATTATAGCAAACGTTTAACCTGTAACCGCATTGGGTGGCTAAACAGCCGTTATTGACCCTTCATTTAAAGTGTAAACTCCGCTCGCCTGCACACTTAAATAAGCGGCAAGGTATGCGTCAAACGGCTAAAACGTAAGCGTGCATCATAGCACGCCTAGCTCATGTACGCATTAACAGATTAATCTTTTCGGTGATATTTATGTGTTTAGAGAAAAGTCCGCAGCATTTGTTAAATGCATTTTAAGTCTTTAACCAGTCAACAACATAAAAACAAGTTGCGTCTATTGAGGGTCTAAAGCAAAGACGCCAATCTCGTTGCGCGGAGTGTTGACTACAAATTGCCCGCTAATCGTAACCCCCGGCGCAATGGTTGCATCAGGGCTGCTATTATAGGGGTCGGTGGCCAATAAATAATCTTTAGGGGCAATATACGTACCGGCTTGAATCGTTTTATCTTGCAAAAAGGTTAATTTAAGAACGGGATAGGCTTGCTTATCGGTTGCATTATTGGTCAGGGTGAAGGTAAACCGGGTTTGAGTCGCCGGTGCTTGCGGGGCAGTATGGGCACGCACTTTAGCCACTTTAAGCAGTTCTGGAGCATGCAGCGGAACAATACAGCCCAGCGCTTTACATAAGGCTTG
>JAGLBJ010000078.1 GCA_018260315.1 Moraxellaceae bacterium | reverse complement strand
TTAAAACGATTTTTAACACCAAGACGCTGTTTTAAAAGGGCTGTATTGAAAAAACCAGGCTTTTCAGCGATAGCTTGCACATGGCATTGCTTGGACTGCCGTACGAAAAAAGGCAAAAAATCAGGGAACCAGCGACCCAAAGTCAAAAGATGCAAAACGCCTCCTTGAAACATAACGCTAACAATTGTATTTAAGCGGCAATTATCGCACAATAGCACACTATTTACCGAAGGCCACCGCCGCACGATGGGTTTATTTGCACTGGGTATCAATCATACCACGGCTTCTGTAGAGTTACGGGAACGATTGGCGTTTGTGCCTGAGCAACTAGAGCAGGCTTTACGAGAGGCTAGTCGTGTCTGTCAATTGCACGCTATTATTATCTTATCGACCTGTAACCGTACCGAAGTTTATGCGCTGACCGACATGCCAGAAATCCTGACTGCCTGGCTGGCTGAGTCGCGCGGGGTCCCCCTAACCGATTTACTACCACATACGTATCATTATAAACAAGAAGATGCCTTAAAACACCTGATGCGTGTATCCAGTGGTTTGGATTCAATGTTGCTTGGCGAACCGCAGATTTTAGGACAAGTCAAACAAGCGTTGCAACATGCTAAAGCGGCGGGTACCGTCACGCCGGCATTATTACATATTTTTGACCAGGCGTTTCATGCGGCTAAAAAAGTACGCACTGAAACCGCAGTTGGTGAGCACGCTATTTCAATGGGATTTGCCGTTGCCCAGCTAGCCCGTCAGGTCTTTAGCCATTTAAATGAAACAACTGCTTTACTGGTCAGTGCGGGTGAAATGAATACACTGGTGGGAAAATATTTGGCAGAGCAGGGCGTCGGGCGCATTTTAGTGTGTAATCGGACGTTTGAGCGGGCGCAGGACTTGGCCGCAGAACTAAACCATAAAGTACCGACGCAAGCTATATCTTTTGAGCAATTGGCCGATATGACTGCCCAAGCGGATATTGTTTGTAGCAGTACGGGTAGCTTGGAGCCGGTCTTGCATTGTGCCACGATCCGTAAAGCCCTCAAAAAACGGCGTTTTCAGCCGATGTTACTTATTGATTTAGCGGTACCGCGCGATATTGAACCGGCTACTGCCGATTTGGAACAGGTTTATTTATATACCGTCGATGATTTACAAAAAGTGATTGCGGGTAATATGGAACAGCGCCAGCAAGCCGCCATTCAAGCAGAGCAACTGGTGCAACAATTGGCTAGTCGAGCGATGCAGCATGAGCAAGGACGACAAGTGGGGCCACTGATTGCGCAATATCGACAGCAAGCCGAGAGTATTCGTCAGCAAGAGGTCATACGCGCTCAGCAGTTGTTGGCGCAAGGTCAGCCGGTCGAACAGGTCCTTGAGCGTTTAAGCCAATCGTTAATGGCCAAGCTGCTCCATGCGCCGTCGCAACTTATTCGGGAGTCGGCCCAGCATGCGTTGCCCGAAGTATTGGAAGTAGTAAAGGCCGAATTATTATCTCATGATAACGCCCGTCATTAAGGCGGATAAATTTAATATGCTGGATATGATATTAGATAGCCTAAGTAAATAAAGGATTGGAAATTTGTTTTAGCACTAAGACATTGGGTCTTAAGGATTAATTCTGATTTATCACTTAAACTATGATGAAGCAATCAAAATTATTCATAAAATCAAGGTGTTTATTGATTAAAATAGGGAGCATTACATTTAAACAATTCTATTTAAACCTGCAACTAGCTTCGAAGCTGTGCTAAAATTTGCGCCTGTTGGATTGATTATTTTTTTAAACCCCTGTTTTTAGCCAGACTTTGAGCCTGTTTCATTAGGCTGCTATCAATATTGTACACCGTTTTGATTTTAATACTTTTTATATTTAGAGATAGACCATGCCACTTGCCAAAACTTGGTTACTGCCTGACGGGGTTGCAGACGTTTTACCGGTTCAAGCGCAACGAATCGAACAGCTACGCCGTCTTTTATTAGACAGGTTGGCAACTCATGGCTATGAACTGGTCTTTACGCCGATTGTAGAATATGTTGAGTCTTTGCTTGCTGCTCAAAATGAAGATTTAGACTTGGCAACCTTTAAATTGATTGACCAATTAAGTGGGCGTTTAATGGGAGTTCGGGCCGATATGACCCCGCAAATTGCCCGTATTGATGCGCATGTGCGGCCTGTTGAAGGCGCGGCGCGTTATTGTTATGCCGCTACTGTGCTGCATACGCGTCCTCAAGGGCTTTCCAATTCACGCACGCCTATGCAATTGGGTGCCGAATTGTTTGGGTCTACGTCGTTTAGTGCCGATTTGGAAGTCCTTCATTTAATGCTGACCACATTACATACTGCGGGGCTTGAGCAATTGCATGTAGATTTAGGCCATGTGCAGATTTTTCATGCATTAAGCCAATTAGCTCAATTAAACCCGGTGCAACAACACGATTTATTTAATATCTATCAGCGCAAAGCCTTACCCGATTTAGTCGAGTACACACAACAGTTAGCCTTGGCCGGTTTAAGCCCAGAGCAGGCGCAAGCGTTACGGACTGACTTTTTGACGCTTGGGCAAGTGGGTACCGATTTAGCCCAATTAAAAGTGAAACTGTCGGCCCATGCGCTGGAAAAACCCGCGTTGCAAGCGGCGTTAGAGCAATTAACCCAAGCGGTAGAAAGCATTAAACAACGCTGGCCCAAAGTCGATGTAAGTATTGATGCTGCTGAACTGCGCGGTTTTCATTATCATACGGGTCTGGTGTTTGCAGTGTATACGCCTTATGTGGCAAGACCTGTAGCCCAAGGGGGCCGTTATGACGGCATTGGTACCGCATTTGGGCGCACACGTCCGGCTACCGGCTTTAGCTGCGATTTAGCCGATTTGGCAGGCCTATTGCCTAAGCCTAGTTATCGTAAAATACTGGCGCCAAATGGTTTTAATGCCGATTTGGATTTGGTAATCGAGCATTTACGAGCACAAGGCGATATTGTCATACAGGCATTCGAAGATGACATGAGCCCCATGTCTAGGAATTTTACCCATCGCCTGGTAGCACAGCCTGATGGCTGGGCAGTGGTCAGTATGCAGTCTTAACACGGCTTAACAAACCAGATTGTACGTCATTTTTAATGGGTAAAAAGAGGAAGTATCCACCATGGGTAAAAACGTCGTAGTACTCGGCTCACAATGGGGCGATGAAGGAAAAGGTAAAATCGTCGATTTGCTCACCGAACACGCGGCGGCAGTAGTGCGTTATCAGGGTGGACATAATGCAGGCCATACCTTGGTGGTCAACGGTCAAACCACTATTTTGCATTTAATTCCATCAGGCATTTTACGGGCGGGTGTGACCTGTATGATTGGTAACGGCGTCGTGCTTGCCCCTGATGCGTTATTGCGTGAAATGAAAACATTGGAAGAAAAAGGCGTGCCGGTTCGTGAACGGCTAAAAATTTCGGCCAATTGTCCTTTAATTTTGCCCTCGCATGTGGCACTAGATCAAGCCCGCGAAGCCTCACGCGGTGAAGCAAAAATCGGAACGACGGGCCGGGGTATTGGACCGGCTTATGAAGATAAAGTGGCGCGGCGTGGCTTGCGGGTGGCTGATTTAATTCGTGGCGGCGTAACGTTTGAGCAGCATCTTAAAGAACTGATTGAATATCATAATTTTAGATTAACCCAATATTATAAAGTGGCCGCAGTCGATTTTAATGATGTGTTAGCTCAGTCCAGTACGTGGCGTACAGAAATTGCGCCTTTGGTGTGTGATGTCACTGAGGCGCTGCATACTTACCGGCGCGCCGGAAAAAACCTGATGTTTGAAGGGGCGCAAGGTTCGTTATTGGACATCGATCATGGCACTTATCCGTATGTGACCAGCAGTAATACGACGGCGGGCGGCGTGAGTACGGGCTCGGGGTTTGGGCCGCTATATCTGGATTATGTTTTGGGCATTACCAAAGCCTATACCACACGGGTGGGTAGTGGCCCATTTCCAACCGAACTTGCGTATGATGCGGTGGCCGATAAAGGCTCGGAAATTGGCAAACATTTAGGCACGGTAGGTCATGAATTTGGAGCGACGACAGGCCGGCAGCGACGTTGTGGCTGGTTTGATGCAGTTGCGTTACGCCGTGCGGTCGATATTAATTCATTAAGCGGCTTATGTTTAACCAAACTCGACGTATTGGACGGCTTAGATGAAGTATGGATTTGCACCGATTATCAATATTTGGCAAATCACAGTATGGGCGCTAGCGATGCGGCAGCCTTTGAAGGCGTACAGCCCATCTATGAAAAAATGCCAGGCTGGACGGAATCGACGATTGGCGCTACAACAGTTGAGCAATTACCCAAGGCTGCACAGCAGTATATTAAACGTTTAGCTGAATTGGTGGGCTGTCCGATTGATATTATTTCAACCGGGCCGGACCGTGAACAAACGATTATCTTGCGTCAGCCGTTTGAAGGTTAATTTACTATAAACTATGGTAAATCTATCTAGCGTTATATTGCGCTAGATAGATTGTTATGGTGTTAAATTATAATCAATCAACGTTTATATTCATTTAGTCAGTTGGATATATTTATCCCTTATTTAATATTAAGTGCCCGCTTAGCCTTATCTAATATCATGGGTAAACTACCTACTGTCGGCATTA
>JAGLBJ010000077.1 GCA_018260315.1 Moraxellaceae bacterium | reverse complement strand
AAGCGTGTTAGACCGTCGCGTATTGGCCGTTTTCGCCATGCATGATGCAGTGGCTTTTAAAGCGATTGCTGAAAAAGCCACGGCAGCATTAGGGGCCTAAAGCGGCTTAGCCTAAATGCCAGGAACTAAAAAGCGCCTTTTCAAAGATTAGGCGCTTTTTTTATATTTTTATACTAGCTTCAATAACGATTAGCTATCTAACAACGCTTGTGCCTCACGTAAATTCAATGTTCCTTCATAAATAGCGCGGCCAGTAATGGCACCTGCCAAAATAGGATATTGTTTTAATAATTTAACGTCATCTAAATTTGTCACGCCGCCCGATGCAATGACCGGTAAACCACAATGTTCAGCTAATGCAACGGTTTGAGGCATATTAACACCCTGCATCATGCCATCACGTGCAATATCGGTATAAATAATCGCCGACACGCCGACATGCGCAAATTGTTTGGCCAAATCAGTGGCTTTGGTCTGCGTCACGTTGGCCCAACCGTCAGTTGCAACCCAGCCATCTTTAGCATCAATTCCAACCATAATATGCCCGCCAAACGACTGGCACGCTGCCGTTACAAATTCAGGCTCTTTTACTGCCTTGGTCCCTATAATCACATATTGCACACCTGCCTCTAAATAATGGGCAATTGTGTCTAAATCACGGATACCGCCCCCAATCTGAATGGGCAATGTGGGGTGTTTGCGCGCAATCGCTTCAACGATATTTTTATGAACGGGGGCACCTGCAAACGCACCGTTTAAATCGACCAGATGTAGCCGCCGTGCGCCCTGTTCAATCCAGTGCGTTGCTGTGGCTACGGGGTCATCGGAAAATACGGTATCATCGTCCATGCGACCCTGTTTTAGGCGCACACACTGGCCGTCTTTTAAATCGATGGCAGGAATTATCAGCATAAAAAAATCTCAACGTAATCAAATAAATAACCATCGTTTGGTATGGCACAATCAGCAGAAGTTTAAAGACATAGTAAACAACTTGCAAGCCATCAACGTTTTAGAGAGTTGAAGCTTGGACGCATGTTGCTTAATATTTCAGAGTTTGCTAAGCTCGACAAGCTAAAAAAACTAACATTTAAATAACAGTGGAGAACCGCGTGGATACTTTGATCCATTCATTGCATCAGTTAAAAAAAGGCTTGTCCTCTCACAGGTTAGCGTTAAGTTTAATGACTGTTGCTGCCACATGTGCATTAAGTTCAGTTCACGCATACGGCCCCAACGCGCGCCACGCAGTGGGGACTGTCTGTACCAATCATGCAGGGGGTAACTTATTGGTGCGTATTGGGCCGGGTCAAACGTTCCCGCCTCACGGTTCCATTCCCGGTGGCTATGATGTGGCCGTTTTGGATTCTATTAAAGGCAATGACGGCATGCTTTGGTATCATATTCGATATGGCCGGCGCAATGGTTGGGTACGTTCAGATTATGTATGTGGGTTATAACAGCTTCAAATACATCATGTACGATAAAAAAATCCCTTAACAAACACTGTTTAAGGGATTTTTTTTAAGCATCAAGATAACGCATACTTATAAAAAACTATTTTATCAAATTTATCAAAGCCCCATTTTTAAGCTGGCCTCAATAAATTTATCCAGATCGCCATCTAAAACAGCCGTGGTATTGGAGGTTTCAACGCTAGTACGCAAGTCTTTAACGCGCGAGTCATCTAACACATATGACCGAATTTGACTGCCCCACCCAATATCCGATTTGGTGGCCTCAACTGCCTGTTGGGCTGCATTACGTTTTTGAATTTCCAGTTCATACAGTTTGGCGCGCAGCAATTTCCAGGCTCGGTCACGGTTTGCGTGTTGGCTGCGTTCATTTTGACAGGCAACCACCACACCCGTCGGAATATGCGTTAAACGTACGGCCGAATCGGTTTTATTGATATGCTGACCCCCCGCCCCCGATGCCCGATAGGTATCGGTGCGCACATCGGCCGGGTTAATATCAATTTCAATATTATCATCAATTTCCGGTGATACAAACACTGCACTAAATGAGGTATGCCGACGGTTGCCGCTATCAAACGGAGATTTTCTGACCAGCCGATGCACACCGGTTTCAGTACGCAGCCAGCCATAAGCATACTCGCCTTCTACCCGCAGCGTGGCACTTTTAAGCCCTGCCACTTCACCGCTTGACTCTTCCATAATCTCCACTTTAAAGCCATGGCGTTCTATCCAGCGAATATACATACGCAGCAGCATTGACGCCCAGTCTTGCGCTTCGGTACCGCCTGACCCCGATTGAATATCTAAAAAGCAATTATTGGGGTCCATGGGATTAGAAAACATACGCCTAAATTCAAGCTTGGCCATATCGGTTTCGGCTAAATCCAGCTCGGTTTGTACGTCTTTTAAAACGTCCTCATCGTCAGCTTCAACCGCAAGCTCCAGCATGGTTTCGGCATCATCTAACTGATAAGCCAGGCGTTCAAGTACACCCACACTGTTTTCAAGTTCGCCCTTTTCCTTGGCCATGCTTTGTGCGCGAGCGGGATCATTCCAAATGGTCGAATCCTCAAGCTCACGCAATACTTCTTCCAAGCGCTCTTTTTTGGCAGCGTAGTTAAAGATACCCCCGAAGGGTTAAACCTCGTTCGCGTAAATCTTTTAATCGCAATATATAAGGATTAATTTCCATGCGAGCGCACCTTTTGCCTTAAAATGGGGCGCATTTTAACAGATTTTAAACTGCTTGTTGTTGCAAATCTTGCCCACCAAACTGTTTAAATAAGCGATTTCTCGCCTTTTGAAAAATATTGACCTTGTTTAAATCGCCCTTGTAATGGGCCACAACGCGTTTGTCCATTAAATAAAACCATAATGGCGGAATATACGCAGGTAACAACATGGTGGCATAACCGGAAGGAAGCTGAGGCGTATGGTCAAAATGCCGCAATGCCTGAAAACTGCGCGTCGGATTGGCATGATGGTCAGAGTGACGCTGCAATTGATACAGCAGCAAATTGGTGACTAAGTGATTACTGTTCCAGCTATGTTCAGGTTGCGTACGGACATATTTACCGTTTTCAGTGGGACGCAATAGCCCATAATGTTCAATATAATTAATGACTTCAAGCAAACTAAAGCCATACACCCCTTGTAGAATAAAAAACGGAAGAATTCTGCGGCCAAACAGGGTCACTAAAAAAGCCGTTAATGCGCCTGTCATGGCCCAGCCTTGCAGCAGCTCATTTTCGACTGACCAAAACGACTTATTTTTACGCGCCAAACGCTTGGTTTCAATTTCAATGGCCGACTTAAAACCGCCTATTACAGTGCGCGGTAAAAACTCCCAAAAGCTTTCACCCATTTTTGAACTGGCCGGGTCTTCAGGGGTCGCCACACGTTTATGATGACCATACGTGTGTTCTACACGAAAATGTCCATAACCGGTCGGCGCCAAAGCCAACAGCGATAGCAGATGTTCAGTTTTGCCCGGTTTATGCGCAAGTTCGTGGGCAGTATTGATGCCAATGCCGTTTAAGGTACCAAGCGATATACTTAAGGCCAGCTTGTCAATCAACGGTACATTTTTACGGGATAATACAAAAGTGCCTCCCAACAATACAAGGTACTGTAACGGAATATAGGCTTTTACGGCACGAGCATAATAGGGGTCTTTTTCAAGGGCCTGTATGCTTTCTGAAGGCGGATTTTCTGCATCGATACCAATGAAATAATCTAGTGCAGGTATAATGCCATGCACCAACATGGGTCCAATCCAGGCCAGCGCGCGCATTTTTTTAGGCGCCAGTATATAGCCTGCCACGGCTGCGGTGCCTATAACGGGAATGGCCGGACTAAACAGCCAAAGCTTGCGTTTTTTATCGACCCAGGCGGCCTGATCATCTAAAGAGCTATCCAAAACATTGAGGGAAGTGGGTGTATTCATAATAGACGTTCCTGTCTTTAGCGTATTTACATCAAAAAAAATCATGCAAAACAAAGTGAACTTATTTTAGTGCAGCTTTAATAGCCTCGACTGCACCTACCGATGACGCTTAGAATGCTTGAAATGCTTGCGTTAAAGTAGTTGCAAGCGTCTAAAATAACAGTGGCAAACGCCTAAGCCCTTATTTTGGTTATTTTTAATGCTAAACTGTAAAAATACAGTCCTTTTTATAACTGTAGACGTGGCTAATTATTTGTTTTACCTGATTTTTTTAATCATTAGGACGTGGTTGGTGTTATGGATGCGTTAAGTCAGATTTTGGAAGATATTCAACTTACCCATGCCGAATACTTATTTATTCATGGGCATGAACGCTGGTATGCTACCTTGGAAACTCGCGGCTTAACGGTCTTTTATATTATTTTGGAAGGCAGTATTCACTTTTACCTTGAGCAGCAAGCGCCTCAAGTGTTACATACTGGCGATTTGGTGGTTCTTCCTTTAGGCCGGCAGCATTTTTTAACCGATTGTATTGGCTCAAAGGTGCAAGACGCTACAAAACCCTGGGACCTAACGCCGGAATTTAATGGTCACCGGCAAGAGCCTCTCCTTCTAGGTCAAGGCTCGCTTAAAGCACAGATTTTAATTGTTCGTTGCGCCCTAGATGTGGCCATGGCGCGGCCGTTACTCTCATCATTGCCCCATTTAATGCGCATAGAACGTGATGCCCAGCATGGCAAACCTGAATGGCTCAATATCGGTCTGGCCTTTTTTGCGCTTGAAACGTCACAAAATCGGATTGGGCGCGATATTTTAATCAATTGCCTGATTAATATGCTATTTATTGAATTTATTCGGGACTATGTCGAACGCTTGCCGCAACATGCCGACAATTGGTTAACGGCATTGATTGACCCACGGTTGGCACCTGTACTGCAAGCCATTCACGTTGAGCCTTATAAAAACTGGACTGTGGCTGATTTAGCCCAGGTGGCCTGTATGTCGCGCTCCAATTTTGCGCGTTATTTTCAGGATAAAATGCACACCAGTCCATTAGCATACCTATGGGATTATCGGCTGCGGCTGGCGGCCTGGTATTTGCGC
>JAGLBJ010000076.1 GCA_018260315.1 Moraxellaceae bacterium | reverse complement strand
ACGACAGGATTCTTTATGCTGGAAATGCGTTGGGCTCATTTATTATCGGCCAGTCGGTTGGGCAGTCGCAAGCGCCACGATGAAAGTTCACGGAGTCCGTTTCATAAGGATTATGACCGCATTATTTTTTCGCAAAGTTTTAGGCAGCTTAACCGTAAAACTCAAGTGCACCCCCTGACGCAAAATGATGCCGTACATACACGCCTGACACATTCGTTAGAAGTTTCCTGCATTGGGCGTTCGCTTGGCATGCTGGCGGCCGAAAAACTGGGTAATGCGCTGCCGCAGTGGGTGAGCCCTGCCGATGTCGGCGCCATTATTCAGGCCGCGTGTTTGGCACACGACATTGGCAATCCGCCGTTTGGGCATGCGGGCGAATATGCGATCCGTGACTGGTTTGCGCGTCCCGATCAGCAGGTTATTCGTCAATACGTTACCCCTGAACAGTTTAGCGATTTATGCCAGTTTGAAGGCAATGCGCAAGGTTTACGTATTTTAACGCGCCTTGAATATCACCCCGATGATGGCGGCATGCGGCTAACGTATGCCACCCTGGGCGCCTATTTAAAATACCCGTGGCTTGCCCAAGATATCGACGCGCAGGCTGAGTTACCCTTGCACCGGCTGGCAAAATTTGGCTGCTACCAAAGTGAACGCGACGTGTTGGCAGAAATCGGGCAGCACTTGGGGTTACGGCAAACCGGCGATTATGCGTTCAGTCGGCATCCGCTTGCCTATTTGTTGGAAGCGGCCGATGATGTGTGTTATGCGCTTATCGACATGGAAGATGGATTATTGCTCGGCATGTTACACTATGAAGCCGTCGAACCGTTATTTTTGCAGTTGATTGGCGATTATGGTGCACCTCATGAAATCAGCCTCAACGTTCCAATGGCGCAAAAACTGGCGGCCCTGCGCGGTCGGGCCATGAAACGGCTTGTCAATGAATTGTCCGACGTGTTTATTCAAAAACAATTTGAGCTACTGACCGGAACGTTACAGGGCGGGTTGCTTGACCACTGCGCACCCGATTTATGCCAGGGGATTGAAGCCGCTAAAAATATGGCTCGGCGGCATATTTTTACGCACCCCGACAAGGCGCGCTTAGAATTATTAGCCGGTGCGAGCCTTAACGTATTACTCAATCATTTTATGCCGCTTGCGTTGCATACGGATCTTACGCGGGCACGGGCCAGTTTTCGCGAGCATCGTCTGCTGAGTATTTTGACTTTTCAGGGGGTCGTGTTAACCGATAATATTTACAACAACATGATGCATGTACTAGACTGCATTACCGCGTTGTCTGACCATCAGGCACATGCCTTGGCACAAGACTTGCAGGGCATTCGACAAGCGGTGTTTTAACGTTTTTAGGCGATGCTTAATCCTGCGTATGGGCAGGGCTTTATTTTTAATTTTAAAGAGATGGCATGAAACATAAAGGTATCCATGCGCCACAACGCCATATTAACCGAGGGCTCTGCGAAGGAACGTTTGAACAAGGGAATATTTGGGTCGAATGTCCGCGCTGTCAACAGGCGGGCCTGTTAAAATCTGTACTGATTGTCAGTGATAATCATACCTGCGCCCAGGACGCGCAATCACGTTTTTTTTGCACGCAATACCATTATTTGCTTGACCATCAGTATGGACAGGTTCAACATGCCAAACCGTATGTTTACGCCAGCCAGCGCTGTCCGCATGGTGGTGGTTCATGGTTAAATTTGGCGGCAGGTGTGTCTAATCCGGGGCACCCGCAGGCGTTAAGCGGGCAATGCGATGTGTGTCACAAGGCATCGATGATTAAAAGTTAATAACCCTGTACGCTACGAGTTTGACGAAATACACGGCAATACCACTTACGGATTACGGCTATATTTGCGCCATGAAACGCGCCATGGTCTGATTTATGCGTATAATCCAGCACATTTGGCGGCATTAAAAGCCTTTGTGATGGCAGATTTGCGCGAGCGTTTAAAAACGACCAGCAATAGCAGTTATTTTTCAAAATTACCGGCCTGGATAAAGGCGGCGCGGCATCGCAACGAGATTCTCAAAGCCATCGGTAAAATTGAACACGCCATTTTAAGCAGCAATATGGCATTTTAAGTACTCTACTATTTTCAGGTTTTCAGGTTTTCAGGTTTTCAGGTTTTAGGATATTCTCATGATTGGTAGTTTAACCGGACAAGTCACTTTTTTAAGTGCGCCGCAGCTTATTTTGGACGTTCACGGCATAGGCTATGAAGTAGAAACACCGCTTTCAACGTTTTGCCAATTAAGTATGCAGCAAACGGTTACGCTCTGGACACATCAGGTGGTGCGTGAAGATGCGCATTTATTATATGGTTTTATCGATTTACAAGATAAAAATTTGTTTCGGTTATTACTGAAGGCCAATGGCGTTGGGCCTAAACTTGCGCTGGCGATTTTGTCGGGAATGAGTGCCCCGATGTTGATTCAATCGATTGATATGCAGGATATTTCGACCTTAACGCGTATTCCTGGCGTAGGTAAAAAAACCGCCGAGCGCTTAGTAATTGAGCTGCGTGACCGTCTGAGCAGTTTTGCCGCCGCCCGTGCCGACCAGAGCCAACCGATTACGTTAGGTGCACCGTCTCCCGTAGCTGAGGCTGAGGCTGCCTTGATTTCGCTAGGCTATAAACCGCTTGAGGCCCAGCGCGCCGTTGACGCATTAAAAGGCGAATTTACCGAAACCGCCGATTTGTTGCGCGCAGCCTTAAAGTCGATGTTAAAAACCTAAGGCATAACGTTGTTTTTAAGGTGTATTTTTTAAAGGAAACGTATTGTGCAAGACCGCATTATTATGCCCAGCGCGCGCCCCGAAGACCAATTTGATCGCGCCATTCGTCCGACCAGTTTGGCTGATTATATCGGACAACCGATTGTCCGTGAGCAAATGGAAATTTTTATTCACGCAGCACGTACTCGCAAAGAAGCCTTAGACCATACGCTTATTTTTGGGCCGCCGGGTTTGGGTAAAACGACGCTGGCCAATATTATTGCGCGCGAAATGGGCGGCAATCTAAAATCAACATCGGGCCCTGTGCTTGAGCGTGCCGGCGATTTGGCAGCGTTATTAACCAATCTCGATGAAGGCGACGTTTTGTTTATCGATGAGATTCATCGTTTATCGCCCATGATTGAAGAAATTTTATATCCCGCGATGGAAGATTATCAGCTCGATATTATGATTGGTGAAGGCCCTGCCGCCCGTTCGATTAAACTGGATTTGCCGCCGTTTACGCTGGTTGCTGCCACCACGCGTGCCGGCTTATTGACCTCGCCATTACGTGACCGCTTTGGGATTGTGCAGCGTTTGGAGTTTTATTCGGTGGAAGATTTGTCCACCATTGTGGCCCGTTCAGCGCGTTTACTTAACGTCAAAATGAGTGGTGAAGGAGCGCATGAAATTGCCCGCCGCGCTCGAGGAACGCCACGTATTGCCAATCGATTATTGAGACGGGTGCGAGATTATGCCGAAGTGAAAGGTGATGGAACCATTCATTCGGAAATTGCTGGCCTTGCGCTTGATATGCTGGCCGTCGATAAACAGGGCCTTGACCCTTTAGACCGTCGTTATTTACAAATGCTGATTGAACGATTTAACGGTGGGCCTGCCGGGGTCGAATCGCTGGCGGCTGCATTGGCTGAAGACAGTGGCACACTTGAGGACGTTGTGGAGCCGTATTTAATTCAGCAAGGGTTTATCATGCGCACCTCACGCGGCCGTATTGCCAATCCGCAGGCTTATATACAGTGCGGACTTGAGCCACCTGCCGGCATTTAAAAATTCCTTTCTTTTAAATAACACTCTTATTTTAAACGGAACATTTATTAATGCTAACTCATGACCAACTTATTAACATTGCACTCAACCATAATTTTAAAGAAATGCCTTATATACTGAAGCAGCGGGGGCCTGAGTTTTCCACAAAAAAACTTACCCGCCTTGTACATACAAAGTTAAATAAGTGTCTGCACATTAAAAAACATGAGGAAAGGCGTATTTTTGTTATTCCCTTAGAAATGTTCTATAAATATCGAAATTTTTTTGATTCAAGGACAGACATCATAATTGATGAGCCACTATACAATAACACTAATTTACTCGATTATGAGAAATTCGTAGACCCCGCTACAGGCAAAATGGGCGAAACCAAGGCTGGTAAAGCGCGCGTTAATCAACAAAAATATCGGCAAAAGTTATTAAACCTTTGGAATAACGGCTGCTCGGTTACAGGTTTTACTACAGTAAGTCTGCTGATAGCGTCGCATATTAAGCCGTGGAAAGATTCTAATCCCGAGGAACGCCTAGATAAGTTTAACGGATTATTATTAATGCCAACACTAGACGCACTATTTGATAAAGGATTTGTCAGTTTTGATAAAACCCGAAAGATTATGATTAGTCCGAGTATTAACCCAAAGGATTATGCCGTTCTGGGCATTGATGCCGATGTAAAGTTACGCTCCTACTCTCCCCACCATGAAGACGCGGCACATCATTCTAAACTGGACGCATTTATGGAATGGCACAGAACGCGCGTATTTTTGCGACAAACGGAAATTTAACCTATGCCGCTTTCCTTTAGTTTCGCCATTAAAGTATATATTGAAGACACTGACGCGGGCGGCATTGTCTATCATGCCAACTATATTAAATTTGCCGAACGAGCCCGCACCGAGTGGCTGCACGCGCACGGAATAAGGCATTATTTATTTCAAGAAGATTATTCGTTTGTAGTATCGCATCTGGAAATTGCGTATAAAAAACCGGCTTTTATGGGCGATTTATTAATCGCAACGGTAGAACCCATCAACAAAACAGCGGCAACCGGTATTATTAAACAATCCATTTTAAAAGATACTATTTTACTAGCCGAATTAACCGTAACGCTAGCCTGCATTAACAGTCAATTTAAACCGCGCCGCTTGCCGCCTGAAGTTGCAGTCTTATTTGATAATATTTCTTAATCTTTAAGATTTTGTAAATTTTACCCAACAAAAAACCCCGCATAATCGCGAGGCTTTTATTCTACAATTACTTTAAATATTAAGCA
>JAGLBJ010000075.1 GCA_018260315.1 Moraxellaceae bacterium | reverse complement strand
CAAGCAACACCACTTCATCACTGGGCTGACCAATTCCTAAAACTGGTTCAGGGCGTGCTAAACGACTGGGCTGATGAACCTGAACACTGGCAATAGCGCCTAAAGAGACTGCGGGCTTAGGTTGTTCCACCGGGGCAATATTGGTTGGAGCATAGGCAGGCTGCGCATCGGGTTTTAATACTGGAACAATATCACCATTTAAATTTTCGGTTGCCTGATAGGTTTGATACGACCACCGGCACGAATTGGTACACGTGCCCTGGTTGGCATCACGTTTATTAATATAGCCCGACAATAAACAACGACCTGAATACGCCATGCACAGCGCACCATGCACAAACACTTCGAGCTCCATATCGGGTACATGTTGATGAATTTGAGCAATTTCTTTAACGGACAGTTCACGCGATAAAATAACCCGTTCAATACCCATTTTTTGCCAAAACTTAACCGTCGCCCAATTAACTGCATTGGCCTGCACCGATAAATGAATCACCTGCTGCGGAAAGTGCTCTCGAACCAGCATGATTAGACCAGCATCAGACATAATCAGGGCATCGGGCGCCATGGCAATCACAGGCGAAATATCGCGGATAAACGTTTCCAGCTTGGCGTTATGGGCTTGAATATTTACGACAACATAAAACTTTTTGTCAAGTCTATGCGCATACTCTATGCCACGCGCCAAATTGTCCTCGTCAAAATCGTTATTGCGCACCCGTAATGAGTACCGCGCCTGCCCTGCATACACAGCATCGGCCCCATAGGCAAATGCATACTGCATATTGCGAAAGGTACCGGCGGGGCATAATAATTCGGGTTTTGCAGTCATGGCCGTACTCATTGTAAAAGGGAATACTAAAATTTGAGTGGAAGTATTTGGTTTTGTGGCATGATTGCCAAAGATTTTTACTTTTAAAACCTACTAAAATCCTTGGTTATTTTAGCATATTTTAGAGTCAGGCGGAAATTAATTTTTGGGGGTTAAAGCTCAATAGTTTAATAATTTACTTAGGCTATTTTGTGACGATTTAAATGACTTTTAACACCCCATAATCACTAAAACTGAACTTAAATAGGCCTACTATTGTGTTAAAATCAGCTCATTATTCTAAAATATTGACCTATTGGCTTATTTTTTGCCTGTAAAATCCAATAATTGCTTAACGTTATGTTATCGTTCACTCATATTAACCGTGCGAGTCTGTTTTGAATCTTTTAACACTATTTACCGAGCGCGTAAGCACTTTACCGGCTGATATTGAGCCACTTGAATTGGCACTAAGCTGGGATATACGTCAGAAGAGCCGATTTAGAGCCATTTTAGCGACAGGCCAAGAAATCGGCGTTAACTTGCCACGCGTCGGAGCCCTGCGGTCAGGGAGTGTGCTGGTAAGTTCGCATGAGCCAGTACGCTACTTGCGTATATTGGCGGCCCCGCAACCCCTGGCTAAAGTGACTGCGCAGCAGCCGTTTGATTTGTTAAAAGCCAGCTATCATCTGGGCAATCGGCATGTACCATTAATGCTAACACCCGATGCACTGTATTTGGAACCTGACCACGTTTTAGAAGATATGTTGCGAGGGCTTGGACTGACAGTAGCGCATGTCAATCAGCCGTTTGAACCGGAACAGGGCGCCTACCATCAACATGAACACCGTCTAAAACCCTTTAAACCGCTATGAATGAACAATTTCATTTACAAGCCTTGTTGCGCTTATTGATGTTGTCGTCGACGGCCTTGCCGGTTGGAGCCTACTGTTATTCACAAGGGACTGAAAGTGCCATTGAGCACGGTGTAATTACTGACGAAGCGAGTGCGGTCTCTTATTTGCAGGATATGTTCACCCTGTCGCTTGGTCGTTATGAATTGCCTATGCTAGCCCGGCTGTATCATGCTTTAAAGATAGCGCCCGCTTTTGAACAATCAGAGCATTCCAGAACTATTGCACAGTGCGGCTTTGAACAACTAAGCTTTGAACAATTAAGCCTACAGTATAAGGCCAGTCGTGAAACTCGCGAACTTCTCGCAGAAACACGTCAACTCGCCTACTCATTACGGCAATGGTTCAACGATTTAGGCCCTCTAAGTGCGCAAGGTCAGGCCAATACTTTACTGTTATCACCAGAGGACGTACAGTGCGGCTATGTGCCATTATTGGCTAAAATTGCGCATTACTGGACGATTCCCCTGGCCGATTGCCTGACTGCCTACGCCTTTAGTGTATTGGAAAATCAAGTGTTAGCCATGGTCAAAACGGTGCCTTTAGGACAAATGGCTGGTCAACGGATTTTATGGCAGGTACAAATGGCTGTCCCTGCGCTTATTAAATCCATCTTGGCTACACTTTATGTTACTATACAGGTTAAAGCCACCCTAACACCTATGCAATCGATGTTAAATGCACCACAACCCCTAGGTTTAAATAGTCAATTTCCCGGATTGGCAATGCTGTCGATGCAGCATGAACGTCAATATTCACGGTTATTTAGATCTTAAATAATGATTTTTTAAAAATTTTCATAGTTTAAAACGGAGCCAGCAGTTTAATGAATGTTTTAAATACCACTCAAGCAAATCATCAACGTTCACCCTTACGCGTCGGCATTGGCGGGCCGGTGGGTTCGGGTAAAACGGCACTGACCCTGAATTTATGTCAAGCCTTGCGCGAGCGATACAATATGGCAGTCGTGACCAACGATATTTATACCAAGGAAGATGCCAATTTTTTAACGCGTCATCAAGCCATGCAACCGGAACGGATTGTCGGTGTAGAAACGGGAGGCTGCCCTCACACTGCTATACGTGAAGATGCCTCAATCAATTTGGCGGCGATTGCTGATTTACAGGATAAATTTAGCGGCCTTGAGCTCATTTTGGTTGAAAGTGGCGGCGATAATCTGGCGGCAACTTTTAGTCCCGAATTATCCGATTTAACCTTATATGTGATTGATGTGGCGGCGGGTGAAAAAATTCCACGTAAAGGCGGACCGGGCATTACCAAATCCGATTTATTGATTATCAACAAAACCGACCTTGCACCAATGGTCGGCGCGTCGCTTGAAGTTATGGCGCAAGATGCCAAACGAATGCGTGGTGAGCGGCCCTTTATATTTTCAAATATGAAAACACGAGACGGACTGCAAGAAATTATTCAATTCATTGAAAAACAAGGGCTCTTGACCGGTCAATAAGCCTTAAAAAGACGCTTTGGCAGTGAGTCTTTGAAACCTGTTCATGATTCATCTTTTTAGGCGAAAACAGGATAAATCGCTTGCTTTTCAAGGTACAAGCGCAGGCTGATCGTGATACTATCAGGCAAGTTCTTAACGCAGAAAAGCAAGCTTTAGCCAGTTCTAACCCCAAAGTCATTGCTTTGTTGATTGTATAAAAATCGGTATTAAACGTGATTGATTATGAACAAGTTCTTAGTCTTAAATACCCCTTTTCTAAAGGATATCAATATGAAGCAACTTTCCAGGCAAACCCGATTGATAAAAACATGGCTCTCATTAGGCTTAGGCGGCAGTCTAATGGCTTATGCGCCCTTAGCGCTTGCCCATGCCGGTCATACACACGGCTTTAACAGTCTGCTAGAAGGGCTTATGCACCCGCTTACGGGGCTTGATCATCTGTTTTTAGCGCTAGGTTTTGGTGTTTTAACTGCAAAATTATTCATTAAGACAAGGTTAGCCATTCTGAGCGGTGCAGGTTTCATCACTGCGCTGATCACCGGTTTCTGGTTTGGTCATACCCTGCAACCTGCAAATGTCTGGATTGAAACCAGCATTTCAGCCTCGCTTGTGGTATTGGCCGCAGCATTATGGCTGCTACCAAAATTATTAACGCAGAGGCAACAATACTCTTTACAGATAGGCCTGAGTGCAGTTGCGCCTCTTTTGTTAACGACGACTCACGGCATGGCACACGCGCTTGAGCTGCCTCATGTTTTAAACCCACTTGATTTTATGGCAGGCATGGTACTGTCAATGACTTGCTTATTAGGTTTAGGTTATAGCCTGACAAAGGTCATTACGTCTTCCATGATGCCCCGTATTATCGCGCTCATCTTGGTAGCAACGGCCGTATTAAATTAATGTTTTCAAGGCGTTAAAAAGTCTACGTTAACATTTCAGATCACGAACCATAAGCGTCTCATCATGCTATTGTATTTTTAAGATATTGACTATGCCACGACATTCCGACCCGTATGGCGCGTTACGTTACGCCGATTTTCGCTTAATGACTGTAAATCAATTATTGATGGCGTTTGCGATGATCACCCAATCAGTGGGCGTATCGTATATTTTGTATAAAATTACCCATGACCCACTGGTACTTGGCTTCATGGGTTTGGCTGAGGCACTGCCGTTTATTGTACTGTCGTTGTGGGGCGGCTATATGGCAGACCGGTATAACCGGCAGCGTATTACCCAGTGGTGCGTCGTCATTTCATTGATGTTGCCTGTAAGTTATTTACTGTTATTTCGATGTTTTTTAGCGCAACAAATAGGCGTTACAGGCTTGGCGCTGGGCTGTTATGCAGTCATTTTTTTACAAGGCATTATCGGCGGATTTTACAGCCCTGCCAGTCGCTCGCTTAAACCCTTTTTAATTCCCCCTGAGCAATACACCAACGGCGCTACCTGGAGCACGATTGCCCTTCAGCTTGCTACCATCGGCGCCCCGGTCATTGCCGGTTTATCGATCGGTGCCTGGGGCATTAGGCCGACGTTATGGACGGTGTTGGGCTGTATTATCGTATGTGTGCTAGTCGTATTGCGTTTAAGCCCGCGCACGTTTCCGGCGGTTGAACAGGGCAATATGCTAAACGTCGTTAAAGAAGGCTTTGCATTTATTTGGCAAACGCCTATTATTTTATGGTGTATTTCATTAGATTTGGTATCCGTATTATTTGGTGGTGTGGTGGCATTGTTGCCTATTTTTGCCGTAGATATTTTACATTTAGGTCCTGAAGGCTTAGGCTTATTACGCGCTGCGCCTTCTATTGGGGCGTTGCTCACCATGGGATTATTAACCTATTTCCCCCCGACCCGGCATGCTTGGCGCAATATGTTATGGTCGGTGACAGGATTCGGCCTATTTACGCTGGTTTTTGCAGTATC
>JAGLBJ010000074.1 GCA_018260315.1 Moraxellaceae bacterium | reverse complement strand
AGGATGCTAATTTTTATCTAAAAATTTGTGAATTAAAGGTTTAACTGAAATCTGTTAAATTAGCCGTATGAAAGCATACACTGCCCAAGATATCCGAAACGAATTTAGCGAGCTTGTTAAAACTGCCCTCATCAAGCATGAGCTGCCTATCAGCCCGACGGCTCTGCCCAATGCCTTTAACGAAGAAATAACGAACAGCCGCTTTAGAAATTCTATATTAGTGTTTTAAAGTTTTACTTGAAAATTATTTTCTTAAAACCGGAACTAGCGTTCTCGTTGATTATGTTTGTTGGGGTTTTTCCAGAAAATTTTCTAAAAAATATTAAAACCCGTTAAACTACCCTCATTACCCTTTAGTCTATTTCTAAAAACATGAATCATATTGATGAACTCTCCTGCTGGGACATTTTAGGTCTTACGCCCACCTCACAGCAGGCATTGATTAAAAAGGCATATGCCGTTTTGCTTAAAACCAATAAACCCGACCAAAATCCGTCAGGGTTTATCAGGCTGCGTGCCGCGTTTGATGAAGCGATGCAAATCAGTCAATGGATTGATGATGACATTACAACAGACGATGCTATTCGACACGATGAATTAAGCGAGGGGCCAGATCCCCAACATCGAACGATTGAACCCACCCTTCTACCCTTTGGCCCATCTGTTGACGCGACTAACACCGGCGAGTCAACTGTGCTTTTTGTGGAACCGTTAAGTTTAGCCAAAAATCCGCAAAATCAGCCATCTGACCCTTTAGACTCTTCCGAAACGGTGGATTTAAGTGCGTTTGTTGCACCGCCTGTTCAATCATTCCCACTGCCTGCCCCTCAGCCCGCCAGTCAGCAACAACCTGTCATACCGGTTGCCGTGTTGCAGCCGATTATTCCGATTTCTGACGATATCGCACGTTTACCGCCGCTTGATAAACTTGAGCAGCATTGGAATGATTTAAATTCAGTTGGCGGGCAAGAACTGTCTGACAGGATTGCAATCGAGCTCAAACAACTGGGACAAATGCCGCTTGATGACCGCCAAAGCTATGAGGAAGCATTACTGGGCTGGCTTAGCATGCAAGAGGTACCCGATTATGCCGCGTTTCAGTTGGCTGCCGATTATTTTAACTGGCACGAGCAGGCAGAATTTCACCATGTCCAGTGGCCCTGGTCTAATCTTGAGTCTTTATTTGAACGGATTGAAGACCATGTAAGGCAAGGCAGTTATTGGCGTAACGACCAAAATATTAAACAATGGGAACAGTTGGCAGACCAGCCCGACGACCTATACGCCTGCATTGCAGCCCAAATCGCCGATTTGTTTATGCGCCCGCCTGCACTGCCGGACGCTACGTCACCTAGCAAGCAGGCAACCCCCTTGGACTTGACGGCACAGCAGCGTATTGCTTACGAACGCGATTTGTTATGGTGGTTAATGCAGCAGTATCCGCTTCCCTTGGCTGTGTTTCAGTTGGCGGAACATGCCTTCCACTGGCGGCAAAAAGCCTATTTTTCCTATGATTCATACGGTAATCTGTTACATGAAAACAGACCTTGGTCAGATTTACCCGTTTTAATTTTTAGGGCCGACAGCGATTTTTTTATGCTCGACTCGGACGCTGCCCTGGCGAACCTGTTTCCTCATGTTAATCGTTGGTATCAATTGCCGCGCTGGTCAGTCTACTTGCCGATTTTTCCAATAGAGTTTTACGATTTAAACCAGGAATTTGACCGCTTGCAACAACTTGAAGAACATGCGCCCACGGTTGAGCTGTTGCTAGGTACACCTCGTATACGGCAGTTAAGACGCGCATTACACCTTAAAAGTTTGTGGAATTATATTTTTCTGACCATCGGTTTGATGGGGCTGAGTAGTTTGCTAAATTTTATCAGTCCAGATGCAATGTTTTTCGCTTTTGCAATTTTAATTGTGTTCGGTTTGTTGTATGGTCTATTTGAATGGTATCGCCGCCAGCAAATTAAATTTTATGACGATTATTTGGGTAAGATTTCGACACTTCCACTGTCTGGTTTGCCA
This sequence comes from Moraxellaceae bacterium, assembly GCA_018260315.1. Classification (GTDB taxonomy): domain Bacteria; phylum Pseudomonadota; class Gammaproteobacteria; order Pseudomonadales; family Moraxellaceae; genus JAGLBJ01. The sequence goes on along the minus strand of JAGLBJ010000074.1, from coordinate 3,407 downwards.
ACTATTATTATATCTTGTGTGGCACTGCTGGCAGGAGCTACAGGCTATTGGCTATTACAAACTATTACTCATTCCGATGTTCAGGTCATTGATACATTCAGCATTAATTTAATAGGCAGTCTGTTGATTTACGGTATGTTGCTTAAATTTGCAGGCCCGTATCTGTTCCAGACATTGCAGCGCTTGCAAATCAAGCAACCTGCCAAGCACGTCGCGAAAGTTGCCTTGGTGCATATTAATTTTTTAGTCCTATTTATCACGGCGATTACGGTGCTGGCAATCTGGCAACCATTTAAGCCGATGCCTAGTCCGCTGTGGATTTGTCTTATCGTACTTTTGCCGTTTATCCTGCTGGTGTACAAAAATGCGTCCAGGCAAATGATTTTGCGCCTGTTTATCGCTCAGGCCGGGTTATCCGTCATTAGCTTTATGGTTTGTCTGGCGGGATTATTCAAAACGTTAAACCCGGATTTATGGGCTATCGCAGGATTTTATGCTGTGTACCTTTTAAGTTTGGCCTATTTTTTTGTACAGGACATGTTCATTTTTAAACGGCTGTATGATGATTTAAGCCCTGCTGAACATCTTTAACGTGAAATAATATTATAAAAAACGCCACCCGAAAGTAGCGTTTTTTTTATTCATGCTTTAACCGACCCATCTAACAGGTCTGATTAACAGCTGTAGTACATTTCAAACTCTACAGGGTGAGTCGTCGTATTTAAACGGCGCACTTCTTCCATTTTGAGCTCAATATAGGCATCAAGCATATCTTTGGTAAACACGCCGCCCTTTAGCAGAAATTCATGGTCTTCTTTTAAGGCTTCAAGCGCCATATCCAATGAATGCGCCACGGTTGGAATTTTAGCTTCTTCTTCCGGTGGCAAATCGTACAGGTTTTTGTCGGCCGCTTCACCCGGATGTGTTTTGTTTTGAATACCGTCCAAACCGGCCATCAATAACGCAGCAAATGCTAAATAGGGGTTGGCCACAGGATCAGGGAAACGCGCTTCAATCCGTTTGGCCTTAGGGCTAGACACATACGGAATACGAATAGACGCCGAACGGTTACGCGCAGAATAGGCCAACATAATTGGCGCTTCATAATGCGGAACCAGACGTTTATAGCTGTTGGTCGCCGGGTTAGTAATGGCATTTAAGGCGCGCGCATGTTTGATGATGCCGCCAATAAAAAATAAGGCCATTTCTGACAAACCCGCATATTCATCGCCCGCAAACAGGTTTGTGCCGTCTTTGCTAATGGACATATGCACATGCATGCCCGAACCATTATCACCCACTAAAGGCTTAGGCATAAAGGTTGCCGTTTTGCCATATTGATGCGCAACGTTTAACACGGCATATTTTAGTACCTGCACTTCATCAGCTTTACGCACCAACGTATTAAACGATACGCCGATTTCCGATTGACAGCTTGCCACTTCATGGTGCTGTACTTCGACACGGCCGGGGCCCATCATGGACTCAATGGCTGCACACATGGCCGCACGGATATCCTGGCCGCTATCGACCGGCGGTACCGGAAAATAACCGCCTTTAACACGCGGACGGTGGCCGGTATTGCCGCCCTCATAGCTTTCATCGGTAGACCAGGCAGCTTCTTCGGCATAAATCTTATGACGTGCGCCCGACATATCAATCGACCATTTGACTTCATCAAAAATAAAAAACTCGGGTTCGGGACCAAAATAAGCCGTATCGCCAATACCCGTCGATTTTAAATAAGCTTCGGCACGGCGCGCAATCGAACGTGGATCACGCTCATAACCTTGCATGGTTGAAGGCTCAATCACGTCACAGGTCACAACTACGGTGGCATCTTCAAAAAACGGGTCCATAAAGGCCGTTTGTGCGTCGGGCATTAAAATCATGTCAGATGCTTCAATGCCTTTCCAGCCTGCAACTGAAGACCCGTCAAACATTTTGCCTTCTTCAAAGGTGTCGTGGGTAATGGTACTTGCCGGAAAGCTGACGTGCTGCTCTTTGCCGCGAGTGTCGGTAAAACGAAAATCCACCCATTTTGCGTTATATTCCTTAATCAGGTTTAACACTTTGTTTGACATTAATGAACGCTCCAAAAACTACGACGTTTATTTACACAGAAAATGACTGGCACGCTAACGGGCAAATCCAGCCTTCAAATCTAGCCCTTCATATGTACGGCTGCTACATTTCCGTTAAAAATGCAAATTTCATACCAACAAAAATGCCAGTAACACAACGGGTAACGCATCACTCGATAGCCTTAAAATAGGATAGCAGGCTTTAACAGTGCTGCCTATGCCTAAACCCGGCAAATTTAAAAAATCGCTGGCTAAATGCAGCATTTCACTCATCATTTAGCCTTAAACCACCGAAACAACCGATAAAATTTAAGTAATGCACTATTTTAAGGCAGTTGAAGGTTAAAAAATGATCATTCTTTTAGACTGTGCACTCATTTTGCTCATAAAAATGATATTTATGTTGTATTGCCCTAAATTTAAACTCATCAACAGAGTCAACAGCGTAAAATTTAACTTATTGGCCTACATGTAACCTCTCTGGCTTATGCCTACTTTATAATCCATTTCTTGTAAATCCTTTCAAAGGGTAAACACAACAAAAAATCAGGCGGATTAAGCGCGGTTTGCAGCAGCTATGCTAAACTAGTGCGGGCTCAAATCTGCACTTTTTATCGGCAGTTAAAAAGTATCAGGACTTAAAAAAGCATGTTTACGTGGCAATCACGTTAGATGCCAAAACGCGCGGAGACTGGTTATGCTGTTAATGATTGATAATGACTATTTTAGTATCCTTTAGTTTTAATGAGTTTACAAAACCGTGACTGGTAAAGGCTTAGCTACGTTACCTTATCCTCTTTAGTTTGTTCTAATTTGTTCTAATCCTCACAAAAAACGGGTAACATAACGGGTAACTTGTATCTACAGAGAAGTTACCCGTGCTTACCGACACAAAAATAAAAAGCTTAAAGCCTCAAGAAAAAATTTATAGAGTATTAGACGCCGAACGCCTTTATCTTGAAGTTCGTCCAACTGGCGCGAAAGTCTGGCGCTTAAAATTTTTGTTTGAAGGAAAAGAAGGCTCAATTAGTTTAGGAATGTATCCGCACGTATCATTACAAGATGCACGGCAATTAAAAGTTGAGATACTGTCTAAATTGGCCAAAGGCATACATCCCGTCCAAGACAAACGCGAAAAGCGATTAAATCAGACGATATCCGATGCGATGACTTTTAAATTTATAGCCGAAGAATACATAAACGAGCGGTTAAGAGACAAATCAGATTATTATAAAAAACAATTTGTGGGTAATTTAACTAAAGATGTTTATCCGGTAATTGGTGCTAAAGACATTAATACCGTTACATCGGCAGATATTTTAT
>JAGLBJ010000073.1 GCA_018260315.1 Moraxellaceae bacterium | reverse complement strand
TATTATCAAATAAACCATAGGCATATTGCGCTTCTACACCAAAGTTTGGCATAAAATCGGTACCGGCGCGCACCATAATCCCGCCAATGGTGACGCTGTTAACATCATTAACGTTCATAATCTGGGCATCTACGCCGACGTAAGGATGCTCATTTTGTTGTAATATATTGTTATAATCGGCATGAGCAACGCTGGTTAAACCTGCTACCATGGCAAGCGCAAGAAGTGATTTTTTCATAACAGTATCCTTTTTATAAACATTCACATGAATAGAGATTAACGGTTGAATATCCCACGCTAGTATGCCCTAATTTAACGCAGGTGGGTATATTTATGCTAAAAAGTAGGCTAAATTTTCTTAAAAAACTGTAGTAATGTGGTAAATAAAGAAGATAGTGAAGGCAAGAAAGTAAATTTTCCCCTAACAATGCTTAACTTGCCAATACTTCGATAAGTGAGTATTCTGCACAGATTTTTAAGCCCTTTGGAAGCCATGTTATGACCACTGCACGTTTATTGATTACTTGTGCTGACCGTTCGGGCATTGTGCAGGCGGTGTCTAGCTTTTTATATCATCATGGTGCCAATATTACCGCACTTGACCAGTATGCAACTGCTACCGAAGGCGGTACGTATTTTATGCGGGTTGAATTTGTATTACCGGCGTTAATCAGCGGACGGCAGGTGATCGAACAGGCTTTTGCGGCTTCAGTTGCGGCACATTATCATATGTCGTGGCATTTATCGATTGTAGAAGACACTAAGAAAGTAGGTATTTTAGTCTCTAAATATGATCATGCATTGCTGGAACTTTTATGGCGCTGGTCGCGCGGTTTGTTGCCCTGTGTTATTACGCATGTCGTCAGTAATCATGAAGATTTACGCTCAGCGGTCGAATCGTTTGGCGTACCGTTTAGCGTGGTTAAAGTCACCAAAGACAATAAACATGAAGCCGAAGCCCAGATTGCCCGGATTATGGCGGGTAATGATGTCTTAGTGTTGGCGCGCTATATGCAAATTTTATCGGCCGATTTTGTCAAGCAGTGGCCCATGAAAATCATCAATATTCATCATTCATTTTTACCAGCCTTTGTGGGCGCAGACCCGTATCGACAAGCTTATGATAAAGGCGTAAAACTGATTGGGGCAACGGCGCATTATGTCACCGCCGATTTGGATCAGGGTCCGATTATTGAGCAAAATGTTGAGCGTGTCAGCCATCGTTATAGCGTCAGCGATTTACGCGAATTAGGTGAAGATGTCGAACGTAATGTTTTAACGCGTGCTGTGCGATGGCATTTAGAAGACCGCGTTATTGTCCATAATAATAAAACCATCGTATTCGATTAAGTGGAATTAAGTGTTTAGTTTTCAGTTTAAGCCCGCCGATAAACCGCGCCATTCGCATTTTGTGGTCGTGCTGTTAACCTTGTATTTATCGCAAGGTATTCCCAGTGGCTTTTTAACGCAAGCGTTGCCGGTATTATTAAGGCAATATCATGTTTCACTGGTGTATATTGGGTTTTTAAGTTTTTTACTAATGCCATGGACGCTAAAATTTTTATGGGCCCCTTGGGTAGACCGTTATTTTATCGCCAGTATGGGGCATAATCGCAGTTGGATTATTCCGACGCAGCTTATTAATATTATTTTAATGGCCAGTTTGGCGTTATTTAATCCGCAACAGTTAATACATATTCAGACCGCGTGGCCCTTATTTTTAGGCTTGCTGGTTATCAATATATTAAGTGCGACTCAGGATATTGCAACCGATGGGCTGGCAGTTCGTACGCTGGCAAAAACCGATAAACAATGGGGTAATGCTTTACAGGTCATGGGCTATCGCATTGGGCTGATTGTAGGCGGCGGTGGATTGCTGATTATACTGGGCCATTATGGTTGGCAAACCACTTTTTTAAGTATGGCTGGCTTGTTTGTTTTATTGATTATTCCTATTTTATTATATAAAGAACCTCGCTGGACCGATTATAAAACACCGATTATTTTATCGGGATTGACTCAACAAAAACCTCATACGATATTTAAAAAGTTTGTGGCCCAATTTGGTTATTTCTGGCAACACAAGCCATTAAGAATGTGGTTAATGGTTATCATACTGTTTAGATTATCAGATGGATTATCGGCAACGATGGTTAAACCGATGCTAGTTGATATGCATTATCGTGCCGAAGACATTGGATTAATGATTGGGATTGTGGGGTCAATGGCTGCCTTTTTGGGTGCAGCGATCGGGGCTGGTTTGATCAGGTACATGGCAAAAGATACCGCCTTACTCATTTTTAATCTGGCGCAAATCCTGGCTACCGGCATTTACGCCTATATTGCGTGGTTATACGGCCAGCATATTTTATTGCATTCAACGATTGTCTATGTCGGTAATGCGATTGAGCATGTAACCGCAGCCATGGCGCTGGTAGCGTTTTTAACCTTGGCGATGGAGCATACACGCGTTCAATATGCCGCCAGTGATTATACGTTTCAAGTCTGTTTATTGTCCATGTCTGAAGGTATTGCGCATTTATTAAGTGGTATTGTGGCCAAAAATTTGGGCTATTTTGGACATTTTACGCTTAGCATTGTGATTGGTTTAGTGTGCCTCATTCCAATGATTTACTGGCGCAAGCGTTTTTATCCTTCAGCGTTTAGCAGTGTATCTCATAATGAATGAAGCCATTTGGGAATATATCAGCAGATTTCACATAAGCCGAGTATAACCGGGCCATCATAACATTAGAAACTTAACATGACCTTGCGTAATAAGTCCTTGTTGTCCGGGTGATTCTTCAAATTCAAATTTTAAAGTTCAGCTCTCTTCAAAATGATTTAAATAAAGCCGGGTATACAATACTAAAACATTTGGAAGGTCACGCCGCATGGTTTCAAACAGGGCATGGGTCCAGTAAATAACCACAGACGGCATGATGTTTTATAGGGCTAAATGCGCTTTAATCAATTGGGCATAATGCTCTAAATCTTCAGGTTTGGCCATGGTATGCGCATGCGGTTTGCGTAAATCTATTAACGACCCCGGAATAATGTGCATATGCAAATGCGGCACCGATTGCCCCGCCGCCGTTCCGTTAAGTTGCAGCAGCACAATGCCCGGTGCCTGCATACCTGCTTTAACCGCCGCCGCGACTTTTTGAACGCCTTGCATAAAATCGCCTAGCCATTCGGGAGGTAAATCGAGCAGCGTTTCGGCCTCATATTTGGGAATGACCAGCGTATGACCATTGACTTGCGGCATAATATCCATGAACGCTAATGTATGCGCATCTTCATAGACCTTGATAGCCGGAATTTCACCCCGTAAAATTTTGGCAAAAATATTTTGGGTATTGTACATCTTAAAACCTCATAAAATATTAGATTGGGCCTAGCTTAATTCGATATGATTCCACTGTTCAAACAGTTGCACAAGCGTTGAGAAATCAGCAGGTTTGGGTTGGGTTTGGTCGGCAATGGCACAAAACTGCTGCACCAAACCTGTAATCGGGGTCGTTAATCCGGCGCTTTTAGCCAGTGCTTGAGCGATACGGGTATCTTTGGCCAGAAGTTCCAGCGCAAAAGTTAAAGGGAAATCGCGTGTTAAAACCCGTTGCGGCAAAACGGATTGGGTGCTCATGCTTTGACCGCTTGAGGCATTGATGCAGGTGAGCGCATTCTCCAGGCGAACACCATGCGCTTTTAATATGCCCAAACCTTCAGCGCCGGCCCATAAATTAACGGCCATTAACATATTATTGACCGCTTTAACGGCAAATCCTGCACCACTTGCGCCCACATGTTCTATCAGTCCTGCAAATGGCTCAATCGCCGGCCGTGCATAGGCCAGTGCAGCCGCCTCACCCCCGACCATGACGGTTAATGTACCGCGTTGTGCGCCGACCGTTTGTCCGGATACGGGCGCATCTAAAAAATAACTGCCGCGCGCCTGTAAAAACTGGGCCAATTCCTGTGCAATATCCGGTACGCCACTGGTACAGTCGACCCAAACACTGCCTTTTTTGGGAGGATTGGCCAAAATGAGTTCGCGTACCGTCTGGCTGGTTGGTAAACACGAAAAAATAACATCAGCCTGAACCGCTTCAGGCAAGGTTACAGCCCTGGTACCATAGCGTTTGGCGTGTTGCTGTGCTTTTTCAGCCGTGCGGTTCCAGACCCAAACGCGCTTAAATGTCGTCGGTAAATGGGCGGCCATTAATTCACCCATCGCGCCTAGACCTAAAAAGGCGACTGATTCAATCGGTTGATTAAAGAAGGCAGACGACAGAGTCGTAGACGCTGGAGATATTTCCTGCATAATTATATAACCTAAAAAATTAGCACATTTTAGTCTTTTAAGGCACAAGCGCCCAATTGAGGATACGCCCGCACCAATGATCAATCAATGCTAGGAAAAACTAGAATCAGTTAAGGGATTAACTCTAAAATATCATCGAATGATTAAACGGCTCAAGGGTAAATATACCCGCTTTTTTAAACCATTTATATACAAAAGCGCTAAAAGGTCAGGCTATTTTTTTAAACAGGTCTAATTTACACTCGTTTAATGCTCCAGTTAAAAATTGCTGCTCCTGCAGGAAGCACTAAGCAGGGTGGTTGTAAAATAATTGACTTAAAGAGTTGTCACCGCGCCCAGAGCTTGCTAAAGTGCGCGCCATCAAATAATGTCGCGGCTTAATAGGAGTTTGAACCCATGGCAAATGATATTCCGGACCCGTATGATGCGTTAAACGATGAAATTGATGACGTTGAACTTGATGATGCCCCAGATGTCGAGGCGCTTGATGTTGATGCACTCGATGTCGATGGGGCGTTAATTGATACCGATGAATTAGACGGCGATGTTGATTTAGATGATGAAGCTCTCGAAGAAGGGGAGTTGTCACCCAAAGACAGTGCAGCCGCACGCCAGCGAGCCGATGAGCAAGCCGAAGCGGAGGCATTGAGTGTAACGGCCAAAATGCATCAACGACAAAAATTAGAAGAAGAAATTGCCGCATTTTTAGCTCGCGGCGGTCAAATTGTTGAAGTGCCGCCCGATGACAGCTTGCCTCACTAATCTGGGTGTTATGATTTCCCCAAAGGCTCATCAAAAACCGTTGTTAAGGTACTTTTTAAGGCCAAAGCCCGCGCATATAACTCATTTTTTTTAAGTCCGGTCAGTTCGGCTGCCAATTGAGTAGCCGTTTTTACGGGTAGATAGGCCAGTAATTGCGCTAAAATTCGATCTGCCTGTTCGTATTCATGGGTGTCAACGGTTTGGGTTGCTCCGGCTACGACCAGCACAATTTCGCCTTTTTGTTGATTGGGGTCTTGTTTAACCCGGTCAAGCAGGTCACCCAGGGTAGTTTTATAAACCGTTTCATAGGTTTTAGTGAGTTCGCGGGCAAAGGTAATTTCTCGCAAGGCGCCAAAAACCTGCGCCATATCTGTTAAGCAATCGACAATACGATGTGGGGCCTCATAAAAAACAAGAGTGCGCGGATCTGTACTTAAAGAT
>JAGLBJ010000072.1 GCA_018260315.1 Moraxellaceae bacterium | reverse complement strand
GGTGCGGGCGAGCGCGTCGCCCTCGCGTAAATGAATGTGCCAATCATCAGGGTGTAAGATATCAAGGGTTATAATATCGGTTGCGGGGTCTTTAATGGGCAAAAGTGGCTCTAGAGTGGTCATAAAATAAGGTCAACTAACATTTGCTATCAGGGTAGGCCACATCTTAAGGCGAATCCATGAGGCCAGCAAGATATTTGTAGGTTTTTTTAAATACGAGAAATTACAATATCGCAGTTTATAAAATTAGGTAGCCTAAAGGTAAAAATAATGTTTAACTATTTTACAAAAAATACACATAGCGATTAAACTAATCGTTACAATGCAACAAAGTTGCTTCAATCATTGCTTGCTTATTATGAAATGTTTATCGTGAATTCGCCTATTTTATCTCATCTTCATCATGCAGTGCCGTCTGAGAACACACCGCCTACCGAATCTGCCATTTTTAAAGAGCAGAGTACTGTTATTGAGCAATTGTTAAGCCAACAAACCCCCTTAAAAGTTTTTCCAAAAGAATTGGAAGACCAGTATTGGCAAACCATGCAAGCCCGTAGCATTTCCTTGCTACAGCGGGCTTACCTTCCGATTATGTTAACGTATTTAATATTTGGCTTATTTTCAGGGTTGCGCTTGTATTGGCTATTACAAAACACGGATTCCCTACACGATTTGTGGTTATGGTTAACCGCGTATGGTACTGGGGCTATTTGTTTAGGCGTGTTGGTGGCCATTCCATTTTTTAATCGATTAATTTTGTATTATTCCAATATTATTTTAGGTTTAACGTTTTTAAATACAGTGACTGTTTGTTTGTCAATAATGAATTTTAACATGGACACCTTAAGGGAGCATACAGGCTATATTATTATTTATATTTATATGCTGGCGTATTTTTTAGGCAGTACCGAGCCTAAAGCTATGTTAATTACCTGTAGCTTAGCCGGTATTATAAGCCTGAGTAGTTTATACTGTTTTCAGCAAATGATTGATTATGATTTATGTTTTTATGTGTTTATTTTAGGCAATTTTTTAGGATTTTCCATTGCGTCCATGATCGCAGTTAAGGACAGAATAGGCTTTTTGCAAGAACGTTTGCTGGCGTTAGACCGTATTCAAAATGAACAATTAAATTTAAACCTACAGCGTTTGAATCAAGAAGATGTAGTGACGGGCTTATCCAATCGTCGTTATTTAAATGAATCGATTGAACACAAATGGCTTGAGTGTCATCAGCAGCGGCAACCGATTTCCATTATTTTTTGTGATATTGACCACTTTAAAGCATATAACGATTTTTATGGGCATTTAAAAGGCGATGAGACCTTGTATAAAGTGGCGCAAGCGTTAAAGAAAACCTTGGGGCGCAAAGAAGATATAGTGGCGCGTTATGGCGGCGAAGAATTTGTGATTTTATTAGCCAATACAGATGCTATCGGGGCTTGGACCGTAGCCTATCGTTTGTTGATGGCCATCGATCGCTTAGAAATACCTCATGAACGGTCAGCGACCTATCGCTATGTAACAGGCAGCATCGGCATTGCCACCCTTTATCCGGCTGATGACCCATTATTAACCAGTGACGTATTGATTGACCGAGCCGACCAGGCAGTTTATGAGGCAAAAATAGCAGGCCGGCACTGTGTACGCGTGTATGGACAAGGTAGTATTGAATGTTAAATGTTAGCCTGACCCTCACTTTAATTTAATGGCTGGTGTGTTCTATAAGTCATGATGGGTTATTTTGTATACGCTTAAGCCTGCAAAAGTTTGTCAAAATGCGCGGCAGATAAGTACTAAACAGTGTAAACTTATCGCTGTTTACAAGGTATTGTGACATCGATTAGTTAAATTTTTATTTTTTAAGTCAATTGGAACGGTTGATATGGCAGATGTGCGTAAAAAAATTGTCCTCGCGTATTCGGGCGGTCTAGATACTTCGGTTATTTTAAAGTGGCTGCAAGAACAATATGATGCCGATATCATTACCTTTACTGCCGATTTGGGACAAGGTGAAGAAGTAGAACCGGCACGTGCCAAAGCGCAAGCCATGGGCGTTAAGTCAATTTATATTGAAGATTTACGCGAAGTCTTTGCACGCGATTATGTGTTTCCGATGTTTCGCGCCAATGCCGTGTATGAAGGCGAATATTTGCTAGGCACGTCCATTGCACGTCCTTTGATAGCCCGTCGCCTGGTTGAAATTGCCCAGGCAGAAGGTGCCGATGCGATTTCTCACGGGGCGACCGGTAAGGGTAATGACCAGGTACGGTTTGAGCTCGGAATGTATGCGCTAGCTCCTGAACTTAAAACCATTGCACCCTGGCGCGAGTGGGATTTAACCTCACGTGAAACCTTGATGGACTATGCCAAACTGCATAATATTCCAATTGATTATGCCAAAGCGGGCAAAAAATCACCGTATTCGATGGATGCCAATTTACTGCATATTTCGTATGAAGGCGGCGGTTTAGAAGACCCTAATTGGGAGCCTGAAGAAGACATGTGGCGCTGGAGTCTCAGCCCTGAAAAAGCCCCTGACCAGCCGCAGTATTTAGAGTTCACTTATCAAAAGGGTGATATTGTCGCTATTGACGGCAAAGCAATGGCCCCGCATGAAGTGATGATTTTCTTAAATAAAATCGGCGGTGAGCATGGTATTGGTCGCCTGGATTTAGTGGAAAATCGTTATGTGGGCATGAAGTCGCGGGGTTGCTACGAAACCCCAGCCGGTACGATTATGCTAAAAGCACACCGGGCTATTGAGTCATTAACCTTGGACCGCGAAGTGGCGCATTTAAAAGATGAGTTGATGCCGCGTTATGCTGCCCTTATTTATAATGGGTATTGGTGGTCGCCTGAGCGCGAAATGTTGCAGGCAATGATTGACCAATCACAAGCCTACGTCAATGGTAAAGTACGCGTTAAGCTGTACAAAGGCAGCGTGATGGTCGTGGGGCGCCAGTCTGAGCAATCGTTATTTGATGCGCACATCGCCACGTTTGAAGATGACCGCGGCGCCTATAATCAAAAGGACGCTGAAGGATTTATCCGTTTAAATGGTTTGCGGTTGCGGATTGCTGCCAGTAAAGGGCGTAAAATGACTTAAGCTATGGTTAAAAGTTTATAGATAAAATATTCTAAAAGCGGACAGGCTAAGGTGATATAGTCTGTCCGTTTTTTGTTTTTTATCAAAATTTACGCATTATAAAGGTTTATAGTATTGCTAGATAATCTCACAATACAACAACTGCAACAACTGATTGAGCAACATGACGCAGATATTCCATTTAAGGCGTTGTCCAAAATCTTGTGATGTAATTGTAAACATAATCGGATTAATATTAGCATCAATATGATGTACGGTATTGGTATTGATTGCCTAAATGCGCCCGATGATGTAAACCTGCAACATGAAATTGCCGAACTATTGCAATTTTGGTTAAACTTAACAAGACTTTCATAATTAAAATAAGGGCTGTTTATAAATGGATTTCATACGATGCATGCATTGAATACGCCGATTATTCGCATCTCTATTATGATGCAACAAATGATTGTCAGGGATCGCTGGGGGCGTATTAAACGTTATCAGGTTTCTACGGCTAAAAATGGAGCCGGCGAACAGGAAAATTCAGGCTGTACGCCGCGCGGTTGGCATACGGTCGCCCGTAAAATTGGCAAATATGCCCCGATAAATAGCGTATTTATAGGACGAAAATTGACCGGTGAATTTTATAATGATGCTTTAGCCGCAAAATTTCCTGAGCGTGACTGGATTTTAACGCGAATTTTATGGCTTAAAGGTCAGGAGTCAGGCAAAAACTCAGGCCCTGGAGTCGACAGTTTTAACCGTTATATTTACATTCATGGTACGCCAGACACCGAACCGATGGGCATACCGCGTTCGCATGGGTGTATTCGTATGCGAAATGCTGATGTTGTCGAAGTATTTAAACGAATTGCACTAGGCACACCCGTTTATATTGCTCAATACTAAACGCTGCTAATTAAACTTTTAGCCCTGAAATTGCTAGTTTTTTGAACACTTAGACGGTATTTATAATCTTTTTAACAAAAAACCTTAAAAAGCGTTTGACATGATTTTTTTTATCTCTATAATGCACCCCACAGTAACGATATTGGGTGGTTAGCTCAGTTGGTAGAGCAGCTGCCTTACAAGCAGCGGGTCGGCGGTTCGAGCCCGTTACCACCCACCAAATCGTTAATGTTACGCAGTGGTAGTTCAGTCGGTTAGAATACATGCCTGTCACGCATGGGGTCGCGGGTTCGAGTCCCGTCCGCTGCGCCAATTATTTTGGTTACTCCATAAAATTACCTTGTATGATGCAAGGTTTTTTTATGTCTAAAATTCATATTAATGTAAATTGTCATTTAATGCTATATCATGCACCTATTGAACGCCGTTTGATTGTATTACCCACTACTAGGAATGCAATAATGCACGTACCGCAACGACCTGTTACGTTATCCATACCGCCGCGCGCTGATGAATTAAGCCAAGTAGCGCATGCATTATTGCCCTTAATTCATGAGGTACATCAGACAATTTGTTTTTTTTATCATTTGACTTCTAAACCCTATAATCAGTCTGATGCAATAGAGCCTACACACACTAAAACGAGCAGCTCAAAAAAATCCGACTGGCATCAAGCGATTGGATTAGTAAACAAAGCCGATCATTCACCATTAACCGAAGCAGATTTGGCTGCTAATGCACAGATTTTGCATTATTTGGCAGCCTTGACGCCTGATATACCTATTTATTCTGAAGAGTCTCTACCAAGTCAGCCGCCTGTTACGGAGCCTTTATTTTGGCTGATTGATCCCTTAGATGGAACGCGTGAGTTTGTGCGACGTACTGACCAGTTTACCGTCAATATTGCGTTAATTTTAGCCGGAAAACCTATACTGGGTATCATCAGCGCCCCGGTTTTTAAAGATATTGTGGGTGCATGGAATGGCCAGTTATATGAGGCGGTTTCTTTAAAGCCTGCGTTATTGGCAAGCCATTGGCAGCCCTTAGACGCGCCTGCTCCCAGAACCACTCAAGTATGGAATGTGACGATTCCCAATGATTTGCAACGTGGGCGCTACCAAGAGGTATTGGATGCGTTAACCCAAAATCAGCCCATTAACCTGGTACGCGCGGGCAGTGCCTATAAGTTTATTCAGCAGGTACGCGGCCTTATCGATTTTTATCCACGTTTGCATCCTACCCAAGAATGGGATACTGCCGCTGGTCAGGCGTTGCTTGAAGCTATCGGAGGCGCGTTGGTTGATGCGCAAGGCGAGCCGTTTCAATATGGGGTACGGCGTACTTGGTTAAATCAAGCGTTTTTTGCGGTTACCCATAAGCAGGATATTCCAAAAGTCTTGGATATCATCCAATCATTAAATTTTGCTGAACGCTGGAAGGCAGATTATTAATGGGTTTATTTTCTATCATATTGTAAATCTAAAAATGTAAATTTTAAGCATTGAACAGTTAGTTGAAAACTTATTTATTA
>JAGLBJ010000071.1 GCA_018260315.1 Moraxellaceae bacterium | reverse complement strand
AACCTGCACCGATTTCCGGTAATAAAGGCAAAGCAAATGCAAATTGTCCATAGCGGTCAACCGCACTTAACGGACTACTGCCCACATACCCGTAAGTGTTTAACCCGCCTGCCAAACCGATGGGGTCGCTTTGGCTGTAACGTCCTGCGGCAGGGTCATAATCCCTAAAATAATTATAAAACAAGCCCACTTCAGGGTCGGCATACTGCCCCGCCATGCGTAACGGCATTTTAATGTTACGCAGACTCGGCTGCATATCCCCAAACGCATCGCCTTCCCAGCGCCATAAGACGGACGCTGTATCGGTCACAGCACGCGGCGTGCCCAAGTGGTCGGTATGGATGTTAAGAATCGTATCCGGCCGTTCATGGCTCAGCAGCCCTACAGGGATACTACCTAAATAAATATATTCCCGCAACGGATCTCCACTGCGATCGTATTCACCTGCAAGTTTGCCGCCTTCATCGTAGATAAACAGATGCTCGGTCGTGCCCGTATTGCTTCGAGTGGTTTTTAATACCCGTTCCCCCAATGCGTTGTAGGCATTGGTGATTGTGGTACTGTCTTTAATGATGGTTTGGCTGCGCCCTTCACTGTTGTAGGTAAAGGTGCGTGTTCCGTCGCTTAGGATATGGCCCGATAAATCATAGCTGTTTGAGGTGATTTTATTGCTGTCGTCGGCTATCGGGATATTTTGCGTTTGGGTCTGGTTATTGCTTACAGTCGTTTTTTGAATGCGGTTGCCGTTGGCGTCATAGGCATATTGCAACAACGTTGGAACATCGGCTGCGGTTTGATTGTTATTCGTCGATGTAAAGCGCTGCTCGATCAGTCGGTCTTCGGTATCATGCTTGAAATCGGCTTGCAGACCTGCGTTATTTTCGGTTAACCGCGTAATACGATTACCAGCATCGTAGGCATATAAACGATTAAGCGCACTGTCCTGAACCTGAGTTAAGCGTCCGTCTAAATCATATTGATACTGGACTGTATCGCCATGCCATTGATAGCTGCTTAAACCGTTGGGCTCATAGGTGATGTTGGTGATAAACGTTTGACCGTCAACGTCCAAACCACTCAATATGCCGTTATTGTAATGATATTGAACCAGCCGACCGCTTGGCAAACGTTCCTGTTCAAGCTTGCCGCCTGCGGTATACGCATAGCGCAGACTTAACGTAGGATACCCCGTGCCCAACTGCTGAGTTTTTTGCAGTACCTGACCGCGACTGTTATGTACATAATCCAGTTGGGCCGTTGCATTTTTGGCCTGAATCAGTAAATCCTGATCGGGGGCTGCGGTGCCGTATTGATAGGTATTTAACGTCTGACCGTTACCGTCCTGCGTACCAAGTAAACGACCCTGTGTGTCATAGGTATAATTGAGACTGCGGCCGTCGGCATCGGTTTCTTGACTTAAGCGCCCCTGCTGATATTGGCGCTGCGTTTTCCCACTGTCGGGGCTAATTTCCAAAACGGTATCACCGAAGGCATTGGTTTTATATTGCGTCGAATTGCCTTTGGGGTTTCTGATTACGGTCGGTTGATCTAAGGCATCATACTGATAGATCGTCGTTTTCCAGCCATCGACATAACGATAATTTAAGCGATCCAAACCGTCATAAACATTGTAGGTCGTACGACCGGCACTGTCGCTGCTGCCGGTCATGTTGCCATAATTATCATATTGATAAGTGATGCTTTGGCCGTTACTTCCCGTTTCCTGCTGTAACTGCCCGCGGTTGTTATACGTCTTTTGACTGCTTTGTTTGAGTTGACCGTCTTTATCGAAGAGTTGAGTTTGAACCCTGTCGCCTGCTGAATTTAGGGTATATTGAACATGATTGCCCAGATGGTCCGTGAGGCCGATTAAGCGATGAGCGTCATCATAGGTATAATTCACCGTTTCACCGTCTGCCAACGTGACCTGTTTAAGCAGACCGGCGGAATCGTACTGATAATCGGCATTTGCAGTTTGGGTGGCAGGGGTATCCATTGTGCCCGAATTTTCATTGTCCGAGCCCTGACCCGTTAAAAAATCGGCGGCCTGCCGTAATATTCCGCCAATCCCGTTACCTGCGATATCTGCCTGACTTGGTTTTGAAGGCACGAAAGGCGGCAGAGTGCCGTTAACCAACGTTTTGGTTTGGTGCAGAACGCGGCCTGCGGCATCATAGGTTATATTGGTTCGTGTACCGTTTGGCTGCTTAATGACCGTCGGTAAACCGGCTGCATTAAAGCCGCCATATGTGGTCTGACGGCCTTGCGTATCGGTGAATTGCGTTAAACGACCCTGATCATCATATTGCCATCCCTGTGTTAAGCCTTCAGGCGTCGTTTCCCCTGTTTTTTGGCCCAATGCATTATATTGATACTGCCAGGTACGACTTTCCCGAGTGTTTAAGTCCGTTATCGTTTTGGATACGACCTGTCCTTTATCGTTATTTTGGTAGGTGGTTTGCCGAATAGGAACAGTAGTGCCGTTTTGAACATCGCTTTGGGTCACCGAGACAGGAAGGGCAAAACGGCTATCCCATTGCGTATCGGTTCTGCGACGTGTTTGAGTATTGCCACCCTCCAGCCGACTCGTTTCGAGCTGCCTGACGGGGTCGGCGTAGGTATAATCGGTGTGTCTGTCTGAATACCCATTGGTTTGCCGATACTGTATGACGTTACCCAGCGCATCGTAACTATAACCCTCATTGGTATCGTACTGACCAACCGCACGGGTATAACTGATTTTAGTTTGATTATTTAGAGAATACTTAGCATATTCCTTTCTAAAACCATACGGGTCTGTAACATAAGTCGTAGACTGACCGGGATACTCCAACGTATTGCGCTCTGCCCCTCCAGCATGTTCGGTTAGGACTGTCCGATTATTGACATCATATGCATAATTAGCGTACCGCTTACCATTTTCGTCAATAATACCGGTTAGTAAGTTAGGATTACCTGACGGTGCAACCTGAGCATTTTCGCTGTATAGATATGTTTTAGTACCATAACCGGGCTGATTTACACCGGTTAAATTGCCTACACCATCATATGCGTATTGAATCGTATTGCCGTCCGGCAAGGTGATTTGATCAATCACGTTATTTTTATAGCTAATCAGCAGACGCTCACCAAAGTTATTATTGATTTCGGTTAAATCGTCAGGCCCCGCCCCTGCGGTCGAACCATAAATAAGATGGGTTACTTCCCCTTGCGGATAGGCGATTTGAGTCAGCAGTATCTTCTTCGAACCGGTGGCAGTTGGCACGGTGGCCGTATGCTGATAATCCTCTACAATGCCACTGTTTAAATCGACCAACTGCCAGCCTTGAGGCGTCTGTCTGATTTGTAAATGTTCATCGTAATCGAGCGTAAAGCTTTGCACGATGCCTTGGTCATTGACGACATCGGGATAAGCCAATACCTCATGACCGTCAGGCCGAGTAATTTTAATGACGGTTTGATCGGTCAGGGCATCAGATGTTCCTAAGGCCCAAGTATCATCTTTAATTTGGCCGATTTCCAACGATTGGCCGTATTGATTATTCCACTGCACTCCGATTTGAGATTGATGCGTGGACAACTTAGCCAAACTGTTATAATAACGCTTTATAGCCAGATGGCTTTTATTGGACTGCCAGTCGGTTTCGGTCTGAAATTTATTGCCGCTTAGTACACTGCAAGGATTGCCGACCATCGGCCCGTTGTTTTTACATCCCAGATTTTTAGGGGTGGGCGGCGGATTGGGTTTAACCGGTGTACAGACCTTTTGACCGGCTGCATTGGCAGGGCAACTGACCTGATAATAATAATCGGCAAGATAAAAAGGAGAATGTATGGTATCGTCATAGAATTGACCAACCCAGCCCCCTTCGATGAAATATAAACCTAATTTTTCATCATATCCGCCTCCTGTAGCACCAGCTTGAGGATTTTTAGATAAGCGGATTAAATCTCGGGTTAAGGCCGTTAAGGCTTGATCTTTAGTATAAAAACTTTTAAGTAAATGAATGTTGTTTGGCCCTACATTGACAGAAGAATCAAATGCCTGAGTTACTCCTGCCATTGCTATCAATCCGATAGAAAGCGATAATTTTTTAATTTTTTTTATTATAGCCATCTTAACGTTCCCTTATTGAACGGGGTTAAATACGGACTGATTTAATAAACGAGTAGATATAAGGATGTAGATATTTAGTAACGTTCGATGATGAATAACAAAAAGGACGGTTATATTTTGAGCTTAGCAGGTCTGCTTTAAATTTACGAAATTTTTACAAAAATTAACAACTTTAGTTTAAGTTTCTTTATCCCACTGTTCCAAGTTCCACGAGTTTAAATATTTGTCATAAAAAGATTATTTTTTAACCATAGTTCTAAATGCTCATATAATTGTTTTTAAGGCATGGTAATAATTAAGTGCTAGCTTCTTATGTTTTTTAAATTTAAATGCGGCTATGGCCTTAAAAACGGCCTTAACGACGATATTTCATTTAAACTTTTAAAATTTCGGCGCAACATTTTCATTTTTTACCTTAAAATACAAAATCGTTGTTTAAAAAATGAGCTAAATCTTCTTTTTTTCTGTCTTTCTTTCAAAATTTTTTCCTTTGCTTTCTAAAAATTTTTTTTACTAAATTTTAAAATTTTATTTTTTCAACTAACATTAAATTATAATTTTATTATCTAAATCTTTTTTTAATTAACGCTTTTGCTTTTTTGAAATGTCCAAAAATTTTTGTTTTGTTAGGTTTTTCGCTTTTGCTTTTGTCTTTTAAAGGCTCTTTTTTTCTTTTTTGTATTCTTTTTTGTAATAGCTCTTTTGTAGACACCTTCTCACGCCTTTGACAGCAAGGGCTGCGAAGCACGAAGTAGGAGGGATTGAAGCACGAAGTAGGAGGGATTGAAGCACGAAGTAGGAAAAATAGTTAAAAACTCCTATTTTTATATGAAAATTGTATTATTTTAGAGTAGTAAATGAAAGTTAAATTTAGTGATACCAATGCTTGATGGTATTTAGGAGATAAATTATAATTATTCCTAATTTATGTCTGAAAGTAAGAAAATTTATGCAAAATGAAAACCCTATCGTCAAAATGGATAATGCTTTGATACGTGCTTGCTATAAAATGTCTGTCAATGAATTTCGGGTGATATTAGTCGCTTTATCGAAGATACCTGATAATAATGAACCTATTGATCAGAAACAGCCTTATTACATCACCAAAGAAGATTTTATAAAATTAGGTGTCTCCGCTTGCAATGTGGCTAGAGATATTCGGGCGGGGTGTGGTGAGCTACTTGATAGAAAAATATTCATTGAAACTCCACTTGGTCTATTAGGAGCGCATTGGGTAAAAAATGTTTTACATTTTAAAAGCGAAGCATTTGAAAAATTAAAAAGGCAATATCCTACTTCAAAATATGACAATGAGTTTTTACATGAATTGCGGAAACTTAACTTAGTTGATAGCCTACCCTTTATTGCTAAGAGTCAAGATAATATTATGGCTCGTATTATATTTAGTGAAGAGATTATGCCATTTATCAGTGAATTGAAAATTAAACTGACCAGATTAA
>JAGLBJ010000070.1 GCA_018260315.1 Moraxellaceae bacterium | reverse complement strand
ATTATTGATGGCGCAATTAACCCTGGCACTGTTTAGCCGCGCATTCATGTATAGCATAAATTATAGTTTTGGCTTTATGCTGATTCATATTTTACATTTTACGGTTGCCACCAAACAACCCGCGATGACGGCTGCCGCACTTGCTGCCACTGTGCAACAAAAGAGCGGAAGTAAAAAAGCCCAATTGGCTGAACTTGCAGAACTGACGATTAATATTTTGCGGACCCAGTTTATTGCCATTATTGGCAATATTTCTATCGCCATGCCGGTGGCCTGTTTAATCACATGGTTATGGGGGCATTTTACCGGCCATGCGTTAATCAATGACGATAAGGCCCAACATTTATTGCACGATTTAAACCCCTTTGAATCGTTGGCGTTATTTCATGCGGCGATTGCAGGCGGCTGGCTGTTTTTGTCGGGGCTGATTGCTGGTTATTACGATAATTTGGCGGTTTATCATCATATTGGGCCACGGCTAAAGGCACATGCGCGCCTACAACGTTTACTGGGGCCACAACGTTTAGAGCGCGTTGCCAATTATGTTGAAAATAATCTGGGCGCCTTAGCGGGTAATTTTTGGTTTGGGGTCATGCTCGGTTCAACCGGAACGATTGGCTTTATTATTGGCTTACCGATTGATATTCGGCATATCGCGTTTTCCTCGGCAAACTTTGTGCAGGCCTTGATGTGCATGGACGGAACGCCGACATTAGGGCTTATCGCGGTGTCCTTTTTAGGCGTGTTACTGATTGGTCTAACCAATTTAACCGTAAGTTTTGGCCTGGCATTGATTGTGGCATTACGTGCGCGACGCGTTAGTTTTGCCGACTGGAAACCATTATTTCGCTTAATTGTGGCGCATTTTTTAACGCGTCCGTCTGACTTTTTTTGGCCACCGCAGCAAGCCGCTAAACCTGTGGATAAACTGCATAAATCCTAGGGCGTGTCCCCAATTGGGTGGTTATGCCTTAAATGGACTAAGACGGGCTAAATTTTGTCAAACTGCGTTAAATATCTTGTAAATATTCCAATATTTCCTGCAATATTTGCCTTGTTTACCCCAAAATTTATCATCGTTTTAATCACATTTCCCAAATGAGGACACACCCTAGTCATTCTACCTAATGGATTAATGCGCATGCTTAATGACGTTTAACTTATCGCCACGCCATATTGTTTTAAAAAATCTAGAAATTCGGCTTCAGTAAAAACCGGAACATTCAAACTGTGCGCTTTGGCGAGTTTACTACCGGCTTTTTCGCCCGCCACCAGATGATACGTTTTACTCGACAAACTGCCCGATACGCGTGCGCCCAATGCCTGCAAATGTTGCGTGGCCTCGTCACGGCTTAACGTGCTTAATGTTCCCGTAATCACCCAGCTTTGACCGGTCAAGGGTTGCCTGGTACGCGGCGCAGGAGCTGGCCAATGAATGCCAGCGGCTAATAACCGGTTTACGATGGTTTGTTGATGCGGTTCTTTAAAAAATTCTAAAATAAGTGTGGCCGTGATGTCGCCAATATCGGGCACCTTGAGCAATTGTTCAAGCGTCGCCTGTTGCAAGGCTTCAAACGTTTGCAAATGCTCGGCCAACATGCGCGCCGTCCCTTCTCCTACTCCGCGAATCCCAAGCGCATAAATAAAACGCGCCAAGGTAGTATGCTTACTGGCTTCAATGGCATTGAGTAAATTATTAACCGATTTTTCGCCCATTTTTTCGAGCTGTAATAACGCTGCCTGATGTTGATGCAAATCGTAAATATCGGCGACAGTATGCAGCAATCCCATTTTTTCCAGTGAATCGACCCAGCGCTCGCCAAGTCCTTCAATATCCATCGCGCGCCGACTGACAAAATGCCGTATCGCCTCAACTCGTTGCGCCGGACAATACAATCCGCCACTACAACGCGCTTGTGCCTCGCCTTCTACATACACAACATGCGATTGGCACGCTGGACAAAGGCTTGGTAACTGTACCGGCAACGTATTAATCGGTCGAAATTCGGGCCAAACGCGTTCAATTTTAGGAATCACATCACCGGTCCGATAAACGCTCACGGTATCGCCAACGCGAATATCCAGACGTTGTATTTCCCCAAAATTATGCAACGTAGCATTACTCACCATCACACCGCCAACATTAACCGTTTTAAGACGCGCCACCGGCGTTAAAACACCGGTACGTCCCACTTGCCAGTCAATCCCTTCCAATAACGTCATCGCCGCCTGAGCCGGAAATTTATAGGCCGTTGCCCAGCGTGGTTCGCGGCTTAAAAAGCCTAATTGCTGCTGTTGTTTTAAATCATTGATTTTAATCACCAACCCGTCTATTTCTACCGGCAGGTTCACTCTTTCTTCAATGAGCTGGTTGTAATAATGCTGGATTTGTTCCAGTTTCTCAACCACTTGCGGCTTACGCGCCAAACCAAAGCCTAAATGCTGCAAATAACATAAGGTCTGGTCTTGAGTCTGTAGTCCAATCGCCTGTGCCTGCTCGCCTAACATGGCATACGCATAAAAAGCCAACGGACGCGCAGCTGCTATTTTGGGGTCTAATTGGCGCACACTGCCCGCCGCCGCATTGCGTGGATTAGCAAACGCCTTTTCCCCTTTAGCCAGCCCTTCACGATTGAGACGCTCAAAACCACTTTTAGGAATTAAAATCTCACCGCGAACCTCTAATACATCAGGCGTAGCTATCGTTTGATCATTATCAGTAAAGGGCGCATTATTTAAAACCAATGGCAAATTGCGAATCGTGCGTACATTATGGCTAATATCCTCACCTGTTTCCCCATCACCCCGGGTAATGGACCGCACAAAACAGCCTGATTCATAGTGCAAAGAGACCGCCAGTCCATCGAGTTTCAATTCAAGTTCATATTGATAGAACTGACCAAATAAACGCTCTTGAATACGCTGGTCAAACGCCGTTAATTCTTCAACATTAAACACATTTCCAAGTGATAACATGGGCACCGTATGCGCTACATTTTCAAATTGGCTGAGCGGGGCGCCGCCCACGCGTACACTGGGGGTATCGGGTTGGATAAGGTGAGGATACTGCTGTTCTAGGGCGTTTAATTGCTGCATTAATGAATCGTATTCATGGTCATGAATTGTTGGATTATCAAGCACATAGTAAGCATGATTATGCTTGGCAATTAACCCGATAAGTTGCCGCATGGTCTGAATAATTGACGCATCAGTCTGTTCAACCATGCTTGTATTTTGTGACTCAACATCATCACCGGGCAATACTTGAGGCGGTATCATTGAATTATCCTAAACAGGCATGGCTCACAATTTAAAGTAGAGTAACTTTAGGTTTAATGTTAAACCCTTAACGCGGCCGAAATTGAGCAATCGTATGTCGATAATCTTCGCGTAACTGCCAGCTAATCGGCGTTTTTTGGTCTTCTATATACACCTGAGCATTTAAATCGCGGGCCAAAGTCGTGGCAATACTACTCATTAAATCAAAGGCTTGCACACCTTGCAAATGAGGTAATCCTAGGAAAAAGGCTAAGCCATCGATGCGTTCCTGCATAAAATTTTCCAAGTCAAATGCTTGTGGCTGACCATCGACCAGGCGCAAAATACTAAATTGCAATAACCCTTCGCCATTTATTTCAGCAAACCGATGAAATAAGGCCAGTTCACCATAGCGAAAACCATAATGCGCAAACAGTTCAAACACGCGCTTATTATTTAATGTTTGACCCTGCGTCGGTAAAATAAACCACGAAATCAGCTCTTGCGCTTGCGACAATGGCAGCGCTTCATCACGTTCTATTTGTGCATCGATATATTCATTTAAAACCTGGCTTTCACCTTGCCAGGCCTCTAGTGGCGCATCTTCTACAGGGGGCTGCATTTGGGCAGTAGCTTGTTCTAAACCGGCTAACAAATCTTCAAGTGAAGCTTCTTGATGAGAGGCTGGCGCGGCTGGGGCATTAGGCTCAACGATTGCTACAGACGTCGTCGCTTGCGGTTTAGCAGGATTGACCCCATTTAATGGTGTGGCTGCATGTTGCACCGATCCTTGTGGCATGATATCGGTGTTTTCAGCCGGTAAAACCACATGATGCGCTGTAGCATCACTATGCAGGCTAGACGGCACCGTTAACGGTTCTGTGACCGTTTCAGCCGTTAAACTCTCAATACTACGATTATCGGACTGCACTTCGGCAGCTAGTTGCTTGGGCATAGGCTCCAAGGCAGTCCCCAAACCCGCTTCATCTGTCAGGTTTTGACGCTGAGCCCGCCCTACGATCGGCATGCGTCCCTCAACCGGTTCACCAGGGGGCTGGGCATACATATCATCAGGCGATTTGCGTCTTAATAATAACATTAAGCCAAAGGCAATAATGATCAGGGCAAAACCAATCCCCATATGGGTTGTATTCATGTTCATCCTTTTAACTGCTAAAGGCAGTCGCTTGTTCTAAATTTACACTGACCACACGCGACACGCCGGCACTTGGCATCGTAATTCCGATTAATTGTGTCGCCATTTGCATCGCCAGTTTGTTATGACTAATAAAAATAAATTGCACGTGCTGCGACAAACTCGTCACTAAATGGCAAAACCGTTGTACATTGGCATCATCAAGCGGCGCATCGACTTCATCTAACAGGCAAAACGGGGCCGGATTAAGCTGAAAAATGGCAAACACCAACGCCAATGCAGTCAAGGCTTTCTCACCGCCCGATAATAACGCAAGACGCGTATTTTTTTTGCCGGGCGGCTGGGCCATTAACCGCACGCCTGAACGCCAATCGTCGTCTTCTAGCGAGAGTGTAGCCTGACCACCTCCGAACACTTTAGGAAATAATTCACCCAAATGCGTATTAATTTGGTTAAATGTTACCATAAATAACTGCTGCGTTTGTTGGTCAATCTGCGAAATGGCCGTTTTTAACTGCTGCACGCTGGCGTGTAAATCGTTGATATTGGCGTTTAATTCGTTATAACGCGCTTGTACATCGCTTAATTCCTGAACGGCGACCATATTAAGCGGTCCTAAGCGGGCAATTTGACGGTTTAAACGTTGCAAATGTTCGGGCGTTAATGTGGTATCAAGGGCAGGCTTGGGCAAAATCGCCAATTGTTTGAGGTCTAGCTGTTCGATAATCTGCTGCATTTTTTGTTTATCAAGTTGCCAGTTGAGACGCTGTTGTTCTAGACTATCCCGCAGCCTTTGCTCTTGTTGTTGCAGTTCGGTGCGCTTCTGTTCACAGGTCACTAACTGTTGTTGCAAGTCGTTAAACTGCTGCTGCTGAGTATGCCACTGTTGCTGTGCCTGTTCTGCTTTATGTTGTGCACTATGGGCTTGTTGCTTGTGCTCTGAAACGGTGATTTCCAGTCGTTGAATCTGTTGCGCTAAGCCGGCATGCTGCTTGGCTGACTGGTGTTCCTGTTGAATCAATTGGGCGAAAGTTTCATTTAAATAGTGCAGATTTGATATCAATTGCTGTTGCTTAAGGTGCCATGTATGCTGTTGCAACAGGTGTTCTTTATATTCCTTCTGTAACTGCTGTACCGTGATTTGAAGGTGTTGGCGCGTGCTGGTTTGCATTTCATAATGGGC
>JAGLBJ010000006.1 GCA_018260315.1 Moraxellaceae bacterium | reverse complement strand
CGGCATGACGGCCTGCATCAGAGGTTTTAACAGTTTCATGGAACTTGCAATCACCTGACCATTAATTAAACTGTCTTCACCGCCGCGCGCATCGACCACCGTACCGCCCGCCTCTTTTACCAAGAGCGCACCGGCAGCAATGTCCCAAGACTTCAAACCCAATTCAAAAAAGCCATCAAATCGTCCGGCCGCAACATACGCTAAATCCAAAGCGGCCGAACCAGTGCGCCGTATATCGCCCCCTTGCTGCATAACCGCCTGTAAGCTGGCAAAATGTTCTTCGATAAAATGGACACGCTCGCCTTCGCGCAATGTCATCAAGGGTCGACCTACGGCAAAAAGAGCCTGGTTTAAGCTGGTTTTTTCGCTTACCCGAATACGTCGCTGGTCTAGAATGGCTCCTGTGCCGCGACTGGCCGAAAACATTTCTTCACGCACCGGGTCATAAATGAGGCCATGCTGCGTAACGCCGCGATATTGCGCTGCAACCGAAATACAGAAATGCGGAACACCATGCACAAAATTTTGTGTGCCATCAAGCGGATCAATAATCCAGCACCAATCATCATCATTGCCTTGGCCGGGCTGTTCGCCAAACTCTTCGCCAATAAAACGATGACGCGGGTAACTTTTACGTAAGGTCGAAATCAGCAACTCTTCAGCATAACGGTCGACCCGCGTCACCAATCCATCAATGCCCTGAACGCCCTTGGGTTCGACTTGCAAGTCCAGCCGATGCCGGTTTTGGTGAGCTTTTACCAGTTCTGCGCCGACCTTTTCGACAGCTTTGGCTGCCATGACGACCATCGGTTCCATGCGTTGTATCCAAGTTCATGTTTAAAGACGCTAAGTTTAACAAAAAACCACGCACTTTAACGGCTTGCTGTTATCTTTTTTAGTGTGAATGGTCTTATTTTTTACTGCTAACGATGTTTCATTCATTTAAATTTTAATATTGTTGAGCCTATCAATGGTCTTTTAAAGGAGAAATCCCATAGTGTAAATCAAGCTTCAATCTTGCCCAACCAATGACTGATTTTTTGTACAATACCGTCCGCGCCAAGGCCTGCATCGTCCAGCATTTCACCATGGGTCGCGTGCGTCAGAAAGCTATCAGGCAAGCCTAAATTTAAAACACGCGCCATTAACCCTAATTGATATAACGCTTCATTAACAGCACTGCCCGCCCCGCCCATCACGGCGTGTTCTTCGAGGGTTACGAGCTGATAATGTTCACGCACTAAAGCGGTAAGGCGCGTCGTATCAAGCGGTTTAATAAAGCGCATATTAATCACGATGCATTGTAAGCCGGCGCGCTGTTGCAAAGTTTTAGCCGCCGCGACAGCTGGGCCGACCATACTGCCAAAAGCCAATAACGCAAGTTTATGCAGGACAGCCTCTGGGCTGACCATTGTCTTACTAGAAAGGGTAGACTCCGGATAAACCTGCTCTGATTGCCCAATAGGTAACAAAGTAAATTCAGTTTGAACATGACTGCCCGGGCCGATGCCGCGCGGATAACGCACTGCTGCCGGACCCTTAAATTGATAGGCGGTATAAAGCATCTGGCGGCATTCGTTTTCATCTTTAGGGGCCATCAGCACGAGGTTAGGCAAAGTGCGCATAAAAGCATAATCGAACACGCCCGCATGCGTGGGCCCGTCTTCTCCGACTAAGCCCGCTCGGTCAATACCAAAGGTTACATCTAAATTTTGTAAGGCAATGTCGTGTACCAGTTGGTCATAGCCGCGCTGCAAAAAAGTCGAATAAATCGCTACAACTGGTTTAATGCCTTCACAGGCCATGCCCGCCGCTAATGTTAAAGCATGTTGTTCGGCAATGGCCACATCAAAAAAACGCTGCGGATAACGCTGTGCAAACTGTACCATGCCTGACCCTTCACACATCGCCGGGGTAATGGCCAACATATTGAAATCCTGCGCAGCCAAATCACACAAAAACTGGCCAAATACGTCTGAGTATTTTTGAGGTTTAGGCGTATTAATGACAGGTTCTAAAGCCGGTTTTGACTTAAATCGTGGCCCAATCGCATGAAAGCCAATCGGGTCAGCCTCGGCCGGCTCAAAGCCTTTGCCTTTTTTAGTATATAAATGCACCAATCTTGGGCCAGTACGTTGATTGACCAATTGCAATATACGAATCAGCTCGGGTAAATCATGACCATCAAACGGCCCGAAATATTCAAATCCAATGGCTTTAAATAAATTATCTGTACTGGGCAAGGCATCAATGCGCGGTTTGTGCGCCATATCGGGCCGTGGCTGCAACATGGGGTGTCCGGTTTCACTAACACCCACTCGAAAACCGTTATACCAAAGCGCCGCCAAATGCCGCGAAAAACCGCCGATACTGCACGAAATCGACATATCGTTATCGTTTAAAACAACCAGCAAGTCAGCATGATGATGGACTGCATCATTCATCGCTTCAAATGCCATACCGGCCGTCATAGCACCATCACCAATCACGCAAGCAACTTTACGCTTATCGCCCAAATAATGCAGAGCACGCTCCATGCCAAGCGCTGCTGAAATGGACGTTGAAGAATGACCCACGCCAAACGTGTCATAAGGTGATTCTTCACGCGCAGGAAATGCCGTCAAGCCCGATTTAGAACGAATCGTGGGCAGTTGTTCACGCCGTCCCGTAAGCATTTTGTGCGCATAGGCCTGATGACCCACGTCCCAGACCAAACGGTCGTGCGGCGTATTTAAAATATAATGTAACGCGATGGTTAATTCGACGACGCCTAAATTTGCCCCAAAATGTCCCCCACTTTGCCCCACCGCATACAGTAAATAATGGCGTGTTTCGTCCGCTAACTGCAAAAGCTCAGGCAAGGTCAAGGCCTTGAGCTGACTTGGCGCATCAATGCGATTAAGAAGAGGAGTATGCGGGCGCTGCGCGGGAATTTCGTTATACATCATAGACCTTAGAAATGACCAAACCACACACCGGCTTGGCTTGCAAAACGTATCACGACTAATACATGACGCTATTTTTACAGGGTATGTTAGGGGACGACTTGCGTTTACGGCACCTCATGCCGTTTTGAACGCTACGTTATACTGACTATCCTAACATAGTATAATGTATCTGCATGACGTGCAATTATCCTGTAACCGTTTATTATATGCTAGTGTTTTTGTTAAAAATTCATTGATCCTCAATATTTTTGTTAAAAATTAATTTAAAATCAAAAGTTTATTAAAATCAAAAGTCTTGAAAAAGAGGGCTATGGTTAAACCTGGGGCATTAGACAGACAGGTTTGGAATATTCGGGAAAATAATCTATTCTAAGATTAGAATACCAGGCCCTGTAGTAGTCCTGCCTGCAACCATTTCAACAGTTTAAAAGTGAGTGGATTAATGCCTTACAATGTTTAACAGGCCACCGCCTGACCGATGATTACAATCATTTCCAGCCAACACCTTGCTCGTTCTGTACGGAGAAAATCGCATGTCTTTTGCGTTTGTGGCCAATGCCCGACTGCCTACCCGCCACGGTTTGTTTGATATTTCAGTTTATCAGGACAGCGCAACGGGCGAAGAGCATACCGCGTTATCGGTGGGTTTGATAGGCCAGCCTAAACCTGATATGCCCATTTTAGTGCGCCTGCATTCAGAATGTCTGACGGGTGATGCTTTCGGGTCGTTGCGCTGCGATTGCGGTCCGCAACTGGAGGCCGCGCTGATGCGTATTCAAAAAGCAGGGCGCGGAGCATTACTGTACCTTAAACAAGAAGGGCGTGGTATTGGGCTGACCAACAAAATACGCGCCTATGCCCTGCAAGACCAGGGGCATGACACGCTGGACGCCAATTTATTGCTGGGATTGCCGGCCGATGCCCGTACCTATGATATGACCGGGCCGATACTGCACCATTTAGGCATTTCACATATTAATCTAATGACCAATAACCCGGCCAAACAACGCGCACTCGAACAGTTGGGCTTTGTTGTGGTTGAACGTACACCGCTCTATGTCGGGTTAAATCCCCTCAATGAAGGCTATTTGGCCACCAAGCAGCAACGTATGGGTCATTTGGAGTAAACTTTAAAGCGCTTCAAGGTTTTTTTGAATCGACGACACGATAGCACAATGCACCATTTACAGCATTTAGCTTTGATACAACAAGACCCGTTAAAGGCCCGGTACATGATTAAAACTGTGGCTATTCTGATAGGTTTATTGACTCTAAGCGCCTGCCAAACGCTACCTCAAACGTACGCCCGCAGCGCCGTGCCATCAGCACAAACTCCTGCGCCGTCCTATATGCACAACATGCACGCCAATATGCTGATGGCCGTATATGCCAACGACCCCGACCTGGCCTTTGTCAAAAGGTATATTTGACCACCACCAAATGGCCATTTATATGGCGTAGGACGAATTAAAATACGGCAAAAAACCGCAAATACGCAACCTGGCACGCGATATCAAACACAGCCAGCAATCCGAAATTGAACAACTGCTACAGTGGCTTAATCAACATGCGCCCAGATAAATTTCATTAAAAGCCCTGACCAAAAATCATGGATCAAGTCAGACCTAAAACAGCCCAAACCATTTTTTACGCGCGTTGATCGCCTTTTGCATAACGGGTAACAGGTCATGATGGGGATAATACTGCTCAAAACGTTGTAACTGAACGCGCGCCGCCTCGGTTTGGTTAAGTTCGGCCGACAGCAATACGGTCAGTGCCTTTATCTCGCCCACCTGTTTGTATTCTTCCGATTCGGGGTTCGGTGCCTTGTGCGCCGTCCCTTAAGGCAAATACGGCGCCACAAACCGTTCGGTATGGGCCAGCCCTTCCTGTATATCGGCCGGTTCGGTCTGTTGACTGAGCAAATGGGCCAATTGATACCAAATATCACTTTGCATCGGCAGGCGTGCATGGGCTTGGCGAAAATCGTACAGTTGTTCGGCCTTGCAATAATCTAGATGTTCACGTATATAACCCCGATACCAGTAGGCCAATCCCAGCACCTTATCGGGCCATTGTTCAAGCGGTACTTCGGCCAACATATCGACATTTTGCTGTACGTACGGCGTTAAAACCGGCGACGGCTCCAGCAGTTCAATGGTCTGTGACAAAGCAATATCGGCTTTTTCATAATGGTCTAAATCTATGTACAGGCAACGACCTAGTTCTAGGTAATGCTGACTTAGCCGCATCGAATCGGTTATATCGCCATAGGCGGTTGTGTCCTGCATCAACGTAACACCTTGAACTTAGTAGCGTTTTTCCTGTTTGGGATTATGCTGATAACTTCCAAGCCGCAAACTACGCATAAAATTGCTCATAATCGGTGCGCTCGTCCTCGTTTGAAAGGGTGTGCATGGCCCGCATGATGCCCGTGCTAATCGGATACCGTAATGGCAAGTTCGTCCCATGCGGTTTGTTGATAGAGTGCAGTCTTGACCATAAAAGCATGCTGGGTACATGTGGTATCAAAGGCATCATACCCAAAGGCTATTTGAGCATCGTTGGCGGCATCTAAAAAACGATTGAGCACGGCATTGACCAAGGCACGCTGAGAATACAGGGCATTTAAGGTACTGCCGTTTTTTCTGAGAAATGGTCTAATACATACGGCCCAGGCTTAACATACCAATCGTTCCTCACAGCAGCAAGCCCAATAGTGCCAATAGCTGTCCGTACCAATAAATCCGAAAATAATGCCCAACACCCAGTAATAACGCCGCGCCGCCTAAGCCAAATATCGCCATATCAAGATAATTGGGATTGGCAACATTCGTTATAATATTAAAAACGCCTAAGAAATGCGCCAACATCATTAAAAACGGCAAGCCTATAATACTGACTGTGCCATGATACAGGGCAAAGCCTACTCCCGCGATAATAATGGCCCATTAATAAATAAGCACTTTAACTTAATAATGATGAACGTTCGGATGTTCAAAAACAGGCCGGTTAAACAGGTTTTGCATGAATTAAGCCCTTTAATTTATATTGCCTCTCATCTTAATCGTAATTATAAGCGCGTCATATTTCTTATACGTGTTGTTACCGATTTCACGGGTTTTTATGCAGCACAAAGGGGTAAAATAATAATCAGACTTAACTGCTTCAGGATACTTTATGCTGACTTTACATCATTTGCAAAACTCTCGCTCGCAACGTATTTTATGGCTGCTTGAAGAACTTGGCGTAACTTATCAAGTCATTGAATATAAACGTAATCCCATCACCCAATTGGCACCAGATGATTTAAAGGCGGTGCACCCTTTAGGTAAAGCCCCTATTTTAACCGATGGCCCTTTGTCCATTGCCGAATCGGGTGCAATTGTCGATTATCTGATTGATACCTATGCGCAGGGCAAATGGCAACCCGTGCGCCACACCCAGGATTGGCTGCGTTATCGCTTCGCCATGCATTTTGCAGAAGGCTCGCTGATGCCGCAATTGGTCATTACTTTATTGCTAACGACTGCTAAACAAAAAACCCCGTTTTTAGTGCGGCCCGTCATTAAAGCGGTAGAAAGCGGGATTTTAAAACAATATGTAAAACCCACATTAAATGCGCAATTGGCCTATTTGGAACAAGAATTAGAACAGGCCGCCTGGTTTGCAGGTTCAGAACCTACCGGTGCCGATGTCATGCTCAGTTTTCCATTGGAAGCTGCCAGAGCGCGCGGTTTATTAAAACGTTATCCCAATTTAAGAGCATGGGTTAATCAGGTTCATGCCCGTCCTGCCTACAAGCGTGCTCTGGCTAAAACCTCAACCTATGATTATGCTTAATCGTTTAGGGTAATAATGACCCAGGCGCTTCATTAAAGTCATTGCCGTTTTGATAAAAAATCCTTATGCTTTATAGGGATTTTATGGTTTATGGAGTAAAGAGCGTGCACAAGCCAGCTCAATCTAACCCCGACGATACCCCAGACATGGCCGATATTGAGCGCGTTCGAGCGTTTTTATTGGATTTACAGGCGCGTATTTGTGCAGCCCTGGAACAGGAAGAGCCCGAAGCGCGTTTTGTACCCGATGACTGGACCCGGCCCGAAGGGGGTGGTGGTCGTTCGTGTGTGTTGCAAGATGGTCAGGTCATTGAAAAAGCGGGGGTGATGTTTTCCCATATTCATATTAATCATTTGCCTCCTTCAGCGACTGCACGTCATCCCCAGATAACAGGCGCAACCGCTCAGGCGCTCGGCGTATCCTTGGTGATTCATCCTAAAAATCCGCATATTCCCACTTCACATGCCAACGTGCGGTTATTTGTTGCGCATAAAGAAGGCATGGAACCGGTGTGGTGGATGGGCGGCGGTTTCGATTTAACGCCGTATTATCCGGTGCTCGAAGATTGCATTGCGTGGCATCAGGCGGCGTTTGAAACCTGCCAGCCATTTGGTGCTGATGTCTATCCGACCTTTAAACAATGGTGCGACGATTATTTTTATTTAAAACATCGTAATGAGCAACGCGGTATTGGCGGTCTATTTTACGACGATTTAAACGAATGGGGCTTTGAGCGTTGCTTTAAATTTATGCAGGCAGTGGGTAATGGCTATTTAAACGCCTATTTGCCGCTTGTGCGAAAATACCGGCATCTGTCCTACACAGCCGAGCAGCGCAATTTCCAGTTGTATCGCCGTGGCCGCTATGTTGAGTTTAATCTGGTTTATGACCGGGGCACGTTATTTGGTTTGCAAACCGGCGGGCGCATTGAGTCGATTTTAGTAAGTTTACCTAATCTGGTAAGCTGGCACTATGCCCCGACCTTTGCGGAGCATTCACCTGAAGACCGACTGGTCAAAGAATTTTTAGTACCGCGCAATTGGCTGGCCCTGTAGTTTTTAATCTGGTTTTTTAACAAACAGACTGCTTAATAAATCGCAGTTCAACAAACAGCCTGTTGATTGTATGTGCGCTGGTTTTCGGATTTTTTTTAAGTGTTGATCACTATCGATTATAATCTGGTGTTACACCGCCTACCGTTTAACGCTTTTAATCAATATTTTGCATCATAGGACAGTAGGTTTATGCTTTTATCTTCCGGGCAATCGCCTCAACAATACGCTGTAGTAGGTCATCCGGTTGCCCATAGCCGCTCGCCGTTTATTCATGCAGCCTTTGCCAAACAGGTTGATTTACACATTGAATACCGCACCATTGATGCACCTTTGGACGGGTTTGAGCAAACCGTACAGACCTTTTTTAACACAGGCGGTCAAGGGCTTAACGTTACCCTTCCCTTTAAGCAACAAGCCTTTGAACTGGCTGACCGGCTTACCGAACGTGCTCGCGTTGCTGGGGCGGTCAATACGCTTTGGCAAGAAAATGGTCAATTGCATGGCGATAATACCGATGGCGCAGGCCTGGCATGGGCGCTGCATTTATTGACATGTACGCCCGATTTAAGCGGCTTAAAGGTGTTAATTTTAGGCGCGGGCGGTGCCGTACGGGGCGTGATTGCGCCTTTGTTGAACGCTGGAATTGAGCATATCGATATTGCAAATCGTACTTATGAACATGCCGTGCACTTGGTCAACGATTTAACCGAAAGTTTACAAGGCAGTTTTGGGCATATTCAACCCATTGATCAAAGACTGCGAGCGATTCAATTTACCGATTTATCTGACACCCCTATAACTTCAGCCTTACCCACCGAACCGCCGCAAAACACTGTAAATCCAATTGCTTATGATATCGTCATCAATGCAACTTCGAGTACCTTAAGCGGTGCCATGCCCGATTTACCCGATGTTATAAGGCCAGCTTTTGCCTATGACATGGCTTACGGTAAGCCTTCAGAATTTTTAATCGTCATGCAACAACGCGGTGCCCTTACCGCCGATGGACTCAGTATGCTGGTCGCACAAGCGGCTGAGAGTTTTAAGATTTGGCACGGCAACGCTTTAAACTATATAACCCTTGACATTGAAGCCGTCTTGCGGGACTTGCGCGCTGCTATTGAGGCTTAAGCAGTGCTTATAAAGGAGCCGGTCAATAAATAATTTATCAAAATAGGTCATTTTTAGTATACCATAGGACAATTTCACGCTAAAAATTAGTGTGTTGCTCCATTTTTTCTTTGCTACCGAGATTAAATCATGCCTGCTTATAAAGCTCCCTTACGTGACATGCGTTTCTTAATGAATGAAATGTTTGATTATAAAAGCCATTACGCTACGTTAAGTAGCGGCCTACATGCAGACCAAGATACGATTGACATGATTTTGGAAACCATGGCTAATTTTTGTGAAAACGAATTGTCACCGTTATATCAAACTGGCGATGAAGAAGGTTGTCATTTTGAAAACGGTCATGTGACTACGCCTAAAGGCTTTAAAGAAGCGTATGAAAACTATGTAGCACTGGGCATGCAGGGCTTATCGTATCCGGAAGAATTTGGCGGTCAAGGCTTGCCCATGTCGCTTAATTTGATCAAATCGGAAATGATGGCGACGGCAAACTGGGCATTTACCATGTATCCCGGTTTATCCATTGGCTGCATGAATACGATTTTGCAATATGGTACTGAAGAACAAAAAAATACCTATTTACCGCCCCTGGTCTCGGGCAACTGGCTGGGTACCATGTGTTTGACGGAGCCGCAATGTGGCACCGATTTAGGTCAGATTAAGACACGTGTTGAGCCCAATGGCGACGGCACCTTCAAAATGTACGGTACTAAAATCTTTATTTCAAGCGGCGAACATGATTTAACCGATAATATCGTGCATATCGTGTTGGCTCGTTTGCCCAATGCCCCAGAAGGCACACGCGGCATTAGCCTGTTTATCGTACCGAAGTTTTTACCGGGCCCCAATGGTACGGTCGGTGATCGTAATGGCGTGAACTGTGGTTCTATTGAACATAAAATGGGTATTCGCGCATCGGCAACGACTGTCTTAAACTTTGACGGGGCAACGGCTTATCAAATCGGCGAAGACAACAGAGGCTTGCATGCCATGTTCACCTTTATGAACACGGCGCGTATCGGCACCTCAATTCAGGGGATTGCCCATGCCGAACTGTCGTATCAAGGCGCGCTTCCTTATGCGAAAGACCGTCTGTCGATGCGGTCATTATCGGGCAAGAAAAACCCCGATAAAGTAGCCGATGCCATTATCCACCATGCCGATGTGCGCCGCATGTTACTGACCCAAAAAGCCATTGCTGAAGGTGGCCGGGCGATGGTGTATTATGCCGCCATGATTGCTGACAAAATGACCGAAGGATTGCTTAAGGGAGATCAGGCCGAGCATGATTTATGGGACGATCGTTTAGGCTTTTATACCCCGATTTTAAAAGGTTTCTTGACTGAAATGGGCCTTGAATGTGCCAATTTAGGCATGCAGGTCTATGGCGGTCACGGTTATATTAAAGAATGGGGCATGGAACAAATTGCCCGTGATGCCCGTATTGCCACCCTGTACGAAGGCACCACCGGTATTCAAGCACTCGATTTACTGGGCCGTAAAGTATTGCTGAGCAGTAAAGGCAAAGTGGTGCGCGACCATACTGCCGAAATTTTAAAATTTTGCGGCGAACATGCGCGTAACCGCAAAATGCACGGTTTCATCTGGGACCTGACCAAAATTTGTGCTCAGTGGAATACCTTAACGCTGCGTATTATGTTTATGGCGCGTAAAGACCGTGAAGTGGTATCCGCAGCCTCTAACGACTATCTGATGTATTCGGGCTTTGCAATGATGGCCTATTTTTGGGCTCAAATGGCAGCCGTTTCATTTGAAAAACTCGAAAATGGCGGCAACGAAGCGCCCGAATTTTATACCGCCAAAATTCAAACTGCCGAATTTTTCTTTGAGCGCTTGTTACCCCGTACCGCAGCCTATGCCGAAAGTATGGTTAAACCGTCACGCAGCATGACGCAAATGGCCATCGAAAACTTCGCCTTTTTCTAAGCGCTTTATTAAACATTAAGTGCGTCCCATACAAAACCTCTTATTTTTTCGAAAGTAAGGGGTTTTTTAATAATATTTAATGCTTGTCTTCTATTTGCACACGTTCTGTTTAGTTTTAAAATCTTTAAGACCATTAAAATTCTTACGAATCGCGTTCATTCCTTTAAGAATGGAAGGATTTTGCATATACTAGGTTAATTTTTTAATGGTCTATCCGCATGAGTCAGGCGATCGCATTTATCACGTTTCAGGATTTAATCTTAAAATTACAGGCATTTTGGGCTGCACAAGGCTGCGTGGTGCTACAACCCTATGACATGGAAATGGGCGCAGGTACCTTTCATACGGCAACTTTTTTGCGTGCGCTTGGCCCCGAAAACTGGAATGCCGCTTATGTGCAGCCGTCGCGCCGGCCCAAAGATGGCCGTTATGGAGAAAATCCCAACCGCCTGCAACACTATTATCAGTTTCAGGTCGTCCTTAAACCCAACCCTGCCAATATTCAGCAATTGTATTTGGACTCGTTGCAAGCCATCGGTATTGACCCGTTGGTGCACGACATTCGGTTTGTGGAAGATAACTGGGAATCGCCGACACTGGGCGCATGGGGTCTAGGCTGGGAAGTGTGGCTTAACGGCATGGAAGTCACGCAGTTTACCTATTTCCAGCAGGTCGGCGGCATTGAGTGCTATCCGGTGACCGGTGAAATCACCTATGGACTGGAACGGCTGTGCATGTATCTGCAAGGCGTTGATTCCGTTTATGATCTGGTGTGGACAGACGGACAGTTTGGCAAGGTCACTTATGGCGATGTGTTCCATCAAAATGAAGTTGAGCAATCCACCTATAACTTTGAACATGCTAATGTCCCTAAACTTTTTGAATTGTTTGACTTTTACGAAGCTGAATCGAACAAGTTAATGGCAGCGGAATTGCCCCTGCCCGCCTATGAAATGGTGGTCAAGGCATCGCATACCTTTAACCTGCTGGATGCACGCGGCGCAATATCCGTGACCGAACGGCAGCGCTACATTCTGCGGGTACGACAGCTGGCGCGGGCGATTGCGCAGAGCTATGTACAGGCGCGGGCCAAACTGGGCTTTCCGATGGCAGCGCCACACCTGCGTGATGAAGTATTGGCCCAGTTAAAAGCCCAGGCTGACGCGGAAAAACCAGCTGAAAATGCCAGTGTAGAAATGTCCAAATCCTGAATTATACTGACTGCTCATGATTAATCTGCATTCCATTGTTCATTATGGTAATGACAAATTAGTTTTGTCACTTAAACACCTTGTTGCACAGAGAAATCCGACCGGTGCTTCCAATAAAACCAAATGGTCAGAACGGGTTAGTTTTATTCGAAACTGGGATAATTATAAACCTGCTTATCGCGCGAAATCAGTTAACGGATATATTAGCAGATGGGACTGCGAATGGCGGGGCCATTTGCCCTACCCATTGGTCGGAGTAGAATGGCTTGATATTGGCACTTTGCAAACCATTATTGAAACACCATGGGGCGTTCAAAAAATACTGGATCATTCAGATGTTATTAGGGGTAAACTGAACGAAATCGGTTTTGATTATGAGCAGCGTGCTGATGTCATTCGCATCTGGGGCTACCTGCCCAGAGATTATACTGATTTTCCGCCTTCAATTAACTATAGCGAATTAAATGCTGCACCACTTTTTAGGGATAACTGGAAATGACCCACACCGTATTGTTTGAATTAGGCTGTGAAGAACTGCCCCCCAAAAGTTTGAAAACCCTGCGCGATGCCCTGAAAAGTGAGGTACAAACCCATTTACAGACAGCAGGGATAGAGTTTGGGCAGATTCTGGCGTATGCCGCGCCACGTCGTCTCGCATTGTTGATTAAAGATATGGCCTCCAAACAGGCCGACAAAATTGAAGAAAAACGCGGGCCATCTGTTATGAGCGCCTTTGATGCCGACGGCAAACCGACCAAAGCTCTGGAAGGATTTATGCGCGGCGCGGGTATTGACGCGTCGCAACTCGAACGTATCGATACGCCCAAAGGAGAATGGCTGGTTTATCGTAAAGCCATTGCTGGCCAGACGTTAGAAACGTTATTACCGACTATTTTACAGGAGTCGCTGAATGCCCTGCCGATTGCCAAACGCATGCGCTCGGCCGCCAGTCGCAGTGAATTTGTGCGACCTGTGCAATGGGTCGTGTTGATGAAAGACGAGCATGTTATACTCACTAAAATTCAAGATATTGATGCAGGCCGTTGTAGTCTGGGTCACCGGTTTCACCACCCCGACAGGATAGAAATTGACCACGCCGACAATTATTTGAGCGTGCTGGACAAAGCCCATGTCATTGCCGATTTTGATGAACGCCAGCGCCGTATTGTCACCCAAACCAAAACGCTGGCCGATGAAGTCCATGCAATTGCCTTAATGCCGCAAGCCTTGCTGGACGAAGTAACCGGTTTGGTCGAGTATCCTGTGGCACTGCGGGCACAATTTGAAGAACGGTTTTTGCAGGTGCCGCAGGAGGCGCTTATTTCAACCATGCAGGACAACCAAAAGTATTTTTGTCTGGTCGATAATGTCGGAAAATTGCAGCCGTATTTTATTACTGTAGCCAATATTGACTCTAAAGATCCGTCACAGATTATCGCCGGTAATGAAAAAGTGGTGCGGCCACGTTTAACCGATGCCGAATTTTTCTTTAAACAAGACCAAAAAGTCAATCTTGCCAGTCGTCAGGCCAAACTTGAGCAGCAGGTTTTTCAAACCCAGCTGGGTACGCTTTGGGATAAAACCTCACGTGTGCAGCAGTTAGCGGGGCTGATTGCATCATACCTTAACGCCAATCGTGAACATGCAGAACAAGCAGCCTTTTTAGCAAAAATGGATTTAACCTCTGAGATGGTCGGTGAATTTCCAGAATTGCAAGGCATTGCAGGCAGTTATTATGCCAAGGCTGAAGGGTTGCCGCATGAGGTCGCCACAGCGATTCGCGAGCAGTATCTGCCACGTTATGCAGGCGATGAATTACCCCAGACGCAAACCGGTTTAATTCTGGCGATAGCCGACCGGCTGGATACGCTGGCGGGTATTTTCGGTATTGATCAGGCCCCGACGGGCAGTAAAGATCCGTTTAGTTTGCGCCGTGCGGCCATTGGTGTGCTACGCTTGCTCATTGAGAAAAATTTGCCGTTGTCGCTTGATGTACTGTTGACTGCGGCTGTACAAGGCTATGCCGATAAAATAACTGATCCCGTTAAAACCCTTGAACAGCTTAAAGAGTTTATTCAGGGGCGTTATCGGGCCATGTATGAAGACCGGGGCATGGCAGTTGATGTTATTTTGGCGATACAGGCCGTGCACCCTGCCTCGCCATTGGATTTTGACAAACGCATTCGTGCGGTGCAGCATTTTCGCGGTTTACCTGAAGCAGCAGCATTGGCGGCAGCCAACAAACGGGTCACCAATATTTTAGCCAAAGAAACGTTGAATCAAGCCGGTATCAGTTCTCATTTATTGACGGCACCCGCTGAAAAGACCTTGTTTCATGCCCTAGAACAGTTAGATGAAACCGTTCAGCCGTTACTTAAACAGCAGGATTATACGGCGGCATTAACGCTTTTAGCAGCATTACGCGGCCCGATTGACGATTTTTTTGATACTGTTATGGTCAACGTGGACGATACGGCCGTTAAAGCCAATCGTTTGAATTTATTGGCAAAATTACGCCATTTATTTTTAAGTGTCGCGGATATTAGCGTGTTGCAAGGATAGCATTTTTGTCGCTTTGCCTACCCATTGGGGCTGTTAATTCGTTTGGATAATGTTATGTCAAGTCTTTCGCAGCCTATAAAAATTGTGAATTTTTTAAAACAGCACCCTGACACCCGCTTTACCGCACGTGAGATTGCAAAAGCCCTGCTTGCGCTTTATCCTGACGATTACAGCGCTAAACGAAATAACGCTCGGTTTAGCAGTGAGGAAGATTTTGTTCGTCAACTCGTCGCTGAAGTCGGGTCGTGTAAGCATGCCTTGCTTAAACTGGATACAGCAGTAAAATTACAGGACCAGCCCAGACCACGCCGCTACTGGTACTCGACCGAGCCGCTCATAGACCCCGACAATGACACGCAAAACACTACGCCTCCTGATGTGTCTGCTTTAGCACTTGGCTGCATACACGCACCAGCAGGGGCAGGCGCATTGAGCGAGCATGATTTATATCCGCTTTTAATCGAATTTTTAAAAATAGAACTCAATCTGTACTGCTTGCGTATTGATGAAAAACGTTCAAGCAATAAACGAGGGCCTCAAGGTAACCACTGGCTACACCCAGATATCGTGGCCATACAGCCTTTGGACCTGCAATGGAGTGAACTGGTTCGCACCTGTGCTAAGCATGCAGCGGGACAAAACGTTAAATTATGGTCATTTGAGGTTAAAAAGCAGCTTAACGGTTCTAATTTGCGAAGCAGCTTCTTTCAGGCAGTCAGTAATTCAAGTTGGGCCCATGAGGGTTACTTGGTTGCAACAGAGCTTGTAAATGTGGAAATGGACGAACTATCCATGTTGTCGGCGCTGCACGGTATCGGGTTCATTTTATTGAATATCAAAAATCCGGAAAAGAGTACCGTACTGTTGCCAGCTCGCTCTAAAGCAGAAGCAGACTGGCAAACCATTAACCGAATCGTACAGGAAAATAAAGACTTCAGCCATTTTATTGATTTAGTCGCAACTTATTATCAGGCTGGCAGAATCCATGCCGAAAACTGGAATAAGTAACATGATAACAGGCTTGAAACACTGCCTCACAGCTTCTGCATCAATCTATTCAAGTTGCGAGCCTTCCACCCCCGCTTAATTGCCGCAAATAATCACGCAAAACCTGCAAGCGGGTTAAATAGGCAGCAGCAGCATTATCGTCGTATGGATTGTAAGGATAGAACTGCTCAATTTGCTCGCATAAACTTTGGAATTGCTGGCGTGCATGACCCTGTAGGGCAAAC
Organism: Moraxellaceae bacterium; assembly: GCA_018260315.1. GTDB lineage: Bacteria > Pseudomonadota > Gammaproteobacteria > Pseudomonadales > Moraxellaceae > JAGLBJ01. The sequence goes on along the minus strand of JAGLBJ010000006.1, from coordinate 32,527 downwards.
CAGAGGCGCTTTTTGTAATATTGTAAAAATAACGGGTAGCGGTCTTCGACCGATAATACCGCCAATGCGGCACGGCTTAAGGCTTGCACGTCCTCAGGTTCAGTCATTTTACGTGTTGGGGAAAAGCGCAAATGCGGTAAACTATTTAAAATGAGCGCTATCAAGCCGAGCGCTGCCAAAATAGCAACGCCTAACCCTAAATTAACGACATCATGTGGCATAGTGGTTACCTTTAATCAGTATTCTTAAGCTGTTTTAGTCTTTTTATAATGCTGTTGAAGCTTCATTCTTTCCTTTAAAACAGCTTATTTAACCATTCAACCTTTAAGATTCCTGCTTTAATAAACGCGCGGCATCTTCTGCAAAATACGTTAAAATTCCGTCCGCACCCGCTCGCCGAAAGCCTAGCAATGCTTCCAAAATCACGCTTTCTGCCAGCCAGCCATGGTCTATAGCGGCGCGGTGCATGGCATACTCTCCGCTCACTTGATAGGCAAACGTAGGCACCCCAAAGGTCGTTTTAATCTCACGCACCAAGTCGAGATACGGCTGACCCGGTTTGACCATGACCATATCGGCGCCTTCTTGCAAGTCCAGCGCCACCTCGTGCAGCGCCTCAAGCCGATTGCCTGCGTCCATTTGATAATGTTTTTTATGTGCGCCCTTCAAGGTTCCTGCCGTACCGACTGCATCTCTAAAGGGGCCATAATACGCCGAGGCATATTTTGCAGCATACGCCATAATCGCGGTATTGTAAAAGCCCTGTTGCTCGAGCGCTTGACGAATAGCACCAATACGCCCGTCCATCATATCGCTAGGCGCTACAATATCGGCCCCTGCTTCGGCATGGCTTAAGGCTTGCTGCACCAATATATACACGGTTTCATCATTCAGTACATAACCACTCTCATCAGTTAACCCATCTTGACCGCTTAGCGTGTAAGGGTCTAACGCCACATCACTAATAAGCAATAATTCGGGCAACTTTTGTTTTAACAACCGTAGGGTAGACTGTATCAAACCGTCAGAGGCATAGGCATGTTTGGCGTCCGAACTTTTGTCTTCGGCCGGGGTTACGGGAAACAAAGCCAGCGTATTAATACCGAGATTGAGAAGTTGCTCGGCTTTTTTAAGCAATAAATCGGGTGATAAACGTTCAACGTGCGGCATACTTTTAACCGCTTCCCGTTGATTTTGCCCCGGCAATACAAACACCGGCGCAATGAGATGTTGCGGCGCCAGGTGATTTTCGGTAACCAAAGCGCGCAACGCATCATGGCGGCGCAAACGGCGTAAACGGGTGGCAGGAAACGCAGCGCGGTTAAAAACATACATAATTTTTTACCTTTATAATCGGCTCTATCGTTCAGTCATAGAACAAAACAATTCACCTTTGAATTTCAAAGGCAACATTTTAATCGTAAAAATCTGATAAAAAATAATAAGCTAGCATAAACATTAAGCCTAAAAAGACGCAGGAATTTTAACATGATTTCGCTAAACCATCAATTTTAAAACAAACGCTGGTCAGGTTATACAACCCTTTAGTTCTGTATTTAATGAATGCTACTATACGCCTTATTGCCAAGAGTCTGTTTACTTGAAATAAATGATATAATCAGGTTAATTTTTAGGTGTCTAGCTATGTCCTCCTCCGCACACCCGCCACATGCTCACCAATGGACTAATACCCTGCCCGACACTATTGAAGAATATCAAATCTTTTTAACGTTTATTTGTAATGCGTTTAATCATTCACCGTTTTTGGCTCATAATCAAATGGTCATGACTATTGAAGATATGAGGATTAAATGCCGAATTGATATGTCCAAACACTTGATAGGCAATGTTGCCTTTCAAATTTTACATGGTGGTGTGGCCGCAACAATGCTAGATAGCATTGGCGGTATTGTGGCCATGGCCGAAATTTTTAAACGCAACGAAGGTGAGCGCGCAGACCAACATAAAAAAATCGGTCGTTTAGCCACTATCGATATGCGCGTCGATTATTTATCAGCAGGTCGCGGCCATTATTTTATTGCATCGGCTCAAGTGTTGCGAATGGGACGTAAAAGCTGCACAATGCGTATGGATTTACATAACGATGATGACAAGCTCATAGCGACTGCCATAGCCTCATATGGCTATTAAACGATGGTCATGAAATTGCCTGTTTTTAACTGTCGGCCACAGTGTGGCGCCTGTTGCATTGCGCCAAGCATTACGCGGCCATTGCCCGATATGCCGCATGGTAAGCCGGCCGGAGTAGCCTGCCTGCAACTGGACGATACCATGAATTGCAAGGTATTCGGGCAACCTGAACGTCCTACCTTTTGTGCGAGTTTAAAACCTTGTGCCGACATGTGCGGGCAATCACAACAGGACGCTTTAGCCTATCTGACCGAATTAGAGCGTTTGACTGCGCCTGCTTCATTGACTTAAATTCATTTAATATCAGCCGATTAGCCCTGAATTTTATAACATATTGAGTATAAAAGAAGCCGCTTAAGCTATAAACGGCTCGTTCAGTATTAACAATAAATGGATTAAAAATTAAGCCATTAATGCGCCTGTAAGGTTTTTTGCATATAATCGATTAACACTTGATTGGCCTCGTGCACATAAGCCTCATCTTCAGGCAATTTAGGCCGTTCGGTGGCTTTCATTTTAGCGCGTGCTTCAGACTGGGCATCAAGAGCCGTTTGATAAATATCCCACGTGGCGTACGGCGCAAGACCGGTTTGAACGCGCCTCGTATTTTCTGCGGCTAAGGTTTGGGCTTCGGTTTTTTGAATCTCCTGCAAACGCGTATTTAAATTGAGCGATAATACTTTACGATTTTTATTAGCCTCACTTAAACGCTTTACTTCACGCAAAAAGTTAAATTGCGGATTGATTTTTTGGCGCTGCTCCGATTGGGCCAATAGCTCTGGCAATAACGGGCTTAAATCCTGGTCACGTTGGTACGGTGCGGTTTTAATAGTATCCCACGCCAACGCGTTCTTAGCTTTACGCTCGCCAAAATCATCTTCATCGTACACGCTGACTAAAGGAATATCGGGCACAACGCCTTTATTTTGGGTACTGCCCCCCGTTACCCGATAAAATTTACGCTGGGTTAAGGTCGCCTGACCATAGGCAAGGCTATCAAGCTGCACCTGTGCGGTGCCTTTACCTGTGGTGGTACTGCCTAAAATAATGCCGCGCTGGTAATCTTGAATGGCTGCCGAGAAAATCTCACTGGCCGATGCCGACGCCAAATTAATCAGTACCGCCAGAGGGCCACTGTAGTCTTGTGCACCGCCGTCCAGATCGCGATACACATTGACTGCGCCGTTACCATCGCGAATTTGTACCAGGGGCCCTTGCTTAATAAACAGTCCTAGCATTTTGGCCACATCTTCAAGCGAGCCGCCCGGATTAGCGCGCAAATCGACCACCAGGCCGTCAATATGCTGGGCATTTAAATGGTTAATCGCTTTTTGGGTGTCATCAAACACACTGCGATAATTGGCCCCTTCACGGCGTGCCCGATAATTCAAATAAAACGACGGAATGTCTAACACTCCCATACGGTAGGTTTTGCCGTTATGTTGTTCTTCAATAATGCGCGTTTGCACGCCCGCATCATCTTCTTGAATAACATCACGCACTAGCGGTACTTGACGCGGTGAGCCACCTTTTGCCTGAACACGCAAGGTTACCTTGGTGCCGCGTGCGCCCCGGATCAACGCTACAATTTCCGAACTTGACCACCCGACCACATCGACCATCGGGCCGCCGTCCTGAGCCACCGCGATAATGCGGTCCCCCGCATGAATCTGCCCCGATTTGGCCGCAGGGCCGCCTTCTACAATGGTTTCAATGCGCGTATAATCTTCATTACCGCGTTCCGGCCGTATCGATACGCCAATGCCTTCTAACGCCAGCGTGGTTTGCCGGTTCATTTCCATGGCTTCAATCGGTGCAAAATAGTTGCTGTGCGGGTCATACGTGGCCAGTGCCGCATTTAAAATCGCTTCAAGCACTTTGTCACTTTTGACCCGTGACACTTGTTCCATTTGGCGCTTATAGCGTTTTTTAAGGGTTTCAACCGGTGTAAGTTCGCTCGTACTTAGGTCTTGACCATTGGCAAGTGCAGGATTGGCCTTTAACGCCGCCTGTTTAGCCTGTTCTTCCTGGCGTGTAATGGTCAGGCTGATAAGCTGTGAAATGAGTTGCTTATGCCAATAATCCCTTTGCTCAGCAGACGATTTAAAAAACGGGGCCTTTTCGCGGTCAGTATCGATGGTGCCCGTGCCGTTTAGGTCTTGCGGTACGTTTAAATCGGCCAGCATGGCTTGATGAAACTCGTTAATCCGCTTTAAATAGCGCTGGTAAATCTCAAACGCTGGGTTTAAATCGCCGGCTTTTAAGGAATCGCCCAAGGTGGCTGCATATTTTTGAGTAAATTCGTCTACATCTTGCTGCAAAAATAACGTATGTTCACTGTCCAGACTATCAATATACATTGCCAAAACGCGCTTTGACGTATTGGCATCTAACGGCATGTTGAGATAATGCTGACGGTCCATAAGCTGCGCCATTTGCTTGGTGACAAGCTGCTGGTCGGCGGTCGGCGTCAAGGCATTGGCCGTTATAGGCGCAGCATAGGCATGGTTAATGGCCTGATTAAGGCCCGCGCCTGAAAGCGCCAGGGTTAACGCGCTTAATACAATCGAAAAAATCCGCGAACGACGGGCGGCATGTTTTTTTGATGTGGAGTCTACAGCAGTCATGGCGTATCCTTACCTTTTGCTAAAGGCCTCGAAAAATTAAAGCATTGGGTGAGTTATCTTTACATGGCTAAACTTTAGCAGAATCTGACCCCAATGGGTATGGGTCGGCTGTGCGATTTAAAGGTTTAACAGTCTGTTATGCAAAGTTCCTTGAGTTATGCAAGATTGCTCACGGTTTGTAGTGTTTGATTAGCCGGTCCTGCCTCTATATTTTTTATACAAAGGTCTTTTAAACAATGCCTGTCAAAATCAGTTTATAATCCATTTATAGGATTTAAACATAGGATAATTTAATATGTCAGTTCAAACTCTGGCAAATTCTCGGTCTCACTTGGTGCACACTCAAGACGCTATCGGTCCCTTAATGCTTGATATTGAAGGTAAAACCTTAACGCCTTCCGATATAGAGTTATTAAAACAGCCAGCCGTTGGCGGCGTTATTTTGTTTGGCCGCAATGTTGCAAATCCTAGACAAGTGCGCGATTTAACCGACCATATGCGTCAAATTCGGCCGTCCCTTTTAGTGGCAGTCGACCAAGAAGGCGGACGGGTACAGCGCCTTAAGCAAGACGGTTATACCCCATTACCGGCCATGGGCACGCTCGGCACATTATACAACACCCAGCCAGCCCAGGCACTCGTCCTGGCTGAAACAAGTGGTTGGTTGATGGCCACTGAAGTATTGGCATCGGGCATTGATTTTAGCTTTGCGCCAGTTCTTGATGTCGATGGCATTAGTCAGGTGATTGGCAATCGGGGCTTTCATACACAAACCGGCCCTATTATTGCCTTAGCCGGTGCATTTATGCAGGGTATGCAGCGAGCGGGTATGGCAACCACCGGCAAACATTTTCCCGGTCATGGGTCGGTGCTGGCCGATTCGCACATTGCCGCACCCGTTGATGAACGTGATTTAGTGACTATTCGCGCGCACGACATGCAGCCGTTTGTTCATTTATTGCCCAAGCTTACTGCGTTAATGCCGGCCCATGTCATTTATTCTCAAGTTGATGACAAACCGGCCGGATTTTCTAAAATCTGGTTACAAACTATTATTCGGCACGAATTAGGCTTTAACGGGGTGCTGTTTTCTGATGATTTAAGCATGCAGGCAGCGCACGTGGCAGGCGGTGCCGATGCGCGTATCGTGGCGGCATTATCGGCGGGCTGTGATATGGGGCTGGTCTGCAATGACCGCGCGGCAGCATTACAGGCATTGCGCGGGCTGGAATTATTTTTAAGCACTAAGGCCAGTCAAGATGTTGATCACGCTCTATATAATCAAACCCTGAGCCAGCAACGTTTAGCCCAAATGCGTGGCCAATTACGGCCCTTTAATGGTCCACAGTTTGAACCAGATGCCGAGTGGCAAGCGGCTATTGCAGATATCCAACATTTAGTATAAGGTTGAGCAAGCCTAAGCAAGCGGGTTTAATAGTTAAGATGACAGCAACCGCGCTTCTATTTGCAACGATAAACCCTAAGCAGGCTGAACGACTGTTTGACATAACGCCAATCATAGAAAGAATGTATCCATAACGCCTAGCAGGCTAAAAATGTTAAATAGCAGGCAATTAGGGATAAGAATATGCCAAATCCAGATATGTCAGAGCCACCAAACCACCCCCTATCATCAAGTGAACAGGCCAACGCCCAGTATAATCCTCTGAATCGGTCGGTCGGTATCCAGGCACCTGATGCAGATATGGACGCTTCGCCGCATCGGCATATTTCATTTACCGGGCATTATACCGGCTATATTTGGCATAAATTGGGCTGGTCGCACGATGCGTTACTTACCCCAAAGGGTCAGCGCCTGGGCATGCTGTTATACCCGATTGAAGCCGTCATGTTAAAGTGGGTCGGTCATAATATTGAAACGACGCTCAAAACCCGTCATGAACTCATGGATAATCAGCTTAAAATATTGATTAGCCAATACCCCAATCTGCAAATTTTGGAACTGGCCGCCGGTCTGTCGCCGCGTGGCTGGTGGTTTTTACAGCATTATCCTTCTATTCGCTATATTGAAGCCGATTTGCCCGCCATGGTGCGCTGTAAGCAGACGGCCCTACAACGTATGCCAAAGCCCGTGCCCGATGTCTATGCCATCGATTTATTTACGCCAAAACTAGAGCACTTAATTGCAGAATTAGACCCTGAGCGGCCTTTAATGATTATTACTGAAGGGTTGATTAATTACTTTAATCTTGAGACGCTTAAACCCTTCTGGGCCCGTTTAAGCCAAAGTTTAAAGCCTTTTCCGGCCGGTTTTTATTTAACCGATTTAAACCCTGAGCCGGTTCACCACAAGCAAGCCGGTATCATTAAAGGCTCGGCTCAATTATTAAAATATCTATCCAAGAGTTCTTTTGGGTATTTATTGCAATCGCCTGCCACTGTGGAAGATTGTTTTAACGGTGCAGGCTTTAAGCAAACGCAGGTCTTTCAGCCCAAAGACCCGGGCAATAGTGAACAGCGCGAGCATTTAGATGATTTGGTATGGGTAGTATTAGCACAAGCTTGATACAGCCTTCATCAACTTGTGCCTTAAGCAAAACGTGCGTTATATTTTTTTTAACATCAGGCCGTTTAAAAATTAGCATAAACACACGCTTGTAACGGTACATGCTTTCTACGCTTACTATTCTACGCTTGCTCTACCGTTAAATTTTCTAAAATAGCATCGCTTGCCAAAATCAGGTTTAACTGCTCAGCGACCAAAAAGCTGCCATGTTTAAACAACGCCCGAACGTCATTGCTGTGCTGCTCAAACATCAGACATTCCAGCCATACGTCTTCACCTTCCACCTGCCCCACATGAACCGCCAAATCTCGCGGTTCCTGCATCAGTTGGGCTGCATGTTCTGGCATTTGCGCCGTAAAACACACCCCAAAAAAATTGATATCTTTTATTTCGACAGCAAACGGCTTGTTGGCATGGCGATGACGCATTTGCCGTACCGGTTCGACCAAGTGCAGCCTAGGCTCGCTTCGCCGTTCCAGGTTTTGCAGTTGCTCACGCGTTCTAACCTCAATGCCTTCAACCTCGGCAATATTTTTTTGCGCCAAAAAAGCTGCAAACAAAGCCATGGTTTCCTTGCGCCGTTCAAGCTGCGGCAAATGATCGGCGTGTTTAATGACCGCAAACTGCATATCAGGACATTGCAACGCAAAATGAGCATTTTCAAACGGCAGGGTAAAACTGTCAAATTCACCCGACGCAACCAATACCGGACACTGCGGCGCAGGCACATGCGCCAGTCGCAATAACCGATGACAGTTAATATTATAGCGTTCGCGCTCAGTGTGGGCAAAATCAGCCATTTGCTTATAAAATAATCGTTTGGCAGTTGGCGACAGACGGGTCTCGTGTAGCTTTGCATGATTTACCAGATATAAAACCACAGCTTGCCCAAACTCGTCCATACGGTTTTCGCGCATTAAATGCAATGACTCCTCAAGCAGCATGCGCCAGCTTTTACGGGTTTTTTGCATAACCCCCATCAGCACCATACGCTCGGTCAAAGCCGGAAACTGTTCGGCAAAATGCGCGGCAATAACCGAGCCTAAAGACATGCCCATAATGGACACTTTATGCAAGCCGACATCATGCACCCAGCGACCTAAAAACCCGGCAAGTTGCGGCAATTCCAACGTATCGGCAGAGGCCCCCGTAACAGCGTTGGCAAGCTGTTGATTACTGCCCATTGAGGGTAAGTCAATTAAAATAATAGGGCCGGCTTGCAGTAACTGCTCTACACAATATTTATAAGAATTAAAATTTTGAAAGGCGCCGCCAATAATAACAATCGGCGTACAGTGCGCGGTTGCTGGCACCGAAATAGCCATATATTCTAAACGCCAGCCGTCCAAATCATGCGTACGCGGCGCTGCTTTAAAGGTGTCGCGGGTATAGGGATCAAAAAATTTGGACGCTATGGGGGAAGCATGTGAAGGCATGGGAGTATCCGCAGCAAGCGTGGACGATAAAAGCGCGGGCTTACTGACCACCTGATGGGCTGCAAAACCACCTCCCGTCGTTAAGCATTCCAAATTAATATGGTCGTGTGTCGCGTAAAATAGGCGGTCCAATACCGTATTCATACCATCCTCCTGATGTACCGTAAGTAGCATCCTGCTACTTTTATTCTGATATCCATAGCATACCCTGACTTCACTCCAAGCACAAGCTAACCTATGCTTGAAAGCGCACACCCCGTTTTTATTCAAAAATTCAAGCAAATTCTGGCTGTTTAACCTCTACCCTCTTACAAAATGGCTGTGTTTGCGCTATATTTAACGTTTAATTTACCGTGAGTTGACTGTGCCATGCATGACGTTTTGCAAGCCAAGCCTACTTTAGAGACTGCCGATATTGCCCACTATATGCAGCAACTAGGCCAATCTGCTAAAGCTGCAACCCGTGTCCTTGCGCATAGTCCGACGGTGCTTAAAAATCAGGCGTTACGCGATATTCATGCGGCATTAGCGGCCTCACGTGACATTATTTTGGCGGCCAATGCGCAGGATATGCAACAGGGCAGAAACAGCAACCTTGAAACCGCCCTGTTAGACCGGCTAGAGCTTACGCCTGCCCGGTTTGACGGCATGTTGCAAGGCCTGCATGATGTGATTGCATTACCTGACCCGATTGGAGCCATCACCGATTTAACCTATCGCCCCAGTGGCATTCAGTTGGGTAAAATGCGCGTGCCCCTTGGTGTAGTCGGCATGATTTACGAATCAAGACCCAATGTGACGCTTGAGGCGGCTTCACTGGCGATAAAATCGGGCAATGCCATTATTTTACGGGGCGGTTCAGAGGCGTTCTTTTCTAATCAAGCGATTGCAGGCTGTGTGCAAACTGGTTTAAAACAAGCGGGATTACCAGAAACAGCCGTGCAACTAATTCAAACCACGAATCGTGCGGCGGTCGGCGAACTGATTACCCTGGTCGACTACGTGGATATCATCGTTCCGCGCGGGGGGCGTAGCCTGATAGAACGTATCTTACGCGAGGCGCGCATTCCGGTCATTAAACATTTGGACGGCAATTGCCATACCTTTGTTGAAAAACAGGCCGATTTAACCAAAGCCTATGATATTTGTCTAAATGCCAAAACGCATCGTTACGGCGTGTGTAATGCCATGGAAACGTTGCTGATTGAGGCCGCCATTGCAAATGAATTTTTGCCCAAAATGGCTGCGTTATTCTTACAAAAAGGCGTAGAATTGCGCGGCTGCCCTGAAGTTTGCGCGCTGGTTGCCGAGGCTAAGCCGGCGACTGAACAGGATTGGCATGAAGAATATTTAGCACCTGTTTTGGCTGTTAAAATTGTGTGCGGTATAGACGAAGCGATTACGCATATTAACCATTATGGCTCGCACCATACCGACGTGATTTTGACCGAAAATTATGCCCTGGCGCGGCAATTTTTAGCCGAGGTTGATTCTAGCAGCGTGATGGTCAATGCCTCATCAAGGTTTGCCGATGGGTTTGAATATGGCCTGGGCGCCGAAATCGGTATTTCTACCGATAAAATTCATGCACGCGGGCCGGTCGGCCTCGAAGGGCTGACTTCGCAAAAATGGATCGTGCTGGGCTCTGGGCAAATTCGCGCTTAAATGCTTGAGATTATTTGGGTTTTCAAGCCTGTTCAAATGATTGCTTTAATCAAATTATTTTTTTAAAATAGGTAAAGTTTATGCGCGCCAGCCAGTTTATGCTTGCCACGTTACGTGAAAGCCCCGCCGATGCTGAAATTATGAGCCATCAATATATGCTAAGGGCCGGTCTCATTCGTAAACTGGCAACCGGTTTGTACACATGGCTGCCGATGGGGCTGCGCGTTTTACAAAAAGTGCAAGCGATTATTCGGGAAGAAATGAACGCCGCCGGTGCCCTGGAAATCAGCATGCCGGTCGCCCAGCCCATTGAACTGTGGGAAGAATCGGAACGTGCGCTGGCCTATGGCCCCGAACTGTTGCGTTTTAAGGACCGTCACCAGCGCAGTTTGGTCCTGGGCCCGACGCATGAGGAAGTGGTCACCGATTTGGTGCGGCAGGAACTTAAAAGTTACAAACAGTTGCCGGTTAATTTTTATCAGATTCAAACCAAATTTCGAGATGAAATCCGGCCGCGTTTCGGTGTCATGCGCGCGCGTGAATTTATCATGAAAGATGCGTATTCCTTTCATGCCGACCAGGCATCTTTGGCACAAACCTATCAGGTTATGTATGATAGCTATACACGCATTTTCAACCGTCTGGGGCTGGATTTTCGCGCAGTGCATGCTGATACGGGTTCAATTGGAGGTTCGGCCTCCCATGAATTTCAAGTGCTGGCCGACAGTGGCGAAGACGCCATTGCTATTAGCAATACTTCACAATATGCCGCCAATATTGAACTGGCCGAAGCCATCAGCGCAGGTACACGTAACGCCGCGACCCAGCCGCTAATGACCGTTGCAACCCCCAATGCCAGCAGCATCGAAGACGTGAGCCAATTATTAAACATTGACCCTAACCAAACCTTAAAAGTGCTTATTGTCAATGCAGCGCCCGTGCAAACAGACGAACTTGGTAGCGATAATTCGCCAGGACTGGTTGCGTTGGTGTTGCGCGGTGACCATACACTCAATGAGGTCAAGGCCGAAAAATTGCCGCAACTGGCCGCACCGTTAACCTTTGCAACTGAAGAGATATTACAGGCGGCTGGTTTGGTTAAGGGTTTTATTGGGATACAGGGCGTGCAGGCGCTGCATATTCCTATGCTGGTCGATAGGGCGGCGGCCTTGGTCAGTGATGCCGTCACGGGCGCTGATGCAGCAGGCCACCATGTAACGGGGTTTAACTGGCAGCGTGATGCGGAGTTGAATGAAGCCGCTATTGTCGATATTCGCAATGTGGTCGAAGGCGATTTATCCCCCGACGGGCAAGGCACGCTAACCATACGGCGCGGCATTGAAGTGGGGCATATTTTCCAGCTTGGCACCAAATATTCTGAAGCGCTTAAATGCAAGGTGCTCGACCAAACAGGTAAGCCGCTCACCGTTACCATGGGTTGTTATGGGATTGGTGTAACGCGCGTGGTGGCTGCGGCCATCGAACAGCGTCATGACGATAAAGGCATTATCTGGCCTGACAGTATTGCCCCGTTTCGCGTGGTGATTGTGCCCATGAATCAGGCGAAATCGCCTAGAGCGATGGCTGCGGCCGAAGAACTTTACCATGAATTGAAGACGCTTGGAATCGATGTATTGCTGGACGACCGTGACGAACGGCCCGGAGTCAAATTTGCCGATTTAGACTTAATCGGTATACCGCATCGTATTGTGGTCAGTGAACGCGGCTTAGATGCCCGTACCTTTGAATATCGGCACCGGACAGCAAGCGATGTGCAAAACCTTGATAAGGCGGCATTGATGGCGTTGTTGCATTAATGTTACGTCATTAAGCATTTTGCCTTGTTAGAACATCGATTTTAGGAAAACAAGTTCATAAAATCGATTTTTGACATTTAAGATTGTTAATTCGCTGAAAGTTAAAAAATTTATCATCAATTTTTTTCAAAAAACATGATTTAAAATAATAAACGTCAGCTTATGTCGTCCAAGCGCGCTATCCTTTTGAAAAACACACTTTTTAGCCTTAAAAATCACCAAAAATAATGAAAATATGTTAAAATTTACACACCATTTTAAGCACTTATGGAAGGCTTAAACCGCCTTTTAAGTACGGCATTTTAAGCAGATTACGCTTAAGCATGACCGTACGTTTTTAAGTCGCAGGGTTTACTCGGTTGTTTTAATAAAAAATGCTGATATGACTGTAATCCATGGTCGGATTGCCTGGCGTATTTTTTAATATTTTTTTGGCTTACCGCAAGTTAGGGCGTCTTTTGCATTTTAACAGGCATCAGCTCCCCGCACGCCATAGCGACCCCTAACGTTAATCATATAAAGGAGCGCACATGAGCGTATCAGATATTCGACCGATTGCCATTGAAGACGAACTGCGGCAATCTTACCTCGATTACGCCATGAGCGTCATTGTATCGCGTGCCCTGCCCGATGTGCGTGACGGTTTAAAACCGGTGCATCGGCGCGTATTGTTTGCCATGCACGAGCTAAGCAACGACTTCAATAAACCCTATAAAAAATCGGCCCGTGTGGTCGGCGACGTTATCGGTAAATATCACCCGCATGGCGATACGGCCGTTTACGATACCATTGTGCGCATGGCACAGCCGTTTAGTTTGCGCTATTTGCTGGTTGACGGTCAGGGCAATTTTGGCTCGGTCGATGGCGATAGCCCGGCGGCAATGCGTTATACCGAAGTGCGTATGACGCGCATGGCGCAAGATTTACTGGCCGATTTAGAGCGCGATACCGTCGACTGGGAAGACAATTATGACGGTTCGGAGCGTATTCCCAAAGTTCTGCCGACGCGTATTCCCAACCTGCTGATTAACGGTTCGGCCGGTATTGCAGTCGGTATGGCCACCAACATGGCACCGCACAACATTACTGAAGTCTTAAATGCCTGCCTTGCCTTTACCCAAAACACCGATATGACGGTTGAGGATTTAATGCAGTATATCAGTGGGCCCGACTTTCCCACGGGCGGCATTATTTACGGCAAAGCGGGCATTGTCGATGCGTATCGCACAGGGCGCGGACGGCTGCATGTTCGCGGGCGTCATCATATTGAAACCGATGCCAAAACGGGGCGCCAAACCATTGTTTTTACCGAAATTCCGTATCAGGCCAACAAGGCGCGCGTGATTGAACGCATTGCCGAATTAGTCAAGGAAAAGAAACTTGAAGGCATTAGTGAACTGCGCGACGAGTCGGACAAAGACGGCATGCGTATTGTCATTGATTTAAAACGCAATGAAAATGCTGAAGTGATTGTCAATAATTTATTTTTACATACGCCGCTTGAGTCATCGTTCAGCATTAACATGGTGGCGCTCGAAAACAGCCAGCCGCGCATGATGAATTTACGCGATTTGATTGCGGCGTTTATTCGGCATCGGCAGGAAGTGGTTACTCGGCGCACGATATTTGAATTACGTAAAGCGCGCGAACGCGGTCATTTACTTGAAGGTCTAACCGTAGCCCTGGCCAATATTGACGGTATTATCGCAGCCATTAAAAGTTCGTCCAGCCCGCAAATAGCCCGCGATAAACTGCTGACGGGCCAATGGCAGGCCGGCGGCGTGATTGCTTTGTTGAAAGAGGCCGGCAGCCAATCGATTCGACCCGAATTTATCGAAGGTGAAGATTTAAACGCGCCGTTTGGGTTGGCAGGTCAGCATTATCGGTTGTCGCCTGCGCAAGTCACCGCGATTTTGGAATTGCGTTTAAACCGTTTAACCGGCCTGGAACAAGATAAACTGCAAGCCGAGTATCTGGAAATTTTGGGGAATATCAATGAATTACAGGCTCTTTTAGATAATTTTCATTTATTGATGGCGGTTATTCATAAAGAATTACACGACGTATTGGCCCAATATGGTGATGCGCGCCGTACCGAAATTGTAGCAACACGACTGGATTTTAGCCGCGAAGATCTCATTCCTGAAGAGCAAGTGGTCTTGACGGTATCGCAGGCCGGTTATGCCAAAACCCAGCCGCTTGAGGATTATGCGGCGCAAAAACGCGGCGGACGCGGCAAATCGGCTACCAGTATGAAGGAAGACGATTATATTCGGCATTTGGTTGTGACTTCAAATCATGCGACGGTGCTGTGTTTTACCACCCGTGGTAAAGTGTACTGGCTCAAAGTCTATGAAGTACCGCAAGCCAGCCGAGGTTCGCGAGGACGGCCGATTGTCAATTTATTATCCCTTGAAGACAACGAAAGTATCACGGCTATTTTGCCGTTACGCGCCTTTACCGAACAACATTACGTGTTTATGGCGACGGCCTATGGAACGGTTAAACGCGTGCCATTGGAACAATTTAGCAATCCCCGTAAACTTGGTATACGTGCAATCGAATTACGTGAAAATAATGAGTTAATCGGCGCAGCCATTACCGATGGTCAGCAGCGCATTATGTTATTTAGCAATGAAGGCAAAACGGTGCATTTTGATGAGCAAAAAATTCGCGCAACGGGGCGTACCGCACGCGGCGTGATCGGCATGCGAGTGACCTTGGGCGCGGCAGATTTGGCTGAAGAAGTTGAAGACGATTTAATATTATCCGAGATTGAGGACACCGAAACCGATACGGCGCAGGTATCAGACGACATGGGCGAAGACAACGCAATCACTGAGCAAAGCCGCGTTGTTTCCATGGTCGTGGCCCCGCCTGAAGGCGAGATTTTGGTGGCCTGTAGTCGCGGTTACGGCAAGCGTACGCTGGTCAGTGAATTTCCTGTAAAAGGCCGTGGTGGTAAAGGCATGATTGCCATTAAAACCAGTGTGCGTAATGGTGAATTAGTCCAGGCCGCCGTTGTACATGAAGATGACGGTTTGATGTTAATTTCTGACGCCGGTACGATGGTGCGTACGCGGGTTGCCGAGGTTAGTCGTACCGGTCGCAATGCGCAAGGCGTCATGCTGATTCGATTGGCAGCCGATGAAAATTTAGTAGGCGTGGTCCGGGTCGATGCCGAAGAAGAGGATACCTTTGCAGAAGGCCCGGAATATGCGGAACCGGTCAGTGACGTTACTGTTGAGAATGATACAACGCAGGATAATGACCTTACGGCCGACCCTGAATAAACCAGGGTTACAGTATTAACCGGATATTTTTAAAGGGATAACAGCATGCGTGCCTATAATTTTTGTGCAGGGCCGGCGGCCATTCCTGAAGCCGTGCTGGAACGCGCGCAACAGGAAATGCTGGATTGGCACCAAAGCGGTATGTCAATTATGGAAATGAGCCATCGCTCGGCTGAGTATGTGAGTGTTGCCGAAAAAGCCGAGGCTGATTTACGGCAACTGCTGGCCATTCCTGCCAATTATAAGGTATTATTTTTGCAAGGCGGCGCAACGTTACAATTTTCGGCGATTGCTTTTAATTTGTTAGGTGAAGGTCAAACGGCAGATTATATCGATACGGGCATTTGGTCGCAAAAGGCCATTGACGATGCTAAGCGATTTAATGCGTTAAATGGCAGTCATGTAAACATAGCGGCCAGCAGTCAGGCAGACCAGTATTTAAGCGTACCTGCCCAATCGACCTGGCAACTGACCGATAACGCCGCTTATGTGCACTACACGCCTAACGAAACCATTGGCGGATTGGCGTTTGATTTTATTCCGCAGACCGATGCGCCATTGATAGCCGATTTTTCGTCGTGTATTTTATCCGAGCCTTTAGACGTTAGCCGGTTTGGATTGATTTATGCAGGCGCACAAAAAAATATTGGGCCTGCTGGCTTAACGCTGGTAATTGTACGTGAGGATTTAATGGGACGTGCGCACCCTGTCACGCCGCCCCTGTTAAATTATGGCGTTGAAGCCAAAAACGGTTCCATGCTCAACACGCCGCCGACCTTTGGCTGGTATTTGTCGGGTTTGGTGTTTGAATGGTTGCTTGAACAGGGCGGCCTGGCAGCCATGCATGCCAAAAACCACGCCAAGGCTAAATATTTATATGATTTTATTGACGGCAGCGATTTTTATCATAATCCGATTGCGCACCCTAACCGCTCTATGATGAACGTCCCCTTTACTTTAGCTGATGCTGGTTTGGAAAAAACGTTTTTAGCACAAAGTCAGGCGGCCGGACTGTTAAACCTTGCAGGACATCGCTCGGTCGGTGGTATGCGCGCCAGCATTTATAATGCCATGCCGCTTGAAGGCGTACAGGCCTTAACGCAATTTATGGCCGAGTTTGCAAAGCAGAACGGATAATGCTTAACACCTAAATAAGCAGGTCGAATGATTTTAGAGTGATTCGGCCTGTTTTTTAGCGTATGTTGGTCTGCAGTATGGTTAAAAAAAGAATAAGTCCACTCTTATGCTGATGTAAAAAAACCTACTTAAGGACTATTAGATTTCTTCTAATTTTTCCCATTCAATCACTCAACCTGTTTCTGTAAAAAATTGTTCTAAAGTGGTATTATATTCAATCCAAGCATTAAACCCTTATAAAAATAAACGCTCTTCAGAAAAAATAATTAAATATCCGCCGGTATTTGTTTTATCGTCTAATATTCTAATAAAAGACCCAATGCCAGCACCGACTAGAATTTGACCAATCCTATTTTAATGGCTTGCATCGCATTTAATTTCATGTACTGAGCATCATGCATCAATAACTGGGGCTAAAGTGTTATTTTTTAAAAATACGAGCATGGTGGTAGTACAGAAATAGTGGGTCTGGATAGAATCTATGCGGCAGTATAATAGCGTTATCATGAGATTTTTTAAAAAATTCCTCGTTGATACTAATGCAGAGGGCGAGCGGCCTAGAATATTGGCATATTGGATAATCATGGGATTATTTTTATAGCTACTTTTAAAAGGAATTTTACAGTAAAGATTAAAGGCAATAACAAGTTCTTGCTGCGTCCAGTTATTTCTTATCATACCCAACCTGTTCCAGGTCAATAACGACTAAGTTTTCAACGGCATAATCATTGATTAAATCCGTGAGTAAGGGTTGGGTAATATCGGAACTACAATAAAATCATTTTAAAAATTTCTACCCGGTCATCACACCATAACGTGTTCAGTGAGTCTTCATCTGTGAAGCAATCCATAAAGGCTTGCCGATTCATTGTTATTCCTCTTCAACCATTAGCCCGCCACTGGCCGTCGTCCATATGCAGCATACGGTCGGCCGCGCGCGCCAGACTTTCATCATGCGTTACGACTAATAACGCCATGTTTAACGTTTTACGCAACTCTTGCAAAATCGCCAGAATATCCTGTGCAGTTTTACGGTCAAGGTTTCCGGTCGGTTCGTCGGCCAACACCACCGCAGGCCGTGTTACCAAGGCACGCGCAATGGCAACCCGTTGGCGTTCACCGCCCGACAATTCGCCCGGTTTATGCGTTAACCGATGCCCTAAACCCACCTGTTTTAATAAATCGGTCGCTGTGGTTCGTGCCGTTTCAACCGAGATCGTCTGACGCATCATCATCGGCATGGCGACGTTTTCGACGGCATTAAATTCAGCCAATAAATGATGAAACTGGTATACAAAACCCAAATATTGGTTGCGCAAATCGCCCCGTTTGGTTTCGTTTAAGGTACTAAACGGCTGCCCCATTAAATCCACCTGGCCTGAGGTCGGTAACTCTAAACCGCCTAACACATGCAGTAACGTGCTTTTTCCTGAGCCACTGGTACCGACAATCGAAACAAATTCACCTGCTAATAACGTTAAATCTAAGCCATTTAATACCGTTAAGGCAGTGGCTCCTTCATGAAAGGTTTTTTCAATCTTGCGCGCCTGCAAAACAGTGTTGTTATTGGAAAAATCATTCATAACGCAAAGCCTCCGCTGGTTGCAAACGTGCGGCCTGTAATGCAGGATAAATCGTGGCCAAAAAACTTAACAATAACGACACCCCAACCACCATACACACGTCCTGCCAGCGTAACTGTGAGGGTAAATAATTAACAAAATAGGCATCAAATAAATGCAGTTGCAGGGTGGCATTAAGCCAGCCTAAAAATGGACTTACGCCCAGCGCTGCACCAATGCCGATTAATGCACCGGCCAATGTACCTACACTGCCAATGACCAAGCCCTGCACCATAAAAATTTGCATAATCAGTTTAGGCGAGGCGCCTAGCGTGCGCAAAATCGCAATATCGGCTTTTTTATCGGTTACGACCATCACCAGACTAGACACGATATTAAACACCGCAACCAATACAATTAAAAATAACAATAACGACACCATGGCTTTTTCCATTTGCACAGCAGAAAACAAATTGCCATGAGTTTGTGTCCAGTCGTTGGCATTTAAGCCATTAAACTGAGCAGCAAACTGTTTGGATACCTCGGGAGCTGCAAAAATATCATCGAGTTTCATGCGTATGCCTTCGGCTCCATTGGGCAACCTGAGCAAGCGCGCCGCATCGTTTAGCGCAATGTAGCCCAGCATGGTATCAACTTCTGCGCCAATGCTAAAAATACCGACCACATTAAACCGTTTAAACCGGGGCACTACGCCCGCCGCCGAGGCAGTGGCTTCAGGCAAAACCAGGGTCAATTTGTCGCCAAGATGCAGCCCCATGCCTTCGGCCAAGCCTTTTCCGATGACAATATTAAATTCATCATCACGCAAATCGTCTATACTGCCCGCCAGCATATGGTTTTGTATGATGGAGACGTTTTTTTCAAGGCGCGGGTCAATGCCGTTAATCATAATGCCTGATACCTGACCCTGCGCGGTCACCATACCTTGTACATGGGTAAAGGGCGCAGCTCCAATTACATGCGGCTGTTTTTGGGCCTGCTCCAGTAAAGCGGGCCAGTTGGTGATAATTTCTCGCGCCGTTACCGACGCTTGCGGCACCATTCCCAAAATGCGTGTTTTAAGCTCTCGGTCGAAGCCATTCATCACCGATAACACCATGATCAACACCGCCACCCCGAGCGTTAAACCGACCATCGACACCAAGGCAATAAACGAGATAAAATGATTGCTGCGAGTGGCGCGTGTATAGCGCAAACCGACAAACAGCGCAATTGGTTTAAACATATACTCATCCGGTACAAAAAATGGAAAATCTATCAACCGCATTACCTTTGAACGCAACCCGACCAGCGCCGGAACGTCGGCATTTATTACGCACGACGACTAGTCTGTATTTGCATTATGAAACCATTAGTCATGCACAGGCGCTGCAAGACCCGTACGATGACGCGTTCAATCTGCCTCAATCAGTCAAGCTGCATGCCGCCCTCAATCGATTAGACCAAGCAACCAGTGCCCTCACTGCCGATTTGTTGGCTACAGTGCCGGTGGTTGCTCGTGCGCTAGACCTCATGGAACAAAAACTGCAATGTATTACCCAAGCCTTTTATGCGCATACGGCTAAAAATCTGCCGCCGTTATCGCGCGCCAATATTTCTCAAAGCGGTGTAGCATTTTATGCCAAACAGGCCATTGCAACGGGTGATTATGTGCACTTAATTCTTAATCGTCCTGACCATGCCTTTCATATCGCTGCGACTGCACAAATTGTTTACTGCGAAGCCGAGGATTTGGAAGGGTTTCGAACCGGTGCTCATTTTATCAGTTTACGGACCGAAGACCGCACTACGTTAGCCCATTATATACAATTGAGCATTTATACCCAGGCTAATGCGCTGATGAGCGCCAAAACTTCGCCCTAATACGTTAGGTTTTGGGCACTTCAGAATTTAACGATTGAACCTTATTTGACGCCACCCGTTTTAAGCGGACAATAACCGCTTCCAGCGCATCGGCAAATTTTTTACGTTCGCGCTCACTCATGGCCGCCGGGCCGCCTGTCTGTACGCCTGCCCCGCGCAGGCCTTCCATATAATCGCGAATACTGAGGCGTTCACGTATATTGGCCTCGGTGTACAGTTCACCGCGCGGATTTAACGCCGTACCACCCTTGGCCACCACTTGTGCCGCAAGCGGAATATCCTGGGTAATCACCAAATCGCCGGGCTGCATCTGATTGACGATTTCCCAGTCAGCCACATCGGCACCCTGCAACACCTGAATGCAGCGAATCCGCCGCGATGGGGCGATGCCTAAAGGTTGATTGGCCACAAATACCAGTTGCAGTTCATGTCGGTCAGATACCCTAAATAATAGTTCGCGCAGCATACGCGGCAAGGCATCGGCATCAATCCATAGGGTAAATAGGCTCATAGGGTTCACTCATGGGCTAGAGTTCGGTATGGGGGTGTCGGGTCAAAATTGTAGCACAAAACCACCTTGACCAAATGCGCAATCATCAGGCAAGTTGAGCGGATTGCAATGTTAGAATGAATAAAACGCATTTTAACCGTTTGCCTTGAATTTTATAAATATTTACCCATTAATAGGTTAATGATACGCGCCGCCCATACGACTGTTTATTTTTCGGAAACTATTTTCATCATGACCCTAACGCCCGCCAAACCCGAAACCGTAACGATTGACGATTGCACGCTTGGCAGTCATGTTGAACATTGGCAATGCCTGGGTCTGGCCTCTTCTGAAGCATTAACGAAGCATCTGCAAGCCAGCGTTGAAGCCTCTGTGCAGCCGTTTGGGCTACATCAACACTTAGAGAGTTTACCGCAAGAACATTGGTTGATTTATGGTCCTGACCAGCAGCCTATGCAGCTGGCACAACTGATTAAAATCGATGCAGAAAAAGGACCCATTGGTTTGCTCAATGCCTTTCCGGTAATTGAAAGCCCTTATCATTATGTCGTCACGATTGAAAGAATAGTTCAGTGTCCAAAAACGTGTGAGGCTGTTTTAGCCCTTAACTTAAACGATGGTGCGACCGTTTATGCCTTTGACCGGTTATTTGCCATCAATCAGGCATTATATCGAAAGCAGCAAACGTACACGGCGGTCTTATCAGGGTTGGCATACGATTTGGAAACGGTTTTGTCTTCTGAACACATGGTAATTGATGATCCGGCCGCCATTCGGCACCATCGTGCGCTTAATTCTGTTTTAGCAGCTCATAACGGTCAGGCACCCGATAATTTGCAGGCGTTGCTTGAGGCGTGGCAGCCGTCGCAACCTGAAGACACGTTACCCGTCACGCTGGATTTATCGACCATGTGTGCGTATTTGTTTGGTGAAGAACTGGGCCAGGAAGATGAGGCCTGGATACAGGGCGAAATTTTAGGGTATCAGCATACCACGGCTTTAGGTCAACCTATTGATTTATATGATGTAGCGATGTTGCGTGAAGAAGCCATGCAGCCGTTGGTGATTCGTTTGGCACACCTGGCTCAGCCTTCTGTTCAACCTTTTAACGTCGGTGATTACATTCGGGGCAATATTTGGCTACAAGCTGCTTTATATCCGGCTGTCTAGACACGCTACTGTCCATATCGGGTCACTTGTTATATGATACCGCTTGAGCGCGTCCTGCGTTTTAAGTTCATTTAGTCAGTTTAAATCGTTTGGATCGTTCTATGTCCCCTGTCACACCGCCGTATCCTTATGCGCGTTCAACTCAAGTTAGCCTGGCGCCGGTTAAACATGCACCGCTTAACTGGTTACGTCAAGCGCATTTTTTGACCAGTGCCCCAAAATTGGCGCTTTGTCCGCCTGACACGGGTTACGAACTGGCGTTTGCCGGACGTTCAAATGCAGGCAAATCAAGTGCCATCAATGCGTTGACTGCACAACGGCAATTAGCCCGCGCTTCTAAAACGCCGGGTCGTACGCAAATGATTAACTTTTTTGCCATGCATAATGAACAGCAACGCCTGGTCGACTTGCCCGGTTATGGTTATGCGGCCGTGCCTGAAGCGATGAAACGCATTTGGCAAAAGGAACTGGAAAAATATTTGTTGGCACGGCAAAGTTTAACCGGGCTTATTTTGTTGATGGATATTCGTCACCCGCTACAAACCTTTGATAAAACCATGCTGGCGTGGGCCAAAGCACGCGGTTTGTTTATTCATGTTCTGTTGACCAAGGCCGATAAACTCAATCGCGGACCGGCCAATACAGCGTTATTACAGGTTAAACAATATTTGGAAACCGAACAATTAAGTTTTTCAATTCAATTGTTTTCGGCACTGCGGCGTATAGGGCTAGAAGAATTGGCAGCCGTTGTGGCAGAACGCCTACACTATGGATCGGCAGAACTTGATGAGCCTGATTTAACCCGGCAAACAACCAGCGCGCACCCTTCGGCAGACCTAGCAGCTGTTGACCCAGAAGAAGCGGCGCTACCTGATAAAATATTAACAAAATAGCGCGCTGCATACTCTAACGTTCTTCAGTTTCCCGCAGCCGCATCAGCCCTTCTTGCGCAGTGCTGGCGACGAGTTGCCCATTTTGCCACATGCGGCCATAATTTAGGCCACGTGCATGACTGGTAACGGTCGCATGAATGTCATACAGCACCCAATCGGTTAAACTGAAATCCTGATGAAAATAAAGGCTGTGGTCGAGGCTGGCCGCCTGTAAATTAGGCGTCATAAAACTAATGCCATGTGGCATTAACCCCGCGCCCATAAGCGAATAATCTGACACAAAGGCGATTAAAGCCTGCTTAAAGCCGATATCGTCGGGTACCTGAAATGACGTTTGAGGCAAGCGCAGCCAGGTGGCGCGTTCCGGCGCTTCAGGCTGCGGCGTAAAAGGATTGGTAGGATTAATCGGGCGCATTTCCACATGGCATTCACGCATAAAATTGGTGCGTACGGACTCGGGCAAAAATGGTGCAATGAGTTTTTTAAGCTCTTGTTCATTTTTCAGCGTATCGGGTGCAGGATATTCCGGCATGGCAATTTGATAATTCAAGCCTTCTTCGGGCTGGGCAAACGACACCATCGCTGAAAAAATGGTTTTTCCAAATTGAATGGCGCGTACCTGACGACTGACAAAACTTTTGCCGTCGCGTAAGCGTTCTACTTCATAAACAATCGGTGCGTTAATATCGCCGCCATGCAAAAAATAGCCATGTAGGGAATGGGCCGGACGGTCAGTGGTATAGCCGGCTGCGCGTAAGGCCTGCCCTAACACTTGCCCACCAAACACCCGTTTGCCTACAAAATTACGACTTTGACCTCGGTAAAGGTTCTCTTCAAGGGGTTCTAAGGTGAGTACATCAACCAGTTCTTTAACTAAATTAACCATTTGCCCTAAACCTTAATTAAGACTGTAAACGTTATTTTAGCGTATCTTAACGTCATGCTGCTTAATTATCTTAGTAAACCTTGAGTGGCAAAAAAACACTTTCAGCATCGGGATAAAGCTAGGCAGTGGGTTTAATATTAACGTATAATGATAAAGTTAACGACTGCTTAAAGTATGTCTTTTAGGTTTAAAAATAACCCTGATTAAACAAAAAAACGTCAATCCATACCCAATTCAAAGCCATTTTAACCGGTGATTTGCAAGATTATACCACTGGGCTGCTTAATCGTATCTTTAGGCGGGTATCTAACGTATAGTCCTGCGGTAACAAACTATTTTGATACTAAACAGAATTTTGCTGTAGCCCAGCATTTACGATATACTCCTATCATGCAAGGAAACCGACCTAGGGCACCTACCCTATGCTTACAGATTGAGGGATAATATGTCAGACGTTACCTTTGGGGGAATTGCGCGCCAGTTTGTCAATGAAAAGCTTACGACTCCTGAAAAAATGCAGCAAGCCCTTAACAGTTCACAGGACTCGAAAACGCCCCTAGTGAGCTATCTGGTGACTCACAAAATTATTGCCGCTAGAGATATCGCGGCTTTAATGTCCAAAAACTTTGGTGACCCTGTCTTTGACCTCAATGCACTTAGTCCTTCTGTGATTCCCAAAGATTTAGTCGATGAAAAAATTGTCCGCCAATTTGGTATTTTACCGATTTTTCAGCGCGGTGGACGTTTATATGTCGGCATGAGTGACCCGACTCGTCTTGACGCTATTGATGCGGTTAAATTTGGCGCTAAAACCAGTGTAGAAGCCGTCGTTGTAGAAGAAGACAAACTGCAGAAGCTGATTGAATCCACCTATGGCGGTAATGAGGCCTTTGGCGATTTTAATGCAGAAGACTTTGACCTTGAAGCCGACCAGACTTCCCTAATAAAAGAAGATGAAGACGATACCAGTGGTATTGATGATGCCCCTGTAGTCAGATATGTCAATAAATTATTATTTGATGCGATTCGTATGGGGGCCTCAGATTTACATTTTGAACCGTATGAAAAATCGTATCGGGTCCGTTACCGGATTGATGGCGTCATGCGTGAAGCATCAAGGTCGCCTGTTCAGATGGCGGGTAAAATTGCAGCACGTTTAAAAGTCATGTCGCAAATGGATATTTCTGAACGGCGTATTCCGCAAGATGGACGTATTAAACTTAAAGTTTCTAAAGAAAAAGCCATCGATTTTCGGGTCAACTCGTTACCGACGCTATTTGGTGAAAAAATCGTTTTGCGTATTCTAGACCCCTCCAGCGCCATGCTCGGTATTGATGCCTTAGGTTATGAGCCTGAACAGAAGGCCTTGTTTATGGATGCACTTGACAAACCTCAAGGCATGTTGTTAATCACCGGTCCAACAGGTTCAGGCAAAACCGTTTCCCTTTACACCGGTCTAAACATTTTAAACACCATTGAAAATAATATTTCGACCGCAGAAGATCCCGTTGAGATTAACCTAGAGGGAATTAATCAGGTGAACGTGAATGCCAAAGTGGGCTTGACGTTTCCGGTTGCATTAAAGTCGTTTTTGCGTCAAGATCCGGATATTATCATGGTCGGGGAAATTCGGGACCTGGAAACGGCCGAAATTGCCGTTAAAGCCGCTCAAACTGGCCATATGGTGATGTCGACACTGCATACCAACAGTGCACCCGAAACGCTGACCCGCTTACGCAATATGGGGGTACCTTCGTTTAATATTGCGACATCAGTTAATCTGGTCATTGCTCAACGGTTAGCGCGCAGGCTATGTCCATCGTGCAAAATTCCGGTTAAAATCCCTGATGAAGTCACAGAAAAAGCGTTACTTGAACTCGGATTTACTCAGGCCGATCTAGAGCAAGGATTTACCTTGTATAAACCCGTAGGCTGTAGTGAATGCCGTGAAGGGTACCGGGGCCGGGTCGGTATTTATGAAGTGATGAAAGTGACCCCGGAGATTGCGCGTATTATCATGGAAGATGGAAATGCGATTGCCATTGCCGACGCTTCGGCGCGTAGTGGTTTTGATAATTTACGCAGGTCAGGACTTCGAAAGGTGATGCAGGGTCTGACCTCCTTACAAGAAATTAATCGCGTGACCAGTGGCGATTAACGGTACCAAAAACTCAAATCGTTTTCAATTTAATCAAGTATGTTAAAACATACACTTTTAAGGCACTCTTATTATGGCCACTGCAACTAAAAAAGCCGCTTCCAAAACCAGCAATCCTATCGATGAGCTCGTCATCTTTACATATACAGGCACCAACAAACGCGGCGAAAAAGTAACCGGTGAATTTACTGCCCGTAACTTAACGTTAGCTAAGGCGACTTTGCGTAAGCAAGGCATTAATGTTGTTAAAATCAATAAAAAAGCTAAGAATCCGTTAGAATTTTTAACGCGCCAAAAAGTTACTACCTTAGATATCACGATTTTTACTCGGCAATTAGCTACGATGATGAAAGCGGGTGTACCCTTGGTACAGGGTTTTGAAATCGTTGCTGAAGGCTTGGATAACCCTTCAATGCGTGATGTTGTTTTGGGGATTAAGAAGGAAGTTGAGGGGGGTAATACCTTTGCTGGCGCCTTAATGAAATATCCGCAGTATTTTGATGATTTGTTTGTGTCGCTTGTTGCGTCAGGTGAGCAATCAGGCGCGCTTGAAACCATGCTGGACCGTGTAGCAATTTATAAAGAAAAAAGCGAACTGTTAAAACAAAAAATCAAAAAGGCCATGAAATATCCGATGGCCGTTATCATTGTTGCATTTATCGTAACTGTTATTTTGATGGTTAAAGTGGTACCCGTATTCCAGGATTTGTTTAACTCGTTTGGGGCGCAATTACCGGCATTTACCCAAATGGTTGTGAATATGTCAAAGTGGATGCAGGTATATTGGTGGGTGGTCATTATTGGGGTTGGCGTATTAGTCGGTAGCTTTTTAGAGGCTAAAAAGCGCAGTCAGGCGTTTCGCGACTTTTTGGACCGTGCAGCCCTAAAAGCCCCTATTTTTGGTGATTTGGTCTACAAAGCGATTATTGCACGCTTTAGCCGAACGTTATCCACCACGTTTGCAGCAGGCGTGCCTCTGATTGATGCCTTAGATTCAACTTCAGGTGCCACCAATAACGTTGTATTTCGAAATGCTGTCCAAAAAATAAAAAATGATGTCGCTACGGGTCAGCAGTTACAGTTTGCCATGCGCGCAACTAATTTATTTCCATCAATGGCCATTCAAATGGTCAGCATTGGGGAAGAGTCAGGTGCGCTAGATGCCATGCTTGACAAAGTGGCAACTCACTATGAAAATGAAGTTGATAATGCGGTAGACGGTCTAACAGCCATGATGGAGCCCTTAATTATGGCGGTACTGGGGGTTCTAGTCGGTGGTTTGGTGATTGCCATGTATCTGCCAATTTTCCAAATGGGTTCTGTTGTGTAATGTGGATTTTGGGGTTGATGCAAAATCCCTGGCTTGCAGCTACCTTGGTGGGGGTATTTTCATTATGTGTAGGCAGTTTTTTAAATGTGGTTATTTACCGCATGCCCTTAATGATGCTGCAAGAATTTGATCACGAATGCAAACAACACGTTCAGCCGGAGGTTATTTTACCCCGTCCCCCATCGCTGACCTTAAGTCAGCCGGCTTCGCGTTGTCCATCATGTGGTCATCAAATTCGCTGGCATGAAAATATTCCGTTAATCAGTTGGCTTGTGCTGCGCGGGCGCTGTTCTGCTTGTCAAGCGCCTATCGGCATTCGTTATCCGCTAGTCGAACTCGGGACCATGGTGGCGTCGCTGATCGTCTTTTATGTCTTTGGACCCACCGTGCAAATGCTGGCCGGGTTGGTATTGACTTGGGTACTTATTGCCCTTATCGGAATTGACGCCGACCATCAGTTATTGCCTGACCGGTTAACGCTACCGCTTGCTGCCTTGGGCCTTGCGGTTAATTCATCGCAAATTTTTGTTACGCCCAGTGCCGCTATTTGGGGCTATGTTCTCGGTTTTTTGGCGCTATGGATTGTATACATGGCATTTAAACTGGTGACGGGCAAAGAAGGCATGGGGTACGGCGATTTCAAGCTGTTGGCTGCCTTGGGGGCTTGGCTGGGACCGCAAATGTTGCCGCTCATTGTGCTGTTATCGTCGTTGGTGGGTGCTATTATCGGGATTATCTTATTAAAAATCACTAAAAAAAATATGCCGTTTGCATTTGGTCCTTACTTGGCGATTGCAGGTTGGATTGCCCTGCTCTGGGGGCCGTCAATTGTGCATGGCTATTTGCAAATGAGTCATTTAAATTAACCAGATTAAGAGCATTTTATGACTCAATATC
This sequence comes from Moraxellaceae bacterium, assembly GCA_018260315.1. Taxonomy (GTDB): domain Bacteria; phylum Pseudomonadota; class Gammaproteobacteria; order Pseudomonadales; family Moraxellaceae; genus JAGLBJ01. The sequence continues at coordinate 4,583 of JAGLBJ010000006.1, read as the reverse complement.
CCTTTGTTGTTGCTTTAACGGGTGGTATCGGCAGTGGTAAAACAGCCGCCAGCGATTGGTTTTTTGCGCAAGGCATTCATATTGTCGATGCCGATATTGCTGCCCGCAAAGTGGTTGAACTCGGTCAGCCAGCCCATGCTGCTATACGTCAACACTTTGGACCTGACGTGTTTTTGCCGACAGGGGAACTTGACCGTGCGGCCATGCGACAACGCATTTTTACTGAGCCTGCCGCGCGCCTGCAACTTGAACAGCTTACGCACCCTGCTATACGCCAATGGATTCATGAGCAACTTGCTACCAGTCAAAGTCCTTATACGTTGTTTGTGTCACCCTTATTGCTGCAAAGTCCGTTGCAGCCATGGATTAAACGTGTTTTATTAATTGATAGCCCCGAGCATTTACAAACCGAGCGCGCCAGTCAACGTGACGGGAAGTCTAGCGAACACATTGCTGCCATTATGGCCGCCCAACAATCCCGTGCCGAACGTATCAGCCGCGCCGACGATATTGTACTCAATGATGGTAATTTACAGCATTTATATCAGCAACTTAAGCCGTTGCATGCATTTTATTTAGGACTCACAGCGACCTTTAAGGCTGATTATCCGGCTGTATAAATCGCTGTTAACCCTAAGCGACTCTCCAAAAAAAACGCCTCCAAAACTGGAAGCGTCCGTTGTACAATTAACCTATTGCAAGTCGCTTTTCCGCACGCGACTATAAAACCAAGACCGCTTAAGCTATCTCAATGCCTTCAGTTTTTAACGCATTCTGCACGCTCTCATCAGCCAGCATACGCGCTTTAAACTTATCTAAATGCTCATATCCACTTAAATCAACGCCTACTTTAGCAGCCCATAACAAGGTAACAAACAAGTATGCATCGCCCGCCTCCCGAAAATCGCCCGCAAGCCATTCGGTTTTGCCCAATTGTTCATCGGCAATCCCGTATAACTGGCGTAGTTTTTCCAAGGCTTTGGTTTTGACAAACGCCTGACCGTCTTCAGTTTGAGCATAATTTTGCGGCCGGAAAATAGGAGCATAGGCCGGGTGAATATCGGCATTCACAAACGCAACCCAACGCATGGCCTGTGCGCGTTCACTTGACGTTCCGCTACCAAACAAATTGGCATTCGGAAATGAATCGGCGATATAGCCCAAAATAGCCGCATTTTGCGTTAACGTCATTTCGCCATCAATCAGTACAGGCACTGAGCCAAGCGGATTTTTGGCTAAAAATTCCGGACTTTTTAATTGCTCACGCGGCACCAGCTCAAACTCAAACGGCTGGCCTGTCCAGTTTAACGCAATATGATCAGCAAGCGAACATGCTCCACTCAACCCATATAATTTCATGACTTTACCCCAATCGTTAAGACGTTGTTTAACCCCTAAACCAACCGGCTTGATGCTTATGTTAAGCACATAGGATAGGTTTAGAACGTGACTGAATATAGCATGCTTCTTCCATACCGTTAGTAATTTTTTGGCATGAAATTCACTATTTTAGTCAGGTTACTGTTTGTGTACTGTGCCGATCCATTTCAACAAGGCACGCATGTTAAACTAGCATTTTTTAGATATCGTTTGAGTTATGCCGCCACATCTATCCACCACTGAACTGGCCCCTCCCAAAGATTTAAATGCCCTTGCAGCCACGCGCTTACTGTTACCGTATCTGTGGCCCAAAGATGCCCCGGGGCTTCGCGTGCGCGTCGTCGTATCCATTGCCTTATTGTTTGTTGCCAAGAGCATTAACGCCTATTTGCCCGTGGTCTACAAAAAAATTATTGACTTGTTAGGTCAACCGTCCGACTTACTGGTCATACCCATCGGCATGATAATATTGTATGGCGCCGTTCGTACCAGCAGTCTGGCGTTTAATGAAATGCGCGACAGTTTATTTGCGCGTGTGCAGCAGCATACTGTACGAATTGTCGGCGTCAATGTGTTTAAACATTTGCATGCGTTGTCGTTGCGATTTCATCTGGCACGGCAGACTGGCGGCATGAATCGTTCAATTGAACGGGGCACACGCGCTATTGACACCTTATTATCGTATTTGCTGTTTAGTCTGGTACCGACCCTGTTTGAAATCATTTTGGTAACAGGGTTGTTATGGCATTTTTTTAATGGTTGGTTTGCGGCGGTTACATTTTTAACCGTGTTTTTATATGGTGCCTATACATTCACGATTACCGAATGGCGCACCAAATTTTATCGGCAAATGAATGAAGATGAAAACCAGGCTAATACCCATTCGATTGATTCTTTATTGAACTTTGAAACGGTCAAATATTTTAATAACGAAGCGTTAGAGGCGCAAAAATATAATCAACTGCTCAGAACCCTGGAAGATTCGTCGGTTAAAAGTCAGGTCAGTTTGTCGCTGCTTAACGTCGGGCAGAATATTATTATTACGACCGGTTTAACCCTCATGATGATTATGGCAGCGCGCGGCATTGCCCACAAAACCATGACATTGGGTGATTTTGTTATGGTCAATACGTATTTATTGCAGCTTTATCAACCCCTTAATGGCTTGGGCTTTGTATATCGCGCCATTAAACGCTCGTTTACCGATATGGAAAACATGTTTGCGCTGTTGTTCCGTCCGGCTGAAATTAACGATGCGCCTGATGCCGCACCTTTGCAGTTTAACGGCGGACGGGTCATTTTTAATGACGTAACCTTTGGCTATGATGACCGAAGACCGATTTTAAACCATGTGTCCTTTGAAATCCCGGCTGGTAAAACACTGGCCGTCGTTGGGCCGTCGGGTGCAGGCAAATCGACCTTGAGCCGTTTGCTGTTTCGGTTTTATGATGTGCAACAGGGCCACATCACGATAGATGGGCAAGACCTTAAAGCCGTAACCCAAGATAGTTTACGCCGTGCCATCGGGATTGTGCCGCAAGATACCGTATTGTTTAACGATACCATTTTTGCCAATATTGCCTATGGAAATCCGGCCGCTACGCCGGAACAGGTCGAACAGGCAGCTCAAATGGCGCATATTCACCCCTTTATTTTGGCCATGCCCGACGGTTATAATACGATGGTAGGCGAACGCGGCCTAAAGCTGTCGGGCGGCGAAAAACAACGCGTTGCCATTGCCCGTACGATTTTAAAAAATCCCGGTATTTTGATTTTTGACGAGGCTACCAGTGCGCTTGATACCCGCACCGAGCGCGCCATTCAAGCCAATTTAAAAACTTTGAGTGAAGGCCGCACCACGTTGATTATTGCTCATCGCCTGTCCACCATTGTCGATGCCGATGACATTATTGTATTGGTCGATGGCGCTATTCATGAACGCGGTACGCATCAAGCATTGTTACAGCAAGCGGGACTGTACGCGACGATGTGGCAGCAGCAGGCCAAAGACTTAACCGATGGACCGTCTGTCGACCTTGCTAAAGCCCTGTCATGACCTCTATTCTAGACCGTGAGTCGAACCTGACATGACGTTATTCCAGCCGATGTTGATGATTGGTACCTTAATTTTAATCTGTGCCTTTGTGTCCATGTCTGAAATTTCTCTGGCAGCCGCAAATAAAATCAAACTGCGAACGCTTGCCGAGCAAGGTAACCTTCGCGCGCGCCAAGTATTAGACATGCAGACCCAACCGGCGCATTTTTTTGCTGCGGCGCAAATCGGGTTAAACGCGGTCGGTATCTTAGGCGGCATTTTGGGTGAAGAGGCTTTAAGTCCACTTTTTAGCAGTTTGATTGGCTTAATCTATGCCGGCCCGTATCTGCCGACGCTGGCTTTTACCGCATCTTTTATCACGGTTACGTTGCTGTTTATTTTATTTGCCGATTTAATTCCTAAACGCATGGCCATGACCTCGCCCGAACAGGTCGCCATTTTACTCATTCAGCCCATAAAAGGCTTTATCTGGCTGTTTAAACCGTTTGTGTTTATTATCAATGGTTTAAGTAATTTTATTATAAAAATTTTTAATATTAACACGATACGCGATGACCAACTGACCTTTGAAGACATTTCTGCCATGATGGAACAGGGCGCAGAATCGGGCGTTTTGCAGCAGCAGGAACATCATTTAATCGGTAATGTGTTTGAGCTTGAATCGCGCACCGTGGCCTCCTCCATGACCTTGCGCGATGACGTGGTTTTTTTTACGTTGCAGGAACCTGAAAGCAGTATTCGGCAAAAAATCGGGATTTATCCGCATTCTAAATTTTTGGTATGTAATGAAAATATTGACCACGTGGTGGGTTATATCGATACCAAGGATATTTTGGTGAGAATTTTAAACAATCAATCGTTGTTGCAAATGAATGAAACCAACCTGCGTACAGTCCTTATCGTGCCTGACAGTTTAACATTGTCTGAACTGTTGGACAGATTTCGCAGTACGCGGGAAAGTTTTGCGGTGGTGATGAATGAATATGCACTTGTGGTCGGTATTATTACCCTAAATGATTTGATGATTACCGTAATGGGCGATTGGATTAGCCCGCTTGCTGATGAACAACAGGTCATTAAACGCGATGAACATTCGTGGCTGATTGAAGGCAGTACACCGATTGAAGACCTTAAACGCGCCCTCAGC
>JAGLBJ010000069.1 GCA_018260315.1 Moraxellaceae bacterium | reverse complement strand
TTTGTAAGCATCGGGAAGTTCGACATATTTCCCCACCAGTGCAACGGTTACAGTACGTTCAGGGTTTAGCAAATTATCAGTTACGCGGTCCCAATCGGATAAATCAGCATTGGGAGTGGCTAAACCAAAGCGTTCGCAAATCAGTTCATCGAGTTTTTGGTCGTGCAACATACGCGGAATCAAATAAATACTCGGAGCATCTTCACATAAAATGACGGCCCGCGCTTCAACATTGGTAAATAAGGCAATTTTACGACGCGCATCGTCTCCAATCGGGTGGTCGGAACGACAAATTAAAATATCCGGTTGTAGTCCAATTGAACGCAATTCCTTAACTGAATGTTGCGTGGGTTTGGTCTTGGTTTCGCCTGCTGAAGCAATATACGGCACTAAGGTTAAGTGCATTAATAGGGAATTTTGGCTGCCCAGTTCTACACGAATTTGGCGCACCGCTTCCATAAACGGTAACGATTCAATATCGCCCGCCGTCCCGCCAATTTCTACAATGGCGATATCATACCCTTCACCACCTGCACGAATACGACGAATAATTTCATCAGTAATATGCGGTATGACTTGCACCGTTGCGCCTAGATAATCACCGCGTCGTTCTTTTTGTAATACGTCTAAATAAATGCGCCCCGTGGTAAAATTATTTTTTTTGCTCATGCGTGAATGACGTAAAAACCGCTCATAGTAGCCTAAATCAAGGTCAGTTTCGGCGCCGTCTTCGGTCACAAACACTTCACCATGCTGAAACGGACTCATGGTGCCCGGATCAACATTAATATAGGGGTCCATTTTAGTCATCGTCACCCGTAAACCGCGTGCCTCTAGCAAGGCTGCCACTGATGCCGCAGAGATGCCTTTTCCAAGTGATGAAACAACACCACCAGTGACAAAAATATATTTGGTCATGAGTTTTCCAGAGGCCTAGATTTAAGTCGTGATTTTACGGGAACAGGCACGCTAAAGCAAAGTAAAAATCGTTTAAATGCAGGGTTTTATAATACTGATTGGGTTCAGAAAATGCTGTATTTCTAAAGGGTCACTGGCAAATAAAATGATTCAAGCCATAAAAAAAGACCTGCCCTAAGACAGATCTTTTAAGTATTTTAAACGCAGTCTAAGCAGGTCTTAGAATTTATGTTCTAATGCCATACCTACAACATTTAAGTTATAAGGTAAATCTTCGAAAGACTGACGGGCGATATAGCCATACATCGCAGTTTTGCGAGAGAAGGCATATGATACCCCCGCACCGGCTTGTTTACGTTTTACGCTGCCGATGGTATTGTTTTTAAGGTCGGTCGTTGACTCTGAATATTGAGCAAACACGCCATACCCTTCATGACTTAACACAGACGCAGGGATTTTATAAGAACCGCTCACTAACCAGGCATTTTGTTTGTCTAAATAGTTATTGGTTACGCTAGGCTTGGAGTTTTGAAACAACATACCCAATTGTAAACCAGGAATTTGAGCTAATTTATTTAAGTCAAATTGCGCAGTTACACGTACAGTATTAGCAGGTACACCGTTAAATGCATAACTATTTAGGTTTGTTCCCAAACCTGGATTTGCTAAAAAGGTACTTACAACACGGCTATCATAAGCCGCTGCTAAATAAGCACCATTTTCATCATAGGCAACTGAGCCAGAGAACGCGTTATCGCCGTTACGACCACCTGTTGAACCTGCACCACCAATCCCTTGGTCTAAAATGAGGTTCAAGTTTAATTTTAATGGCATGCCATGGATTTCAGGGGCTTCGTAGCCGATTACACGGTCAACACGGTTTTCACCAGCCATAATCATTTTATGGTCAGCTGCTTCGCCTACGGTATCTTTAAACACATCTACAGTACGTTGTGATTCTTTTAAAGCGGTATCAAAGCGGCCAAAACGTAATGTACCCCATTCAGTGCTTTTTAAGCCCAAGTAACGGTTACGAGCATTCAGGTCAGTAGCCGTTGAGTAAGACGTAATACCTGTGCCAGCAGCAGTCCCTACAGTTGAGCTACCATTAGTTGTTTTAACACTGGTATAAACTGGCGCAGCAGCAGTACCGGTATTGACTAAGGTAACACCGTTAACATAGCTAACTGAACTATTACGTAAACCATTTGATACAGCAGATACGCCGTATTCAATTTGATAAATAGCGCTTAATGTTGGGGTTAATTCATCTTCACCTTTTAAGCCAAAGCGTGAAGCATTTGAGTTTAAGGTTGTGGTGCTAAAATCCTGGCCGCCATTTTTCATTTTAGCGCCAATATAATCTAAGCCTACAAATAATTTACCATACATTACTGGGGCTGCTTGAGCCGCAGAAACCGATACTGCTGAAACCAGCGACGCAACGAGTAGCTTTTTCATGTGAAACACTCCAAAGGGAAATTTAGCGAGCTGGTTGTTGCCAACTCAATTGAGCCACTATTACAACCTGTACGTTTATCAACCAGATGTTGTAAGGTCTGCACCTTTTTTCTACCTGTTCTGCACAATGTTGCAATCTATAATCAAATCTCTAGTGCGAGTATGGACATAGATTATTACATTTTAATGAAAAAAGTAACTAAAAATTTCTAAATATTTTGTTACATTACTTATTTTTTCCATATTCCAAGAATTTTTGATTATAAATTAATCATTTAAGACTCATAAATCATTAAGCAATTGTGAATTCATTTAAGCTTAAGGAATGGTATGTAACAATCATGGGTTCAATATGCAGCATTAAAATATGTAGTTGAGCTCATTTTTATCCATTATTTCTACGCTTTATAACCATAATTAAAATCTTTTTTTTGGTCTTAAAATGGAAAAATTCTTAAAACTGGATAAAGCATAGCGTTTTGTCATGACTACTACATGACAGCCTTTTTAAATAAAATTATATTTTTAAATAGTCATTTATAGGCAGCCTATAGAGTCATGCTGCTCAAAAGCGCCAGTAACTTACTTATTTAACAAGATGATTTAATGTAACGGTACCACGCGCATTACTTCCTCCAACGTACTGACACCTTCGGCGACTTTGCGCGCACCTGCCAAACGTAACGGCTCCAAGCCCTCCTGATAAGCCTGGGCACGAATTTGGGTTAAAGTGGCATTTTCACTGACTAAACGCTTGATGTCGGTACTTAACACCAAAATTTCATAAATCCCCATACGGCCTAAATAACCCGTGCCGCGGCACTGTTCACACCCCACCGCATGATATAAAACAGCAGGCGGCTTACTCGTCCAGGGGGCAACTAATTGTGCCCAAGCCTCTTGCTCGGCAGAAGTGACCGGCTGCGCCACTTTGCAATGTTTGCATAACGTACGCGTTAAACGTTGCGCCACCACGCCTAAAATCGTAGCGGCTGTTAAAAAAGGCTGCACGCCTAAATCATGCAGACGTACTAATGAACTAGGCGCATCATTGGTATGTAAGGTCGTCAGCACCAGGTGACCGGTTAAAGCGGCTTGAATCGCCATTTCTGCGGTGTCCTGGTCGCGCACTTCCCCAACCATAATAATATCGGGGTCCTGACGCATTAACGCCCGTATTCCTTCAGCAAACCCTAGCCCAATACTGCCATTGACCTGCATTTGATTAAAACGCGGCTCAATCATTTCGATGGGGTCTTCAAGGGTACATACATTTACTTCATCGCTGGCCAAGTGTCGCAGCGTTGAATATAACGTCGTAGTTTTGCCCGAGCCTGTAGGCCCCGTGACCAAAATAATGCCATTAGGATGCGCCGTCATGCTTTGCCATTTGGTCAAATCTTCGCCGCGCAAACCTAATTGTTCAAAACTACGCACCAAAACTTCAGGGTCAAAAATCCGTAAAACCATTTTTTCACCAACCGCAATGGGCAGTGTCGCCAAGCGCAATTCGGTTTCCTGCCCCTGCGGCGTACGGGTTTTAAGCCGGCCATCTTGAGGTTTACGTTTTTCAGCAACATTCATGCGGCCCAAAATTTTAATGCGCGAAATCACGGCCAATAAAATCGGTGCTGCAAGCTCATAAACCGTATGCAACACTCCATCAATGCGAAAACGCACGCGCCCCTTGTCTCGCCGAGGTTCTAAATGAATGTCGCTAGCACGCTGATCGAAAGCATATTGCAGCAGCCAATCAACAATTTTAACGATATGCTGGTCATTAGCATCGGGGTTTTGCATATCGCCCAATTGCAATAAAACATCGGCACCTTTGGGGTCAACGGGATTGGCATTGGCATAGCCTGCCCCCGCAATCGCCCGCGTCACCTGATAAAACTCGGCCAAATAACGGTTAAGCTGTTCAGGATTGAGCATGACGCGCTCAATACGTCGTGGCTGCAACGCATGGCTTAAATTGGTTAACCAATCATCATAAAATGGCTGGTCGCTCCCAATGGTCACCACGTCGGGTGTTACATGAACGGCAATAATCCGATGCCGCTCGGCAAATTCATGCGACATAATCGCCGTCATGGCGGCTACATTGGTTTTTAACGGGTCAATACGATACACCGGCATATGAGCTTTTGCCGCAAGCCACTGGGTTAAAAATGCGAGCGTTAGATGCTGATTGGGATTTTTTAAATCCGTTAATGCAAAATCGGCAATAATCTGTAGCGGGTGCCAGTGGGCTTGCTCTTTACGGCGTGCAGTTGTAGCCACCAAATTAACATCGCGCTGATTCATATGGCCATCTTTTAACAATTCGTCGAGGCACCAGCGTACATCAACCTGTATGGAAAAATGCCGTGATTTAAGGTCGCCATTATTGCCGGTATGGCTACTATTACTGGTATTATCGGTATTCATCTGACTCCCCTGACCTTTTTAAAGCATTTTTGGCGCAGCGTTTTCAACATATTCTAATGTCAAAATCGTCACGATATGCGGTTCAATTTGAAAACGAATATTCACCCCCGCATACTGCATGCCGTAAACGCGGTTATCATTTTGATAGGCTGGCCGTGGGTCTTGCGCCAGTAATTGCTCGATGAGTTTAAGCTGCTGTGCATTTAAATGTTGGGTATTTTGTAATAGGCTGCTGTGTTTAAGAGCCGTTTCGCTCCACACTACATGCAGCACAGGCGGCGGCTCAGACGCAAATCCACTAAGCGCCTGCGGAACGGCATCGCTATAAGCAATATACGGTTTAATATCAAGCACCGGCGTACCATCAATCATATCAGCGCCTAAAATGTGCAAACGTATGCCGTGCGACGTCTGCTCTACATGTTGCAACTGAACTACTGATAATCCAAGCGGCGCAGGCCGGTACATACTGCGACTTGCAAATACCCCAATGCGCCGATTTCCCCCTAAACGCGGCGGGCGAATCATGGGCTTAAACGCCTGATTTAGCGAATTATTTTGATGAAATTGCCAAATCACCCAAAGATGACTAAAGTCCGTTAAGCCCAAAAACGCCTGGGGCGTATCAAAGGGCACGTTAAACTCAATATATGCTTCAACATTAACCAGATTAGGCTGGCGCGGCACACCGAATTTTTGCCCAAACGGACTGCGCACATAACCAATCACAGGCACCGTCACGCTTGCCTTTAGATAATCGCCGACATCAGACATAAAAACCCATTCTACAACCCAGCATATTAGGTCACTTATCATACTCAGTTTAGCGACGGCCCGTATAAGAAACTTACTGCCCTTGAGGCAAAAATCTTATTTAATTTAGCGCCTCATACTCACAATTTAGGGTAAAATATGCAACCCAATGGTCGACAGTGAACGTTGAAGCTTAAATAAGCGGCCTAATCTTACAGTAGCCGTGCTATTACTTCGCTTGACCCGCTATAGTTTGATTTTTTTAATACGAGACTGAGTACATTATGTCAAATTTTTATACCGAAACCATCACTGACGTTCACCATTGGAACGATACTTTATTTTCCTTTAAAACTACGCGTAATGCCGGTCTGCGCTTTAAAAACGGCCAGTTTGTCATGATTGGTCTAGAAATCAATGGCAAGCCTTTAATGCGCGCTTATTCGATTGCAAGCCCTAACTATGAAGACCATCTGGAATTTTTTTCGATTAAAGTGCCGGACGGCCCGCTCACCTCTATTTTACAAAAAGTTAAAGTCGGCGATTCATTATTCATCAGTAAAAAACCGACCGGAACCTTGATTTTAGACGATTTATTGCCGGGCAAACATTTATATA
>JAGLBJ010000068.1 GCA_018260315.1 Moraxellaceae bacterium | reverse complement strand
AACTTTGGTCGATGATTTTAATATGCTGTGTCAAAAATATCCCAAGCTTAAAAATACCAACAATTACAAGCATTTGGGCACGTTGGGTACGGGTAATCATTTTGTGGAAATCTGTCTGGACGAAACCAATACGGTATGGATTATGCTACATTCGGGTTCGCGCGGCGTGGGCAATGCCATCGGTAATCACTTTATAGAATTGGCGCGGCAGGATATGCGGCAACATTTTATCAATTTACCCGATAAAGATTTGGCGTATTTTCCTGAAGGTACGGCGCATTTTGACGATTACTGGTTTGCGGTAGGCTGGGCGCAGCGTTATGCCATGACCAACCGCGAGCTGATGATGGAAAATGCTATAACGGCACTGCGTTCGGTCATTGCCAAACCGTTTGAGGCACGCGTCGAGGCGGTGAATTGCCATCATAATTATGTCGACCGTGAACTGCATTATAGCGAAGAAGTACTGGTAACACGTAAGGGCGCAGTACGGGCGCGGCTGGGCGAATTTGGCATTATTCCCGGGTCGATGGGAGCTAAGTCGTTTATTGTGCGCGGTAAAGGCAATCAGGAGGCGTTTTGTTCGTGTTCGCACGGCGCAGGCCGCGTGATGAGCCGTACCGAGGCCAAAAAACGGTTTACCGTGGCTGACCAGGTGGCCCAAACTGAAGGCGTGGAATGTCGTAAAGATGCCGAAGTCATTGATGAAATTCCGGCCGCATATAAAGATATTGATGCTGTAATGTTTGCTCAGCGCGATTTAGTCGAAGTGGTGTATACGCTGCGCCAGGTGGTATGCGTCAAGGGTTAACAGTTTAGTTATCATGAGGAAACCTGCCATGCAGCCTGTTTTTGATGGTCAGGGCCGCACGATTGGTATCGGTTTTTCCATGATGGCGGGATTACATGGCGATGGTTTTCACGAGAAAGTTTGCCTATCTGACGCTCAATGTTGCCTGCATTGAACCTATTAATATTTTGTCTAACTTTAACGGCAATCTGGCGCAAGCGGGAAAACCAAAACCGTGGGTGGAGATGGTGCTGGCCCTTAACGCACTGCAAAAAGGGCGTGATTCGGTCACGGTTTTTATTGATGCTGCTACGGACACGGTAGCAGATATTAAGGATTGGGAGCTGTTGAATTTAACTTAAAGGTTATCGGTTCGGGTAAGACCGGTTATTTTGAGAGTCAAAGCGTAAAAATCATTGGGTACAATACTAAAGTAAATGAAGAGGACAACATGATGGCAACATATACTATTACTCGCGCGTTATCTCGCGTTAAGGCATTAAAGGATAAACTGGCCAAGTCTGAGGCGCTAGAATATATCGCAGCGATTAACAGCATTAAAATCGATACGCAAGAAAGCCACACGTTACAAAAAAAATTGACAGGCAACATGCAGGCCAATGCCGATATGGTCACTGAAATGATCAAGTTAAAACTGGCTATTGAGCAGTCCAATTTAACCACGATGGTGACTATTAATGGCCAAACCCACAGTGTACGTGAATCTATTGAACTCAAGTTTTTGTATGAAGGCTATTTGCAGGCCATTGGACAAACCATGCAAACACAGCTTAGTGCTGCCAAAACCAAGCAGCTTAAAGCTAATCAGGAAATTGAAAAGGCGCAGGAAGAAACCATTAAGGTGCTGGCAGGTGCTGGCGTTGAGCTGTCGCAAGCGCAGATTGATGAGCGGGTGCAATCGTCCATTAATACAGTGCGGTTAACCAAAGAACTGGCGATTTTGTCATTTAATGCATCGGTGCAGGCCGAGTAAGCTGTAGAACAGTATCGCGCCATGATTCAAACCTTTTTGGAAGAGGTTGATTACGCGTTGAGTGAAACCAATGCAGTCACACTGATTAATATTTAACCGTTAACAGTTTTTCTTAATCGTTCGGCAAAAGGTCGGAGGATTAACCGTTTTTGCCGCAAATAGCGTCCGAAAAATGTTAAATAACCTTCATCTTAAACTTGAGCTAGGTCTCAACTAAGATATAGCAGCGCTATATCACCCGTTGAACGTTCAAAGATGAATGCTTAAAGGTAAACGTTTAAATTATCAACGTTTAACGTTAATCGCTAAAAGGTTATTAAATCCTAGAAAAACGGTTTTTGGGCTGAAGGTTGCCTGATATTTTCCGCTAGGCTGGACGTGTGTTTGTGGCAACTTTTTTATTCGAAAGCGTTTATTCTAAAATTAAGGAATGGGATAAGTTAAACATGGCCCATTAAGGACAGTAAGTATGGATAATAGTAAGGCGATTCAATGGCAAAACGTTAATGCCGATTTAAAATTTCGCCTCAAAATGGGTCAATGGGGCTGGGCTGATTTGATTTTTGACCATCAGGAGACCTTGCATTGTATTGCATTATCCGATGTGTATGACCCGTTTAAAGACCTGGTCTACTGGGTGGACGATATTGCACAAGACCGTTTGCCTGCGGTGCTTGATATTGATGAAGAAGTCCAGGTGGCCCGCCTCGAAGCGATGAAAATTTCGGATAAAATGGTTAAATTGGGGGTTCGGAGTTTGCGAACATTGAACGTTTATTTTGAAACACAGGTCGATAAAGTAGCCTTTGCACGGGCTTTTCAGATAGAAATCCGGCGATTTTTTGCCCAGGAATTTGATGCGTCACATTGGCACAGCGTGGACAGCGAAACCCATCAGGTGAGCTTAAAGGATTGGATTTTAGCCCATGAATGGCGTTAAAGGGGAAATTTTTACATGAACTCTCTGGGTTATCATCACCAAAAAACCGATTACACGGCACTGACGCATTTATTTAGCATCTCGCTTAACGCCCTTGAACAACAGTTTGGCACGGGTAATATTGATGACGGTTATGAAAACATTATGGCGCTGATTGATGAATATTGCAGCCCTGTACCGCATACCACCTGAAATTTTAATACTGCAAACCCCAATCCGCATTTTCATACGCTGGATAGAGGCGTGCAAGGCCTGGACGGTGTTACGGCGGGGCTGATTGCCAACGAATTACGTAGGCGCGCATTGTTGCAAGAGCCTTAAGCTAAGGCGGCTATAACTTGTCAATAAGATTAAAAAATTTTAGAAATCAACAGGATAAATTCATGCAAACTACCCTGCAACCTATTATTTTAGATGGTGCCCAAGGGGAAGGCGGCGGGCAGATTTTACGTACGGCACTGAGTTTATCGCTAATTACCGGACGGCCGTTTGAACTGCACAATATACGTGCGGGCCGAAAAAAGCCCGGGTTAATGCGGCAACATTTGGTTTGTGTGCAGGCAGCCAGGCAAATCGGCCAGGCCATGGTTACGGGAGATATATTGCACAGTACGACGCTGACGTTTAGGCCGCATACCGTACAGGCGGGGCATTACCATTTTAAAATTGGTTCTGCGGGTAGTACCCTGCTGGTGCTGCAAACGGTTTTACCGGCGTTATTGATGCAGGCGCAGCCTTCGAGTGTGTGCATTGAAGGCGGGACGCATAACCCAATGGCCCCGACTGCCGATTTTATTCAGGTAGGATTTTTGCCTATCTTGCAAAAAATGGGAATTGCGGCAGATTTAACCATTGAAAAAACCGGATTTTTCCCCGTGGGCGGCGGTAAAATTATGTTAAACGTGCAGCCCTGGCTTGATAAACCACCGTTAATTTTAACCGAGCGCGGCGCTTATAGGGGCTGTGAACTGGCGGGCGGCGTGCAAAATTTAGGACATAATATTGTCAATCGAGAGTTAACAGTATTACGCGAACAATTGCCGTTACCACATACGGTCAAACTGTTGGCCTTAACGGGCGATGGGGAAGGCAATGCGCTTTATGTCAAGGTTGTATTTGAACAGCATCATGCAGTATTTACGGCTTTAGGCAGCAAAGGCTTGACTGCTGAAAATGTGGCCAAGAAATTAGCAGAGCAGGTTATGCGGTATCTAGAGCAAACGGGTGCGGTAGATGAATATCTGACCGATCAATTATTACTGCCTATGGCGCTCGGGCAAGGTGGCGAGTTGACGTGTGATACCCTAAGTCTGCACACTAAAACCCAAGCGGATATTATTATGCAGTTTTTACCGGTACAGATTGTCTTAACTGACGCACAAGCCGGTAAACCCGCACACCTAGTAGTAAAGGTATAATGCTATCTCTAAAGGCGTGCACCTTTACGTACATTGCAATCGCGGCAGAGTAACTGTAAATTGTCGACGGTATTGGGCCCGCCCTTTGAATACGGGACGATATGGTCATAATCTAGGCAATGACGTAACCCGCAATACATGCATTGTCCTTTACATTTTGCCCAAACCTGCCCTTTAACATCGGCAGGAATATAACGGCTACGGCGCTTGTTTTCCATATTTGATTCAAGCGTACGATTATATTTGCCGACCGCCTGCTCAAGATACGCATACATTAAATCGCTGTCGGTCGGGTGATACAGAAAAAAAGAATTGGTTTTGGTTTTTAACCGATGGGCAGAAAAAGGGTTGTGGGAGAATTTTTTTAGCCTACGAAAAGAAGTTGATACAGAATAGTTGTTGAAATTGTTCTAAAGCCTGCTGCTTATAATCAACTTCAGTCTTCAAATCTTCTGGTTTTACTTGAGAATTTCTGAAAAAACTTTTAATAGCCCCAAATGCAGTAATCACTGATTAACCCCCCCCCAAATAAAAATCATTCATAAAAGTAAAGCCCCAAATCATCGGAATAATTGACCTTGAGCATAGCAAATTTTTGTTTTAAAGCCAATCGACATTGACCAGCCTAGCAGCAAGCTAAACGGTTGCTTAAATTATGTAGGGCGCATCGAAGGGCGTGCTTTAGTCAGTAATCCCAGACACCATGCGCAAAACCAGACCCAAACCCAGCCTAAAATCCAGCCACCCATCACATCGGACGGATAATGCACCGCTAACACGAGCCGCGATAACCCTAAACCTAAGGTCCATAGGATCGCAAACCTTAACGCACCATAAGCCCAGCGCGTATGGCGTGCCAAAATGTAAATAGTAGCACCCAGTGCCGCCGCATACTGACTATGCCCACTCGGAAACGACGTACCATAAACGGCCGTGGCATGGTGCCAAAGTTCTGGGCGTACCCGATGAAAAAAACTTTTAACGGTCCAATTTAATGCGATAGAGCCAATCAGCGCATAAAAAGTAAAAAGTAAAGTATTTTTTGAACATTTTTTCCATAAAATAGCCAGTAGTATCATGCAGATAACGGTTAAAACCGGTGCGCCGCCCAGATATGCCAATCCTTTAGACAAAGGCGTTAAAAAATCGGGCGCCAGTGCATGAATCACGCGCAGCCCCTGTTCGTCATAAGGGGTAATGGCTGCGAAAAATTGCGCCAATGCACCGTGTTCCAAAACGACAGGCGCTGCTTTAGTCAGGTCATGCACTGGTTTTTTGTCCCCGTTGTTTTTTTAGCATAATCATGATGAGCTGTATCGCAGCAGGCGTAACGCCTTGAATCCGTCCGGCCTGAGCAAGCGTAACGGGTCTTACAGCATTAAGTTTTTGGGTAATTTCGCGGGACAATCCCGACAATGCATTATAATCAAAATCATCAGGAATCACGGTTTGCTCAAGACGTTTAAGTTGTGCTACATCATCTTGCTGACGGTCAATATAGCCCGAATATTTGGCCGAGATTTCAATTTGCTGGCCGATATCTGCCGTAACGCTTGAACCAATCACCGGCGATAACTGCGCAAAGGTCACACTTGGCCGACGTAATAAATCGTAGGCCGATTGTTCACGTGTCAACGGTTCGCCCGTTTCATCAACAAATAGCTTGCCCAGTGCATTATGTGGCGTGGCCCAAATATCTTTAATGCGGGCAGTTTCGGTGGTAATAGCCTCCTGTTTTTGGCAAAATGCAGCCCAGCGCGCATCATCGACCAGCCCCAATTCGCGGCCAATCTCAGTTAACCGTATATCGGCGTTGTCTTCACGCAGCATTAAACGGTATTCGGCCCGGCTGGTAAACATGCGATACGGTTCGCGCGTACCATGTGTAATTAAATCGTCCACCATCACGCCGATATAGGCCTGGTCACGTGTCGGCGTCCAGCCCCTTTGGTCCCAGGCCTGACGCGCAGCATTTAAACCGGCTAGTAAACCTTGTGCGGCGGCCTCTTCATAGCCTGTCGTACCGTTAATTTGACCGGCAAAATACAGATTTGCAATC
>JAGLBJ010000067.1 GCA_018260315.1 Moraxellaceae bacterium | reverse complement strand
ACGCAATCCCCGTATAAAACAGTAAAACACTGGCGATTAACATTGGAACCGCAAGGCGTTTTTCATGTTTATACAGCGCTGGCGCGATAAACTGCCAAACCTGGTGCAAAATATACGGCATGGCAATAAATGCAGCCACAAAAAAGGTAAGCCGAACCGGTGCCATAAAGGTTGAGGTAATATCAGTGGCAATCATGGTAGCGTTATGTGGTAACTGAGCACGCAAGGGGGCCGACAGCATTTCATACAATGGGCGAGCAAAGCCAATTAACATTAAAAAAATAACCAAAACGGCGGCAAAAATCCGGATTAAATGGCGACGTAAATCCATTAAATGACCGATTAACGGCATTTCTTTAAGGGAATCGGTTACTTCATCGGGGGGCAAGGGCTCGTAAGGCTTCATGCGATTACAAACGATTGATTAGAACGGTTCATTAAGGGCTGCTCATTAAGATTTGTCATTATAACGGTGTAATTAAACAGATTATTCCGTTTTGCAAGGCATCGGGTCGCGTATAAACGGAATTTTGGGATAATATTGATGAGCTTTTATCGGAGTACCCAACAAAAAATAATAACGCCCGCCGCCCGGGGGTTTAGGCACTTGGGTCGAGCCTTTATGAATATCGACAATTCCGGCAACCGGGGGGCTGATAGCAGCCGCCTGCTGAGATATTTCGCTTAAATGGGCATGAAAATCCTGTTTAGCCTGTTTCATTTTTGCCATTTCAGACTGCATTTTTTGTCGTACTTCGAGCGCATTCACTTCCTGCTCGATTTCATGTTGCATATGGGCCAGCGTTCGCCGAATACGTCCATACCAAGCGCCTGCCATACGCGCTGCATGCGGCAGTTTTTCAGGCCCCAACACGACGAGTGCAATAGCAGCCAACAGCAATAATTCGGTAAATCCTACGCCAAACACCGCAAATCCTTTTAGCTTTTAATTATCTAGGCATGTGCTCATCGTGTTTAACTTCAGTCACCACCCCATCGGAACGAGCCGTTAAACGCGGATCAGCCGGGGTTTCACCATCACGCATAGCATCTTTAAACCCCTTGACCGCGCCGCCTAAATCCTTGCCGGCATTTTTAAATTTACTGGTACCGAAGACCAGAACAACCACGACTAAAACAATAGCCCAATGCATTAGCGAGAAACTGCCCATAATAGAACCTCATGTGTACGGTTTAATGTGCTGCGCCTTTAGTCCATCAGGCACCGCCTGTAGCGTTTAATCGTTATGACTGGCCTGCGCGCGCTGCCTTTTCAACCAGTCCGGATAAATTAAAACGGCGTCCAAGTTCATCTAAAATAGCTTGCGGCGGCACGTTAAAGTAACCCAGCATCACAAGCATGTGAAACCAGACATCAGCCGCTTCATAGACTAAATCCCCCGTATTATCAGGCTGCGCATCTTTGGCGGCTAAAATGGTTTCAGTGGCTTCTTCGCCAATTTTTTCCAGAATCTTGTTTAAACCTTTATCATACAAACTGGCCACGTACGAACTGTCGGGGGCAGCCTGTTTGCGCGCCTGGATAATATCGCCAAGCTGCTGCAAAACATCAACCGGTGTAGCTGCAATACTAACCATTGCCTGGGCTGCGTGCTGTGCATGATCCTGTTCTTTATCATGGTTTAAGTGTTTGGAGGCATTAGCCGCCAAGGTTGCCGCGCTATATAGCGTATCGGGTTCAACCAGCACAGGCTCGACCGTTTGCCAGGTTAAATCGGTGTTTAATTCTTGATAAAAACACGACTCACGCCCTGTATGACAAGCCACGCCACCTTGCTGGGTCACATTTAACAGGATAATATCGGCATCGCAGTCCAGGCGGATATTATGGACCTGTTGCACATTGCCCGATTCTTCGCCTTTATGCCAAAGTTTTTGCCGTGAACGCGACCAATACACCGCCTTACGCGTCTTAGCCGTTTGTTCTAATGCTGCACGATTCATCCACGCCACCATGAGCACGCGGCCTGTGGCATGGTCTTGCGCAATGGCGGGGATTAAGCCGTGCTCATCAAACTGTACGGTACTAAGCCAATCGGACACGGTTTGCTCCTTAATATTAACGCCAGCATATCATTAACGCTAGCATATCATTAATAGTGCGTCAGATTAAAGCCTTAATCGGTGTTATGTTATCGGGTTCAATACGTCACGTTTTAAAGATAATGACAAATCAGTTTATTCCTTTAACATGACATCTTAACGACAATGAAGCAACGCGGGCGGGCTAAAAAATTTAAGTTTAACGGAGTAAATTTTGTTAAACTGCCGCGATTATTATTGCAGTCAGCCCATGCTATGTCGACCTCTCTTTCGATCGCCTCTGTAGTGACGCAGGCGTTACCCCAATGGCCCATTGCACCGGGCGAACGGCGCTGGCTGGGCAACCTTAAAGGCGCATTGGATAGTTTTGTACTGGCCCAATGTGTGTGGCAACAGCCCGACGCACCTATTATCATGGTGGCGCGTGACCAGACGCATGTCAATTTGCTGGAGGCTGAGTTACAGTTTTTTGAGGTGCCGGTGTTTGTTTTTCCCGATTGGGAAACCTTGCCGTATGATCGTTTGTCACCGCATAAGGAAATCAGCTCGGAACGCTTGGCGCTTTTATTTCATATGCCTAAAAATGGCGTGATTTTATTGGCGGCATCTACGTTATTGCAACGGCTTGCGCCGCCGTCCTGGTTACTTGGGCAGCATTTTGACTTAAAAAAGGGTCAGGTCTTTAAACTTGAAGAGCAGCGTCATCGCTTAAGCATGGCCGGTTATCGCGCGGTTGATTCGGTATTTGAAGCCGGTGAATACGCAGTGCGCGGTAGTTTGATGGATATTTATCCGATGGGGCAGACGCTACCGGTACGTATTGAGTTGTTTGATGACTCTATTGAATCGTTACGGTTATTTGACCCCGAAACGCAGCGCACCAAACCAGATGGCCAAATTGAGCGCTTTACGTTGTTGCCAGCACGCGAATTTCCGTTATTAGATGGTAAAAGTACTTTTCGCATGCGTTTTAGCGAATTATTCCCGCATGCCAGTGTGCGCAAAGTGCCACTTTATCAGGACGTGATGGACGGCATTGCCACCCCGGGAATCGAGTATTATCAGGCGTTATTTTTTGAAGAAACCGATTATCTGGCCCATGGTACCCTGTTTAGTTATTTTCCCAGAAACAGCGTGATTGTGACTGATGCGTTAATTGATGCACCGATGCAGCATTATTGGTCTGAGTTACAGCGCCGTTATGAAGACCGCCGGCATAATATCGACCAGCCCGTCGTACCGCCGCATTTATTGGCGCTTACCCTCGATGAAACCTTTGCGCGCTTTAAAGACTTTGGCCGATTAATTTTATCGCAAGACCCGGCGCCGGAACGTGCAGGCGCGTTTAACTTGCCTGCCGTTGAATATCCTGTCCTGACTGTTGAACAAAACAGCCCTGAACCGTTAGCGCATTTAAAGCAATTTGTGCAAACGTTTAGCGGCGTTATCGTGTTGGTGGCTGAAAGTGCGGGCCGGCGTGAAAGTCTGCGTGATTTGCTGCGGCCCGTTTTTGGCAATTTAACCACGCTTGAGCAGTTTGGCGAGGTGATGCAGCGACCGATACCGCAAACAGGCATTAAAAACCGGCTGAACATTGCGACTGCCGGCTTGGAACGCGGCTTGATTCTGCCTGAGCGTTGCGCGTTAATCACCGAGAATCAATTGTTTGGACAGCGAGTCATTCAAAAACGACGCCGTAAATCGGGCCCTTCGGTATCGGACGAGTTTCTGGTCAAAAGCTTGGCTGAGCTTAGCATTGGTGTGCCTATTGTGCATGTGGATTATGGTGTTGGACGTTATCAGGGTTTAGTAACACTGGAAGTTGACGGTCAGGAACACGAACTAATGCAAATTAATTATGCTGAAAATGCTGTGGTCTATGTGCCGGTAGCTAATCTGCATTTAATCAGCCGTTACAGTGCCGGCGACCCCGAACATGCGCCCCTGCATCGGTTGGGCAGTGATGTTTGGGCGCGTGCCAAACGTAAGGCCATTGCCCAGATTTACGACGTTGCAGCCGAATTATTAAATGTTCAGGCACGTCGTGCGGCGCGTCCCGGCATTGCGTTTAATATTGATGAACAGGCCTATCGGTTATTTGCCAGTCAATTTCCATTTGAAGAAACCCACGACCAGCGCGACGCCATCGAAGCAACCTTGGCCGATATGGCAGCGGCGCGTCCTATGGATCGTTTGGTGTGTGGCGATGTCGGCTTTGGCAAAACCGAAGTGGCCATGCGTGCGGCGTTTGTCGCAGTGCATGGCGGCAAGCAGGTGGCCATTCTGGTTCCGACCACATTACTGGCCCAGCAGCATTATGATAATTTTTTAGACCGTTTTGCCGATTGGCCGGTGCGCATTGAAGTGTTATCAAGGTTTGGCAAAAAATCTGACCATGATAAAGTCTTAAAGGATTTGGCTGCCGGTACGGTTGATATTGTGATTGGAACGCATAAATTACTTCAGGAAACCGTTAAATTTCATGATTTGGGCCTGATGATTGTCGATGAAGAGCATCGTTTTGGCGTACGCGATAAAGAAAAAATTAAAAACATGCGCGCCGATGTTGACATGCTCACCCTGACGGCGACTCCGATTCCACGCACGTTAAATATGGCGTTTTCGGGCATGCGCGATTTTTCGATTATTGCCACACCGCCTGCCCGTCGTCTGGCCGTTAAAACCTTTGTTATGGAACGCAGCAATGCGACCTTAAAAGAGGCGATTTTGCGTGAACTGTTGCGTGGTGGTCAGGTGTATTTTTTACATAATGATGTCGCCAGCATTGAACGCGCAGCCGAGGCACTGCATGCGCTGATTCCTGAGGCGCGAGTCGGTATTGCTCACGGACAAATGCGCGAGCAGCAACTTGAACAGGTCATGCAGGCGTTTTACCATAAACAATACAATATTTTAGTGAGTTCAACCATTATTGAAACCGGTATTGACGTGCCGAGTGCCAATACGATTATCATCGAACGCGCCGACAAGTTAGGCTTGGCCCAGTTGCACCAGCTGCGCGGGCGGGTCGGGCGTAGTCATCATCAGGCTTATGCGTATTTGTTGGTGCCGTCGCTTAAACATTTAAAAGGCGATGCCGAAAAAAGACTTGAAGCGATTACGCGTGCTTCTGACCTGGGCGCAGGCTTTATTTTGGCATCGGAAGATTTGGAAATACGTGGGGCCGGTGAATTGTTGGGCGAGGAACAAAGCGGTAACATGCAGGCCATCGGTTTTAGCATGTATATGGATATGCTGGAACGGGCCACGCGCGCCATTCAAAATGGCCAAGCGCCTAATCTGGAGGCGCCTTTAACCTTGACGGCCGATATACGCTTGCATTTGCCTGCACGTATTCCCGACGAATATTTGAACGATGTGCATCAACGGTTGCTGTTTTATAAACGCATCAGTGCCGTGCAGGATTTAGGGGCATTAGACCAATTGCGCATTGAAATGATTGACCGCTTTGGACTGTTGCCGACGGTTGCGCGCCACTTGTTTGAAGTGCATTATATTCGGTTGTTGGCGGGCGAATTGGGGATTTGCAAAATCGATATCAGTGCGCAAGGCGGCAGTATTGAATTTTCACCCGAAACCCCGGTTGCAGGACTTAGCATTATCAAACTGATTCAGGGCGCGCCAAACGCTTACAAGATGGAAGGCGGGCAACGGTTGCGGATCTTGCAAACCTTTGCAACTGAAGAGGCGCGCCTGGCCTTTGTCAAACAGCTACTGGAACACTTAATGCGCGAAAACGGTCTGGCAGCTTATTTGGAGCATGCCATGGCGCCTATTGAAGACACTCGGCCGGCTAGCAAGCCAAGGCGTAAAAAGCGCTAATATTTACGGTTCAGGGCTTAAAAGCCAGGCTAAACAATGGTTTTTGACCCTGGTTAAGGCGCTGCCAGTTAATCCAGCTTAAACATTCAATCAGCGCCACGTATTGAACCATTGCGCGTGCCTTAAGGTGTTCAGCATGGTCTAGCACTAGCACCAGCACGCTATCATCGGGTATTTTAAAGGTGGTGCAGGGGTTGTTTAAATCATCAATGGCGCTCATGTAAAGTAACCATGTATCTAGCGTCGGCACATATAAACTTGAAAAGCCAAAAGTTTGACTAAATACCTGATGAAAGCT
>JAGLBJ010000066.1 GCA_018260315.1 Moraxellaceae bacterium | reverse complement strand
AACAAGTTTTTAACCAAGCAGCTCATCGCCGTGGTGCACATTCTATACCTTTATCAACATAGGTCAAGAAGTTTTTTCAGATTTTAAGTTAATTGGACGTTTTTTATCCAATTTAATTTTAATTATCCAAAAAAATCAATGAGTTAATAAATGAATTAATTTCACAGCACTATCTGGCTTTTAACGCTGTCTACCCATAACGTCAGTAAAGGGATTGAGATATGGTCATTTAACGTTTTTCTGTCTGTCAGCCAAAACTTTTAACTCACCACAATAACCCGCGCGATGGCCTTTTTGCTGGCCTGAACAATGCCGTTAAATCCTAACGTTAAGGTATGTTGTGCATTAACCCCCTTGCCGTCTACTTTAACCACACCTCGACCGAGTGCATCTTTGGCCTGTGCAGCATTTTTGGTTAAACCCGCTCGTGCTAGGATACTAATCATGGATAGGCTTTCACGTCCTTCCAAACTCACCTCAACCGTAGGCAAATCAATCGGTAGCTCTCCGTCTACCAGACGATTACCGGTACTTTTATGCGCATTGGCAGCCGTTTCGGCATCGTAAAAACGCTCAATCAGTTCAAGTGCCAACAGTTTTTTAAGGTCTTGGGGATTGCGCCCTGCCTGCATTTCTGCCATGAGGTTTTGAATATCGGTTAATGTTTTAAAACTCAGCAATTCAAAATAGCGACCTATTAAGCTATCAGGCATGGATAGGATTTTTTGGTAAATCGTACCTGCCGGCTCTTGAATGCCAACATAGTTGCCCAGCGACTTTGACATTTTATGCACGCCGTCCAATCCTTCAAGCAATGGCAAGGTAATGCAGACCTGCGGTGCTTGCTCATAACGACTTTGCAAAGTACGCCCCATCAACAAGTTAAACGTTTGGTCGGTACCTCCCAGCTCTACATCAGCCTGCAATGCGACCGAATCGTAGCCCTGCACTAACGGATATAAAAATTCATGAATGGCAATCGGCTGTTGATTTTTAAAACGTTTGGTAAAATCGTCACGTTCCATCATGCGCGACACGGTTTGTTGGCTGGCCAAACGAATCATATCGGCGGCAGTCATTAGGTCAAACCACTGACTGTTAAATACGACATGGGTTTTTTCTGCATCTAAAATTTTAAACACCTGTTCTTGATAACTCTTTGCATTTTCAAGTACCTGCTCGCGCGTTAGCGGTGGTCGTGTGGCGCTTTTACCGGTTGGATCGCCAATCATGCCGGTATAATCGCCAATTAAAAAATAAATGTCGTGACCTAATTGTTGAAAGATGCGTAATTTATTGATAAGCACGGTATGGCCTAAATGTAAATCGGGAGCCGTCGGGTCAAACCCTGCCTTAATTTTTAAGGGACGATTTTCTTTAAGTTTTTTGAGCAAATCATCGCGAGAAATGATATCGACCACGCCGCGTTCGATTTCGGCCAGTTGCGCTTCAGGAGTAAGGGGGTTTTGCATAAAAAGTCCTTCACATTCAATCTTCAATGATGGCTATACTAGCGTTTTTAGGCATAAAATGCAGGTAATGTATGACAGAAATTTTTATCGGCTGCATGTCGGGCACCAGTTTGGACGGAATTGATTTAGTGGCGGCAAGTTTTGGACCGTTACAGTTGCATGGTACGTTATCCCTTGATTTTAAAGATCATTTAAAGCAAAAATTGCTTGATTTGACCACGCCCGATAACAACGAAATTGAGCGAATGGGCGAGGCCAGTATCGCCTACGGACGGCAAGTGGCTACAGGCATTAATACGTTAATTGAACGCTATCATTTAAACAAATCGGATATTGGCGCGATAGGTTGTCATGGGCAAACGATACGACATTGTCCGGCGGCGGGGTT
Organism: Moraxellaceae bacterium; assembly: GCA_018260315.1. Lineage (GTDB taxonomy): Bacteria > Pseudomonadota > Gammaproteobacteria > Pseudomonadales > Moraxellaceae > JAGLBJ01. Next base: position 4,786 of record JAGLBJ010000066.1, on the reverse strand, counting down.
TACGGTACAAATTGGTGATGTTAATCAAATCACGGAATTAACCGGTTTGCCGGTCGTTGCCGATTTTCGCCAGCGTGATATGGCCGCAGGAGGACAAGGCGCGCCGCTCGTACCTGCATTTCATGCGGCAATTTGGCAAGATACGCACCAACATCGGGTGATTGTAAATTTAGGCGGTATCGCTAATATTAGCATATTGCCAAAAGCTGATAAGTCGGCTGTTTATGGTTTTGATACCGGCCCTGCAAATTTGTTGTTAGATGCCTGGTGCCTTAAGCATACTGGACAAGCGTTTGACCATAACGGAATGTGGGCCGCGCAAGGTCAGGTGCTTCCCGAGTTATTAGCCTTATTTTTGCATGATGCCTATTTTAGTCAGCCTGCGCCTAAAAGTACCGGACGCGAACGGTTTAACATGTTTTGGTTAACACAGCAGCTTGCGACTTATCGTTTAAGCTATCCATCGAATGCCTTAGCGCCCGTTGACGTTCAAGCCACGTTGGTCGAATTGACGGTAAAAAGTGTAGCCGATGCAATTTTAGCGACGGGTTTAGGCTCTGGTGATGTCATTGTGTGTGGGGGTGGTGCCTTTAATAGTGTACTACTTCATCGTTTGCAACAGCATTTAAATTGCTGGATAGTACGCACTTCAGAACCTTTTGGCCTCGGAGTGCAATGGGTCGAGGCTACCGCATTTGCATGGCTTGCAGCACGGCGACTGAAAGTTCAAGCAGGAAATTTACCGTCCGTTACAGGCGCGTCCGGCGAACGTATTCTAGGGGGGTTATGGTTACCTTAAAGGTGACTCAATAACGCGCATAGTTCATTAAGCTTGAAAAATTGCGCGTTAAATTTATGATATTGATAAGAAATTTAAATGATTTGGCTCAAGCAATCATTAAACTGTAATTCATTAAATGGAAAACGACGAGCCACAGCCGCAAGTAGTCGACGCATTAGGATTTTTGACGATAAAACGCGAGCCTTCAAGGCCTTCAACATAATCAACTTCTGAACCTACAAGATACTGATAACTTAACGGGTCAACCAAAATAGCCACATCACCATTTTCAAAACGTGCATCGTCTTCGTTTACGCTATCAGCAAAGCTAAAACCGTACGAAAATCCGGAACAACCGCCACCTGTTACATACACCCGCAACGATAACGCCGGATTGCCCTCACCTTCGCGTAACCGTCGAACTTTATCGGCTGCTTTATCGGTTAATACCAACACTTGAGCATTCATAGCATACTCCTTAACGTAAACCTTATGTTCAGTTGGCTATAATGCCGCTTAATCAAGTAACTTTCAAGTTCAATCCATTTAAATCACGCTTACTTTGTGAATGCGCATCACATTCAAAAAAACTCAAAAAATAAATCCGACAAGGTTGCCGGATTTATCGCATTACTCATTACTTACCATAAAACTACACGACTATTTAGCCGTTTAGTTATTCGTCATTTAATGCACATTCAAAGCTTGCTGAATTCGCCTGGCAACGAATTTTTTTCAATAGCTTCATCATTTTAGGATTGTAAATGCCTTCTTTGGTCAGCTCAACACGTGAATCACGCATGAGTTTCACATAGCCCACCTGGTCGTTGGCCGGAATATCCATCCAGTATTTTGCAGGAATGGCAGCTTCATTTTTCTTAATAAGGCTGATGGCACGTGGCAACTGAGAGGCTACCCATTCGCGGCTTTTTTGACCATAGCCTGCCGGAAATTTAGCTTTATGAATGATGACGTTCCCACTAATTTGTGCAATCGGAAAACGTGCAATCGCACCTTTAGTCCCCAAGCCTTTATACAATTCTAAAGGTTTGAAGACAATCGCCGGTGCTGCAATAATATCAACCTGACCATTGTTAAATTTACCACCAAACGTCGTAACGTCGGCAGAAACAGGCTGTGCACCTACTTTTTGGACCATTTTGGCTTGAGCTTTATCATAGTCTAAAACAGCAATTTTTTTGCCCGCAGCTTTCGCTAATGTGTTAATGCTGCGGTCATTTACAAATAAAAACGCTGACCCTAACGGCACCACACCTGCCACTTCATAATCGCCGTTGACCATATCGGCTGCCAATTGAGGTTTAGCCAATATGTTCATCACTGATTGAGCCAATTCATTACTCGGTAGACCGCCTAAAGCATCAATTGAGCCTGTAAACGCATTAAATTGACGACCGCGCATACCCGTAATACTGACCAAATCGCATTGACCGGCTTTAAAGTCTTCAGCCGCAACGCGTTCATCGGTATAGGGTTTTAACGTGATGTTGGCGCCCCATGCTTTTGACGCTAGAGCATAATCTTTCATAACGGCATAGCTGTCGCCTGCACTACCCACCGGGTCGTATACACAAGCCACCTGAGCATGAGCGCCGGACGCTGTGACGGCAAGGGCTGCTAAAGCTAATAGTTTGTTGTTCATGGTCATCGTCCTATACAACATTAAAGGTGTAGAACGGGAAGGCAGAAAAAAGGCAAAACCTTTACAAAACATTCCCTGTTCTGTCAGTTCATCGGATAACTGCTTGAGGCTTGCTTCGTGCAATGTTTCAAGCATCAAATTTACCTGCAAATGTTCTCTTTTATTACAGGCTTTTGCAAGTGTTTATTCATGAATTTTACGGTATTTTTTACAATATTTAGCCATTTTTGGCCATTCTTTCAGGTATTTCTACATGATTAATTTAAACCTGTAAGCAATCTTGTATTATCTGACCCATTCTTAAACCCGTTTAATGGATTAAATTAAAGCATTTCATCACTCAGATACTAGCACATGCAACGATATAAGCAATGAGCATTCATAGAGTAATAAATTTACGCTTGTTTAACAGGCGATTACCCCTTATGCCTTAAAAAACGGTACCATGGCGGCTAATAAACGGTTTGCCCTCTCTAGGATTTTTTTATGATTCATTTACAACAATTTGCCATGCGCCGTGGAGGCCGTTTACTGTTTGAAAATGCCAGCATGCAGCTACATCCGGGCTGGAAAATTGGCTTAACCGGTGTAAATGGCGCCGGAAAATCGACCTTGTTTGCCGCTTTAGTCGGTCAGGCCGCAGGGGATTCAGGCACGTTAACCCGTCCAGCTGGCTGGGTGGTCGCACATATGGCCCAGGAGGTCGAAAGTCAGGATACGCCGGCCATCGATTTTGTATTGTCGGGCGATGAAGAATGGTGGCGCATTGATCATACCTTAAAAACCCAAGAAGATACGCTGCCCATTGATGACCTCATGGCGTTGCATACGCGGTTTGGCGAAATTGATGGCTATACAGCGCCAGCCCGTGCAGCGCAGATGATGTCGGGGCTGGGATTTACTGAAAGTCAGATTAATTTACCCGTTTCCGGATTTTCGGGCGGTTGGCGCATGCGGTTGAATTTGGCCCGTACCCTGATGAGCCGCTCAGATTTATTGTTGTTGGACGAGCCGACCAACCATTTGGATTTGGACGCGATTTTATGGCTGGAAGATTGGCTTGCGCAATATGCAGGCACGCTGATTTTAATTTCGCATGACCGTGATTTTCTAGATGCGATTACCGACCATATTATTCATATTGAAGCAGGCCAAGTGACCCTGTATACCGGCAACTATTCGACCTTTGAACAAACGCGTGCCGAACGTTTAGCCCAGCAGCAGCAATCGTTTGAAAAACAGGAAGCCACGCGCGCGCATCTGCAAAAATACATTGACCGATTTAAGGCGCAAGCCACTAAAGCCCGTCAGGCTCAAAGCCGCATTAAACAGTTAGAACGCATGCAAAAACTAGCGCCAGCCCATGTCGATACGCCGTTTAGTTTTCAGTTTCGTGAGCCCAGCCGCATGAGCTCGCCCCTGTTGCGCCTTGACTATGCTGATGTAGGTTACAGTGCAGCCAAAAAAATTGTTAGACAGGTTAATTTGCAAATCACCCCCGATAGCCGCATTGGTTTACTTGGTATGAATGGCGCCGGTAAATCGACGTTAATCAAAAGTTTAGTAGGGGTGTTGCCGCTTCTGGGCGGGGAGCGCATTCAAAGTGAATTGTTAAATTTAGGATATTTCGCCCAGCACCAGATGGACGCACTCGATGCTGAAGCTTCACCTATGCTTGCCTTAAGTCGTTTGGCCGGTCGAAAAGTATCTGATGCCGATTTACGCGCATTTTTGGGTAGCTTTGGTTTTAGCGGTGAACGCATGGACACGCCGTGTGCCGATTTTTCGGGCGGTGAGCGGGCGCGACTGGCGTTGGCATTAATCGTGTGGCAAAAACCTAACGTATTAATTTTGGACGAACCGACCAACCATCTGGATTTGGATATGCGTTTGGCGCTCAGCATGGCTTTACAGGATTATCAGGGCGCGGTGGTGTTGGTATCGCATGAACGGCAATTGATTGCAGCCGTCTGTGATGAACTTTGGGTAGTGCATGATGGAATCTGTGCCCCGTTTGAAGGTGATTTGACCGATTATGCCGCATGGTTGCGTCAGGCACGTGCCATCATGGCTGAACAGGAAAAACAAACGCGTCAGGCCGAACGTGCTACCACTCAACAGGCTAATCCGGGGTCAATAGGGCAGCCAGCTAAGGATAAAAATTCGTCTGTTCCTGTAGCTTCCCCTGTAGAAATAACGGACTCTGCTCCAGTAACCAGTACTGCTGATTTAGCCAAGCCTAAACAAACGAATATAGATATAGATAAGGCTAATATGCCTATACCTGCTGCGGATAAAACCGATTCCAAATCCTCTATCGATAAAGAATTACAGCGCAAACA
>JAGLBJ010000065.1:667-6886 GCA_018260315.1 Moraxellaceae bacterium | reverse complement strand
GCATTTGCGCAAGTGCACCCTGACCAAAACCATCGATTAAATCATCAGGTAAAATAACCGCGAACGGCTCATCTTCATTGATTAAATCCGCCGCGCATAACACTGCATGCCCTAAGCCTAAAGGCTGCGATTGACGTACGAAAAAACACTTCACATGGGGCGGCAAAATCGCGCGTACTGCGGCCAGGGCCTCATATTTTTGTTTTGCCTCAAGCTCTGCTTCAAGCTCTGGGTTTAAATCAAAATAATCAACAATCGCCTGCTTGCTGCGACCTACCACAAATATCAACACGTCACACCCTGCTTCAATCGCCTCTTGAACCGCATAATGAATTAACGGACGGTCAACAATCGTCAACATTTCTTTAGGAATCGACTTGGTCGCTGGCAAAAAGCGCGTTCCTAGTCCAGCAACGGGAAAAATAGCTTTTTTTAAAGGTTTCAACGTTAACCTCAAATTATGGGAAATTAAAACATAAAGCAGCAGGCGATTATAAGCTAAACTAACCGATAAATATAGCGGGTAAGGCTAGGGGTTAAATTCCTGAATTAATTGTGTTAATTCATTGATTTTAGTGTGTAATAAAGCGGCTGAATCGTTGCCGCGTGCTTCAATATTTAAGCGCACTAAAGGCTCGGTATTGGATAATCGTATATTAAACCGCCAGTTTGGATATTCTATCGATAAACCGTCTAAATAACTGATTTGGGCCTGATGGGATTGCGTGGCATAATGCTGTTCTAAAGATTTGATTAATAATTCACCATGCTCTATTTTAAAATTAAGCTCGCCGCTACAGGGAAATTGTTTAATTTGTTTATTCACTAATGCCGATAAACGTTGCTGACGGGTCGATAGGAGTTGGCATACCAGCAGCCACGGAATCATGCCGCTATCACAGTAAGCAAACTGTTTAAAATAATGATGGGCGCTCATTTCGCCACCATAAATCGCACCGGTTTCGCGCATTTTCTGTTTAATAAACGAATGCCCCGATTGACTAATCATGGCCTCACCGCCCGCCGCTTCAACCATTGCCTGCGTATTCCAGGTAAGGCGCGCGTCATACACGATTTTGGCCTGTGGTTCGTTTTGCAGCAGGGCTGCACCTAATAATCCGACAATATAATAACCTTCGATAAATTGGCCGGTTTCATCAAAGAAGAAACAACGGTCAAAATCACCGTCCCATGCAATGCCTAAATCGGCTTGATGGGTTATAACCGCTTTCTGAGTTGCCATACGGTTGTCGGGTAATAACGGGTTAGGAATCCCTTGTGGAAAGGTGCCATCGGGTTCATTAAAAAGTTTGATAAACGTTATCGGAATGTGATGCAGTTTAAAATAATCGTCTAATGCATCAATCACATGCCCGGCAGCGCCATGTCCTGCATTAGCGACCAGTTTAAGTGGTTTAAGGCTTTTAATATCAACATAACTCATTAAATGGTCAATATAATCAGCCAAAACATTTAGAGGCCTTGTACTCCCTTGAGGGTTTGATGGAATAAACCGGCCTGATTCTGCCAACTGCTTAATTTCAAGTAAGCCGCTGTTTAAGCTCACCGGTACCGCATGCTGTTTAACGATTTTTAGACCGTTGTAATCAATGGGATTATGACTGCCGGTAATTTCGATGCCGCCCTCTAAATGATGATGAAATACGGCAAAATAGACCTCTTCACTACCGGTTATCCCTAAATCAAGTACATCAACGCCTGCATCTTGTAAACCCTGCATGACCGCTTGTGCCAATGCCTCACTGGATAAACGCACATCGCGCCCGACGGCAACGCGTTTGGGTGCAAAAATCTGGGCGTACGCCCGCCCGATTCGGTAAGCAATATCGACATTAAGCTCGTCGCCTAACCGACCACGAATGTCGTAGGCCTTAAAACAGGTTAGTGGTGCGATTGCAGGCAATGGGGGCATGTTAAACAAGCTCAGACCAAAATAGACAACATAGCATAATCAACTCCTTTATAAAATTAAATTCTTTATGACGGTGCGAGCAATACTGATGCAAGCGGAAATATCAATGCTAAAAAGTCGATAAAACAGTAACGTATTGCCACTCGTTAACTGCGCTGCATCAGCTTAGCGACGGGGAAGGGTAAGACTTAAATTTGTATTTTTTAACGTCATGATTTTATCTTCAGGCCAACGATAAACACCGTCCAGCGCAGGAATAAACCGAAAACGCCGATAACCCCATAAATATTGTTCAGGGTGCAGTAAAACAAGCTGTTCAATAGCATGATTTAATACGGTAATCGATTGAGTCAGATTGCCTGTATAAATGGCCGAATCAACCTCGCGGCACACCATATGAAAGCCTGACCCGCGTGCATTTCTAAAGCAGGCCAACATAATAACGCGGCATTTGGTTTTTTGAATCAGCTTGTTGGCCAGCGTAGTGCACAAAGCATCAATCCTAAAATACGGGGCATAGGTTCCGCTTTCCATAGGGGGGACATGGTCCGGCAAAATAACCGTAAATCCACCTTGCTTTAACGTTTTAAACAGTTGCCGCACCCCCGATTCATCTGTAGGTACCAGTTGTGCCTCCAAACGCTCACGGCCACGTAAAATGAACGCATTTAAGCCTGCATTTCGGTTTGGTTTATACATGATGACTGGCGCACGTTTTGCACTAACCCATGCATTCATCATCTCCCACGTGCCTAAATGCGGCACAATCGCCATTAAGCCCCGATGATCATTTAAAGCGTCTTGTAAAATCGCCAAACCATCAATATGCGTAATTTGTGCAGTGCTATAGGCGGGCGGCATACCCCAGCTTTTAACCGACTCAACAGCAGTTAAACATTGACTAGAAACGTTGGCGCGTTCTAAAGCGAGACGTTGTCTAAGCGGTAAATGCGGTGCCACCAATAATAAATTAACGCGTACCGTCCAGCGCAATCCATGTTTTGGAAATAAATTGAGCACACCGGCGACTAAGAGGGCTAGACCGCGTAGCAAGGGTAACGGAAGTATGGCCAATAAAGACAGAATATAATATGGAATTAAACGTCGTCCCGTTAAGTGGTCAGTTGAAGCAGGGTGGGGCATAACGTAAAGCTCTTAAATAGAATTATTAAGAAAGCCAGTATAACGAATTCGGTTGTATACTGCCGAGTTTTACTACTTCATATTATTCTAAAGACATCGTTTAATAAAAATCTGAGTTAAAGCTAATCGGCCAACTTTCTACGATCTCAATCTGACCTGCTTTAAATAATCATCATGCTTTTTATATTAATAGGTGAAAGGTCAGCAATTTGGATTAGCATCTGCCTACAGTGCCCGTAATAAGGTCAAATTAGCTTAATAAAAGATAAATAAACGATTAACTCATTGTTTATTCGATAAGAAAACAGTGTGTAAGAAAATTACAGGATAGCTTGAACTTAAAGTTAACAGAAAATAAACGATTTTATCGAAAAACACGATGGGTCATTCGTCGGATATTTAGGTGATTTAAACCTCTTGGTGCTTGTATTTAAAGTCATAAACCGCTATTTATAATCGGGGGTAAAAATAGATTGATAGATTGTTGGTTGTATGTAGACTTAATCTCATGCACAATAAGCGGGCTTAAAATATATAAGGGACTAATGACTTGAGTAAGGGCTATTAACGCTTTATGTATAGCATGTTTGCTTATACGTATTTTTGGCCTTCATGAAATTTATAAGAGTTTTTTAACCTGAAAACCTCTGGCTTAACGTTAGTTTTCAATCCCACAGGCTAAGAGGATTTAATCACCCTACAATACAATACAATACAGAATACTGTCATCATGTAATCAGATTGAGCTTGTCGTTTTGCTAGGTAGTTACCCGAATTTCCGTTGTATGTTTTTTTTAATTTTTCTTTTTGCGTCTTAACATTTTTTTTCTTTAAGGTCAGTTTTATGAATAGTTTAGTGCCTGTACAAACTCCAGTGATTTTAGTTAAAGTGAATGACACGCGTAACACCGTGTCAGAGTACCAAACTCATGCTGGTGATGGCATGATTGGTAAAACATTACATATTCGTGCAGGGTCGCACGTTGCATATCAATTGGTGGATACGTTAACTCAGAAGGGTCCGCAACATATTGCAACAAAACGTGTTGGCAAAGAATTGCATATTGCATTTGATGGCGGCGATATTAATCAGCCCGATGTGGTCATTGAAGATTTTTATAAAGATGGCACAAAGGGTGCGCATGCTAAAGAAGATGGTTATTTAGTTGGTGAAGGCCAAAACGGTCAGTTTTATCATTATGTTCCAGAAACCGCTAACTCTAGCGATGTGATCAGCGCCTTAAATAATGAACAAATCGCAGGTCAAATTTTAGATGGTCGCCCCGTTATTGCACCATTTTGGTTAGCTGATGCGCCGATCTTTGGCATTGACCCGTTAATCGCGGGATTAGGGGCTGCGGCGTTGGGCGGGGCTATTATATTTAGCGGGCATTCATCGGATTCTAGCCCAGCACCAGCACCAGCACCAGCACCGGTCATGCCTGTTGCTCCAACCGTCAGTGCTAAAATTTCAGCACAAGGTTTATTGGTAACAGGGGTGGCTTCACAACCTAATGCTATCGTCACCATTAAAGATGCTGCTGGTAAAACCCTGGGCACGACCACCACTGATGCAACCGGTGCTTATACCTTTACGTTGCCAACGCCACTGATTAACGGTGAGCATGTAACGGCAATTGCCACCAATCCGACAACGCTGTTAAGCAGCAGCCCGGCCGATGCCATAGCCCCTGATTTAACACCTCCGGCAGCGCCTACGGTTGTAACGGCAGCAGGCAGCCCAGTCGTTGCAGGTCAAGCTGAGCCGGGCTCTACGGTTACGGTAACATTGCCCAGTGGCACTAAAGTCTCAACGACGGCTGATGCCACGGGTAAATATACCGTGACTTCACCTACGCCAATTGCTCCGGGTCAAACCGTTACAGCAGTTGCGACCGATGCCTCTAACAATATCAGCACCCCGGGTAAAGGCACCTTAGCCGCCTTGAATGGCCCAAATAATTCACCTGATATGACCGCTAAAAGCGATACCGGTGTAAGCAATACCGATAATATTACCGCAAACAATAAACCGGCCTTTACCGTTCCTGCACCTGTTGCAGGCACAACGCCGATTTTGTTGGTTGACGGCAAAGTTGTACCGAGTGTTTATAATACTGTTGATGGTACGTTAACACCGGTTAATCCGTTGACAGATGGTAACCATACCGTGGCCTCAGCGGTGCAAGATGTGGCAGGGAATACCTCAAGTGCCAGCCCGGCCTTGCCGGTAGTGATTAACACGCAGCCGCCTGCTGTACCGACGGTAACCGTTGCGCAAGACAATCATACGATTTCAGGCCAAGCGGCACCGGGTTCAACGGTTACGATTACGTTGCCTGATGGTACAAAACTGACCACAGTTGCCAGTCCGACCAGTACTTATACAGCGACTTCATCTAAGCCTTTAGTAGTTGGGGAAGTGGTTAAAGCGACTTCAACGGATTCAGCCGGCAATGTGAGTCAACCTGGTTCAGGACAATTAGTTGACTCAACGCCTCCGATTGCTCCGACTGTTGTTCCTTTAGCTGATGGTAAAACTATCACGGGAACCGCCGAGCCGGGATCAAGCGTTACTATTACGTTGCCTGACGGTATAAAAGTGACCACCGTTGCTGATACTTCCGGCCATTATTCGGTAGCCTCGCCAGAGCCGTTAACACCGGGTGAAAAACTTACGGCAACCGCAACTGATCCATCGGGTAATACTAGTGTGCCAGGTGTTGGTAATGTGCCTTCTGCATTGGCACCTGTTACGGTAACGCCACAGCCGCAAGGTTCGGTTGCAGTTACGGCTCCTCCTTCCGATGCAACCAAGGAAGTAGTCACTTACACTCCTGAGGGGAGCAAAACTCCGGTGACGGCGGTATTGACTAAAGATCCTGCGACGGGTAACTGGTCATCGAATGATCCGGCGGTTGTTGTAGATCCGAAGACGGGTGCTGCCACGATTCCGGGTAATAAGGTAGCGGACGGTACGCCTGTAACGGCTACGCCGGTTGATGCGGCAGGTAACAGCGGTACACCGAGCACTGCAACGGCTGGGGATTCAACGCCTCCTGCGGCTGTTACGGTAACGCCACAGCCGCAAGGTTCGGTTGCAGTTACGGCTCCTCCTTCCGATGCAACCAAGGAAGTAGTCA
>JAGLBJ010000065.1:0-568 GCA_018260315.1 Moraxellaceae bacterium | reverse complement strand
TAACGGCTACGCCGGTTGATGCGGCAGGTAACAGCGGTACACCGAGCACTGCAACGGCTGGGGATTCAACGCCTCCTTCTGCCCCTACTGCTACTATTAGCCCTAGCGGTACGACTATTACTGGACATACAGAACCTGGAAGTGTGGTTACCGTTTTAGATCCGAACGGTGTACCTATTGGTAGTGGTAAGGCCGATCAGGCAGGCAATTATGTAATCACACCAATTTTGCCTTTAACTCCAGGCGAAACAGTGAGTGTGGTTTCCACCGATGCTGCTGGTAACTCTAGTACATCAACGAAAAATACATATAATCCAAATGCCCCTACGGCCCCGACGGCAGCTCCGGATATGACGGCGGCGAGCGATACGGGTGCGAGCAACACGGATAACAATACGGCCAATCCGAAGCCGAGTTTTGTGGTGGCAGCGCCGACGGGTACCGATACGCCGGTGTTGTATGTTGATGGTGTGAAAGTGCCTGCGACGTATGATGCGGCGACGGGCACTTTGACCCCGACCAATCCGATTGCCGATGGTAACCATACGGTGACCACGGGTACGGTAGA
>JAGLBJ010000064.1 GCA_018260315.1 Moraxellaceae bacterium | reverse complement strand
ATTCCTAAAAATAATCTGTCACTAAATTTTTATAACTCTCTTTCTTAATGATTAAATTGTCGGTAGCGTTGTTCTTGAATCAACAGAAATAAGCCCCATATCCTTTAATTAATGGATTATGAATGATTGAGGAATACACTATGGCAGGCGGCTGGGCTCCTGATGGTGCAGAACAGGCACAAATCGACGCGACTCTAAATGATGCAATTGAACAGGCGCGGCGTGCCTTGCCGTCGGGTGAAAGTGCGGTTTATTGCGAAGAATGTGATGTGCCTATTCCAGAAGTCAGGCGACACGCTGTACCGGGCGTGCAATATTGCGTTAAATGCCAAAATAACCTAGAAAAACATCAGCATACATTAGAATTATTTAACCGGCGCGGCAGTAAAGACAGTCAATTGCGTTAAGTAAATCTTTTTACATTTAATTTATATCAAACCAAAAAAAGCGCTCTCTAAAGAACGCTTTTTATCAATTAAAACATTAAGTTAAACCTTAAAACTGTGCAAAAAATGCCCGTGCTGTTGTCGCACAAAATGGCGCCAACATGCCGTGATAGTTTTGCAAAGCTGCCGGACTAGCCGCAAGCATAGGGTTAAATGCACCAGTAAACAGTTGCTGCTCGGTGGCTGCGCTAGTTCTTACTGCATTATCGGCCGCGCTGCTTAAGCCGCTTGAGGTGACCGTCCCACTGTCCATATCAACGCTGGCATACGACATTGCAAAATGATTGGCCAAACCTGCAAAAATGGCGCCCATCGCTCCCGTATTGGGCTGATAAGGCACCGTCATATCACGGTTACCGGCACAAAATAAAATGGGCATGGCAGGTGCTGAGTTGGCAACGTTATTAACCGGGGCAAACACTTCGCGCAAATCATTGGTTTTAAAGGCTTGGCGCAACGTATTTTTAGGGGCAACAGCCGTTAAGCCATAATTAGTCCGTGTAGGGTATAATTGGTCAGGATTGGCCTGCGCATCACTTAAATAAGCCGCCCGATAGTCATTGGATACTAAATATTTGGACGCATCAAACCCATAACTATATAGGCTATCAACCGCAGGCAGGCTGTCTATAGTGGCATTTCCAGTCGGTCCCGTTTGAAACATTGCCGATACTGGTAATCGATTACTACTGACCACTTGTGCAAAACTTGTGGCTGACGGAAACAACGTATCAGCGCCGCTATACATTGGATTTAACATATTATTGGTGACAATATTGCCATATGCATGTTGATAACTATTAACCAATAACGGCGTAAAGGCCGTCGCACCAACGGTTACGCGTCCATAAAATATCATATCGCCCATTGCAGCCACCCCATACGGGCCAGACATAGGCGCTACAGCGGTTACGGGCAACTGTTTATCCTGCATTAAACGAGCGGTCGCCAGTGCAACATAGCCGCCTTGCGAATAGCCCGTAATAAATAATTTACCCGAATCGGTCGCCGTCGCCGCAGTATTGACCAGATGTTGACGCGCAGCTTTTAAGCCATCCAACATATCCTGCGATTGTTGCGCGCGATTTAAATACGGATGATAGCTGAGTGAAGAGCCCGCATAGCCTGCATAGTTAGGCGCTACCACAATATAACCCTGTGCAGCATAGAGCGCAGCCGTCATCAGGCTTTCGGTATAACCTGCATCGCTGCTGTCATTTAATGCAGCCATATTATAGTTTTTATCAAGCGTCGTACCATGCGCATACAGGACAACCGGCCGTGCGCCCGTACAGGTTGCATCACCCGTTGGCACTAACACAGCCGTACTGGCGGTCGTACTTTCACCTGCGCCGCCCACTGTCGTATATTGAACCTGGCGCACATCAACACCACAGCGCGGCGTACCAAACATGGCGCCTAATGGGCTTAGACTTGGATTTTGAGTCAGGGCAGAAGTTAAGGCAGTAGGCGTAAAACTGGTTACACTATTGGCACTGGTGATTTGACCTGTACTGGAATTATAGCTGCCTGAAGGCGCTGTATTACTGCCCCCTGTCGTGATAGTAGGTGAACTATCACCGCCACCACAGGCTACCAAGGCACTACAGGCCAGGCTTAACGCACTTAAGCGCATACATTGAAGAGATACAGAACGAGCAACGACGTTTGACATAATTTTATCCTTAAAAATGACGCTATCCTTAAATCAATTCATGTGCAAACAGATGAACCGATTTTTCAGGCTAAGACGATTAAGGATTCCTGTCAATCATTATTTTGATTTTGATTTTGATTTTGATTTTGATTTTGATTTTGATTTTGATTTTGATTTTGATTTTGATTTTGATTTTGATAAAAGTATTTTTACGCTCTACTTATTGCAAAATTTATTTTTAAACTATTTTTTTAAAACATGCTTTTTAAAATAGGAGTTTCAAGCGATAAACCAACCTGTTTAACTGTATTCATTAAACAGGCTGCAACCTGATTTAACCTACTACGAACGACTTATGGCCCGCCAGCCAATATCGCGCCGATACTGCATGCCGTTAAAATCAATCGTTTGGCACGCTGCCAGCGCTTGTTGTTGCGCGGCTGCAATGGTATCGCCCAACGCCGTTACACACAACACGCGCCCGCCACCAGCAACGATTTGGCCTTGTTTTTCCTGCGTGCCTGCATGAAAAATCTTAACGGTGTCAGTCTGCGCAACGGCATTTAAACCTTCAATCACAGCGCCGGTTTTAACATCATCGGGATAACCCTCGGCTGCCAATACAATTCCCAATGCCGGACGCTCATCCCACTGTGCCGTAGACGGTAAATGCCCCGCTAAACCAGCCTGCATTAAATCGACCAATGACGATTGCAAGCGCAGCATAATGGGCTGTGTTTCAGGGTCGCCCAAACGACAATTAAACTCAATAACGCGCGCTGTGCCTTTATCATCAATCATCAGGCCAGCATATAAAAATCCGGTATAAACCAAACCTTCCGCTGCCAATCCTGCCAGCGTCGGCTGCATAATCTTCGTCATCACCTGTTCAAAAATGGCAGACGTCACCACTGGTGCTGGCGAATACGCCCCCATGCCACCCGTATTAGGCCCCGTGTCGCCTTCAAAAATGCGTTTATGATCCTGACTGGTCGCCAACGGCAAAATATGAGTGCCATCAATCATGCAAATAAAACTGGCTTCTTCCCCCGTCAAAAACTCTTCAATAACCACGCGCGAACCGGCAGCGCCAAATTTATTACCTGCCAGCATATCGTCGACCGCAGCAAATGCCTCATCTAAGGTCATGGCTACAATGACACCTTTACCGGCAGCCAAACCATCAGCCTTGATAACGATTGGCGCACCGTGTTTTTCAATGAAAGTTCGGGCCGCTGCAACTTCCGTAAACACGTCATAAAATGCAGTGGGTATATGATGCCGTTTTAAAAAATCTTTGGCAAATGCTTTCGAGCCTTCCAGTTGAGCGCAGGCTTGCGTTGGCCCCCAAATATGCAAACCCGCAGTACGGCAAGCATCGACAACCCCTGCAACTAAAGGCGCTTCCGGGCCAACGATAATGAAGTTAATCGTATGCGCCTGGGCAAATTCAATCACTGCGGCTGCATCAACCGGATTTAACGCCACATTTTGACATTTGGCTTCGTGCGCGGTGCCTGCATTGCCGGGCCCTACAAATACGGTGGTTACTCGTTGATCTTGCGCACATTTCCAGGCCATGGCATGTTCGCGCCCGCCTGAACCTAAAATTAAAATATTCATAGGGTCAATTCCCGCTTAAAAATCGTCACGTTGCCGTTTAACGGCCTCATCAATTTAACAGTGCAATAAACCTGGCGGATTAATGCCTAAAATGCCGCATGCCGGTAAACACCATGGCGATATTATGCTCATTGGCAGCCGCAATGGTTTCGGTATCGCGCATTGAACCGCCGGGTTGAATAATGCAGCCAATACCGGCCGCCGCCGCATTGTCAATTCCGTCACGAAACGGAAAAAACGCATCAGAGGCCATAACGGCACCCTGCACGCTTAAACCGGCCTGTTCAGCCTTAATAGCCGCAATACGTGCCGAGTTAACACGGCTCATTTGTCCGGCGCCGATGCCCACCGTTTGACGATTTTTGGCATATACAATGGCATTGGATTTCACGTATTTAGCCACTTTCCACGCAAAAATCAAATCGTCGATTTCGGCCTGGGTCGGTGCGCGCTTGGTTACAATTTTTAAATCTTGCGCAGTAATCATGCCTAAATCCTGGTCTTGCACTAACAGTCCGCCATTAACGCGTTTAAAGTCAAACTGGCGCACACGTTCAGATGGATTTGGCAACGCACCACATACCATGACCCTTACATTGGGTTTGGCAGCGGTCAGTTCCAGTACACCGTCCTGTAGGGCTGGCGCAATAATCACTTCAACAAATTGACGGGCCAGAATCAATGCAGCAGTATCTTTATCAAGCGGCCGATTAAACGCAATAATGCCCCCAAATGCCGATTCGGGGTCGGTTGCATAAGCGTGCTCATAGGCCTGTACCAACGGCTCACCCTCGGCAATGACCGCCACCCCGCACGGATTGGCATGTTTGACAATGACGCAGGCTGGTTTGACAAAGGTTTTAACGCATTCCAACGCAGCATCAGTGTCGGCAATATTGTTGTACGATAACGCCTTGCCCTGTAACTGTTGAGCAGTCGCAATGCTCGCTTCAGCCGGTTGCAGTTTAACCGTTTCTATATAAAAGGCGGCCTGTTGATGCGGATTTTCGCCGTAACGCAAATCTTCGGCTTTTTGCAATTGAATGTTAAAGGTACGCGCAAAATGCTCTGGCGTTTCGGTCGACTGCAAACGCGCCCCTAAATACTGGGCAATCATGCCATCATATTGCGCGGTGTGTTCAAAGGCTTTAACAGCCAAATCAAACCGGGTTTTATCAGACAGTTGTCCATTTAGGGTCAGTTCCTGGGCAATGGTTGCATAATCGGCAGGATTGACCACAATGCCGACCGACGCATAATTTTTAGCCGCAGCACGTACCATGGTTGGCCCACCGATATCGATATTTTCAATCGCATCTGCCAAGCTGCAATCAGGCTGAGCTACGGTTTGCGCAAAGGGATACAGGTTAACCACCACCAAATCAATCGGCTTAATGTCGTGCGCCTGCATCACAGCATCGTCTATGCCGCGACGGGCCAAAATGCCGCCATGAATTTTAGGGTGCAGGGTTTTAACGCGACCGTCCATCATTTCCGGAAAACCCGTGTAATCCGAGACTTCCGTTACGGTTATGCCTTGTTCCTTAAGCAGTTTAAAAGTACCGCCCGTCGATAAAATCTCTATGTTTAATGCCGTCAGTTGACGAGCCAATTCAACGATTCCGGTTTTATCCGATACCGACAACAACGCACGAGTTACAGTCATACAGTGCCCTAAATGTAAGTCCCAACATGTGAACATAGCCGCAACATAACGAGGGTTTAATGCTCCAAACCGCCCATCGTTACTGCCCCAAGGTTTAACCATCAATTTAACCGTTTATAAATATTTTAATAGTTCTTCATGTAACTCTTTGAGCAGGTTAAGATTTTTCAGTATCAAATAAAGCGGCTACAAACGATTTAGCCGAAAACGGTTGCAAGTCGTCAATTTGCTCACCCACGCCAATAAACCGAATCGGAACGTCACTTTTTGAGGCAATATTAAATAACACGCCCCCTTTAGCCGTACCGTCAAGTTTGGTAATGGTTAAACCGGTTAATCCGACCGCCGCGTCAAATTCCTGTACCTGATTGAGTGCATTTTGACCGGTCCCTGCATCGACCACTAGCATAATTTCATGGGGGGCATCGGGGTCAATTTTTTGCATTACGCGTTTAACTTTTTTAAGCTCTTCCATCAGGTTACTTTTAGTATGCAAACGGCCCGCAGTATCTGCAATCAACACATCAATACCGCGCGCTCGGGCACTTTCAAAGGCATCATAAATGACTGAAGCACTGTCGGCCCCGTCCCCTTGCGCCACCACAGGAATATTATTACGCTGGCCCCATACCTGCAACTGCTGCGTTGCTGCTGCCCGAAACGTATCGCCTGCTGCCAGCATAACGCTTTTGCCCTCGCCTTGCAGCCGTTTAGCCAGTTTGCCGATCGTCGTGGTTTTGCCGACCCCGTTCACGCCGACCATTAAAATAACAAACGGTTTTTTGCCTGTATCAATCATTAAAGGGTGCACTTTGGGCGCCAACAATTGCACCAATTCTTCCTGTAACGCCTTGTATAGCGCAGTAGAATAAATCAATTCGCGCCGCGCCGTCCGTTCGGTTAAATTCTGAATAATGGTTTTAGTGGCCTCGACCCCGATATCCGCCACCAGCAATTGCGTTTCGACTTCCTCTAACAGTTCATCATCGATTTCTTTACCACCGATTAAAATATTGGCCATGCCTTCAGCTAAATTTTTGGAAGTTTTGGTTAACCCCTGTTTCATACGGTTAAACCAGCTGGTTTTTTGGCCGTCTGTTTGGGTGGGCGCAGTTGTATCGGCTGGAGGAGTAACAGGCGGCGGCGATGTTAAAGCGGGAGTTTGCAGGGCAGCAATGCGCGGGGTTTCAATGATGGGAATATTAAACGTCGGCATAAGGGGCAACGTCGCATCATCAGCATTTATAATAGGTTGTTGGGGGTTTTTTAGAAAATTAGACATTATCGACTCCGAACAAGATGGCGCATTGTAACATAAAATTTTTAAGCAGCCGGCATCTAAAACAATATCTGAAAATAGACTTTTAACGGTTTAGCAGCTTCTAAAACGACCTTGCATACTCTCGATATAATCTTAAATGTTGGTATAGTCTTGAATTCTTTATAAGATTAAACCAATCAGCTAACGAGCGCGGCAAAATTTTTTTAAACGCGCTTAAAACAATGATAAAATGGCAGGTTATCCATCTATAAAGCACGGAAAAAAACACCATGCAATATCCAAAACGTTATGATGTCATCGTCATTGGCGGCGGTCATGCCGGTACTGAAGCAGCCCTGGCAGCGGCGCGAATGGGAAGAGATA
>JAGLBJ010000063.1 GCA_018260315.1 Moraxellaceae bacterium | reverse complement strand
GAATACGCTCTTGCCAATATTGCGCTTGCGGCATATAGGGCGTGTGCGTACGAATATAAAGCGGCCAAGGGGTCAATGCTACCAATGAACCCAACCTTGCCATGCTGTCAGTAAAATCAATAGTCCAAAAGCAATCCGATACCAGGCAAACACGGTAAAATCATGTGTTGATACATACCGAATTAACGCCCGAATGACTAATAGCGCCGAAATAAAGGCGACTATCATGCCTACTCCTAACACCAGGTAATCATCGCCTGCCATGACGTGACGATGTTTATACATATCCAGTAGCCCTGCGCCCATAAGCACCGGAATACCGAGAAAAAACGAAAATTCGGCTGCAGCCGTACGTGACACACCCAGCAATAAACTGCCAATAATCGTCGCGCCCGAACGTGAGGTACCCGGGATTAACGCCAAACACTGTATCAGCCCGATACTTAATGCCTTTTTAAGACCAATTTGCTCGACATATTGCTCTTTAATGACGTGTTGGCGTTTTTCGGCCCAGAGAATTATCAAGCCACCCACAATAAACGCCGTTCCTACAGTGACCGCATTAAAAAAATGGGCTTTAATCCAGCCGCCAAACATAAGGCCCAGAATCATTGCGGGTATGGTGGCTACAATTAAACTTAAGATCAGGCGTTGGCCGTTAATGTCGCCCCGCAGTGCCCCGGTTAAAGCACCCCAAAGTTTGCCCCAATATTGATAAATCACTGCAACAATGGCACCAATTTGCACAGCGACTTCAAACATTTCGCGTTTATCAACGGTCCAAAAATTAAGCAATTGCCCTGCTAAAATTAAATGACCCGTACTAGAAACAGGTAAAAATTCTGTGGCGCCTTCAACCAGTCCCATAATGACCGATTGTCCAATTAATCCTAAATCGACCATAGGTTATCCCTTTACAAAAATAACGCTCACTGTCTAAATGAGCCTAGTTTAACTCATCGTGAGTATAAACATAATGTTTAGTTTAACATTGCTTCGTACTGCGGCCTTGTTCCCCAATTTTTTTCCAGGCGTGTTCGCGCAAATAAACCGGTAAGGCTTCATGTGCAGGCAATCTTAAACCGTCTATATATTGCAGATAGGCAAGTTTGGCAATGTGCCGCGCATCAGGCAGCACGGTCTCTAACGTGTGAGCAGGTCGCACAGAACAATACGGTAATAAAAGCGATGTACCGCTGCCTACTGCATGCATATCCGGATAACGGTTTAAATCTTCGTACAATAACGCCGCATCGTAACCGGTTAATGCTTCAGGGCGTAGAGGCTGCATAATACCGTTGGTATCTGGCTTAAATAAACCGCTATAAAGCTCATTCATACGCGCATCAATACTGGCTAAAATAACAGACGGTAGCGGCGACTGAGAACAACTAAGACTATCTAATGCTGCCTGAGACGTTGCCTGTAACGTAGAAATCGGAAAAACCGGCAAATCGTGTGCCCAGGCCAGGGCTTGCGTTACAGCAGCATTAATGCGTATTCCACTAAACGTTGCCGGACCTCGACTAAACGCAATGCCGCATACATCACCTAAACCCACTTGCGCCGATTTTAACAAGGCATCTATCATGGGCAACAGTTGACGAGTCTGCTCACGTGGCTGTAAATTGATGTCAAAGGCTTGCACCCCGTCGGCATTATACAACGCTACCGAGCAAAAATCTTGCGCGGTTTCGAGCGCCAGCAGCATGGTTTGCTTAGACACTGGCGGCGCGGTAACAATCGGAGCGGCAGTCATAACCAGCCTCTTAAAGGATTATTGAATTATTTTAATGCAAAACTCGTTACTTTGCTTAACTATTGCCTATCATATAATCTGATGCGCCTAAAAGTATCAAAAAACGCGCGCATAAGCTCTGCAAAAATTAACCCGTCGTTAAATCCAATACTGTAGTATCATACTTTATAATAAAAACTGCATTTTGTTTAGGATAAGAAAATATGTCCAAGCCTCTTAAAAAGCGGAGGAAAGTCACTGTAAAGGATTCACAACCAGACGGCTTGAAAGTATGGGAACGGCTATTTTATGGGGTTTTAGCAGCTATCATAGGCGGCCTTTTAGGAATATTAATTGATATTTTATTATCATTTGCACTAAGCGTCTTGCAGCCGGGCAGTAGCGGGGGCTTTTATTGGAATTTTGTATGGGTTTTAGGCGTTATCGGGTTGTTATTAGGCCTATGGTTTGGGGCTCGTTCCGCAGAATTTTTTGTAGGATTGTTTAATAGCCATGACGTACAAACGGAAAGCACTGACGATATAGACCAGCCGTCTGCCTTTTGGATTGGTGTCGCGATTAAGGTGGTATTAGCCTGCATTGTATTATGGACACTTGCCATGTGGCTGGCCTAGTGGGTTAAATGACACGGTTAAAATGAATGATGAAGCACGTGAGTTACGCTTAGTATGCCCGAACTACCCGAAGTTGAAAATACGCGCTTGGGTTTATTGTCGTTAATCAATAAAACCGTGCAACATGTTCACGTGCAACAGCCCCGATTACGCTGGCCGGTGCCTGACGATTTAGACCGCTTAAAAGGTCAACGTTTGATAGCACTTGAGCGCCGTGCAAAATATATTTTGGCACATTTTGAAGGCCCTAATACGAGTCTTTTATTACATTTAGGCATGTCAGGGCGGCTTAATTTGCATTCTAGGCAACATGCCCATCTTAAACATGACCATGTATGGCTCGATTTTAATGCTGAACCCTTACAATTACGCTACCATGACCCGCGCCGTTTTGGCAGTATTCAATGGTTAAATAAGCCCAAAAGCCAGCAATTATTGGCCTCTTTAGGTGTAGAGCCGCTTACCGATGCCTTTAACGCGCCTGAATTTTTAGAAAAAATAGCCCGCAAACAGGTTGCCATTAAAATTGCCTTGATGGACCAACGTATTGTAGTTGGTGTAGGCAATATCTATGCTGCGGAAGCGCTATTTTTGAGTGGTATTCACCCGGCAAGACCTGCGCATCATATTACTTTGCCAGAAGCCGAAAAACTGGTTATGGAGGTGAAACGATTATTGTGTCGTTCGATTGAACTAGGCGGCTCAACATTGCGCGATTATAGCCATGGGCAAGGGCAGTCTGGGCAATTTCAACAAACATTCGCGGTTTATGGGCGTGCCGGCAAGCCATGTGTTCAATGCAAAACGCTGTTGGAAAATTTAGTCATCGGGCAGCGCGCCAGTGTTTTTTGTCCGACATGCCAGCCGGATTGAGCTTAAACTTCCAAAAAACGCTAAAAAGCTCTTAAAATCTGTTCAAACGGTTTGCGGTTCAAATCAATTGCTGGTAATGTAGCTACACCTAAATCTTTTATTTCAACGGTTAGCTTAATGCTTGTATCATAACAAGGCGAGAAGTAAAATAAGCTATCAAACTCAGTTAAAACAAGGTAAGGTGGGTCTAATGGACACATTTTTAAACATAAAAAAGGATAACCCCATGCACTCTCAACGCACCTTGCGCCACGGGCTTGTAACAGCCCTGACCTTAAGCCTCCTGATGACGGGCCAAACGACATTTGCCGCAACCGAAGCTATGGATAATAATATCGATAGCCGTCCCGGATATGGGGCAACGGTTGGCGACTTAATAGTAGCGCGGCCTATTATGGCGGCTACAACTATATTAGGGGCCGCCACCTTTTTAGTGGCATTACCGTTTGAAGCTTTAAGCGGTAAGCTTAAAGAATCGGCAGATACCCTGGTTGTTAAGCCCGCAAAAGCAACATTTGCACGCTGTTTGGGCTGTACTACGGTTCAAAATGATCGTAAAAATGAAAATGCATTTCCTGATTTTGAGACACTGCCACCCGCTCGGTATTAATGATTACAACCTTTTAAAGACATAAAAAAACCGCTCTTATATCATAAAAGCGGTTTTTTTATGTGACTCAAAGAGTGTTACACTTTACGCGTGCGCAACTCATCACGAATCTCTTTTAATAATGCAATATCGGCTGGATCGGCGGTTGCTTCAACGGCAGGCGCTTGAGCACGACGCATTTTATTCATGGCTTTGACCAGCATAAATACGACAAAGGCCAACAATAAGAAATTTAGCAAAATCGTTAAAAAGTTACCAAACGCCAATACCGGAATATCAGCTTTTTTGAGTGCTTCCAACGTGGTTAAATGATTAGGATTCTCGCCCAGTACTGCGTACATTTTGCTGAAGTCGAGTTTGCCGCCTAAAATAAACGAAATCAATGGCATGATGATATCGCCTACCAATGAATCGATGATTTTACTAAACGCGCCACCGACGATAACACCAACCGCTAAATCCATCATATTGCCTTTTAGGGCAAATTCTTTAAATTCACTTGCTAAACTCATTATATTCTCCGAAGCTTTAAAATTTGAACTGGGTAAATAATTTTTATTGCGCAAAAAAGCATCGCGCAACATGTGGCGTATCTTACCTTATTATGTAGACGTTGAGCGACTAAATAGGTTCGATAAACGGTAAAAATTCATACTTGAAGACTTATTTTTGTAAAATGCATACAAAAATTAAGTTTAAGAATCAATAGATTAGGGGATTTCACCACCCTTGGATAGGTTTAAAAAACCTAAAAAAGCACCGTCAACGATGCTTTTTAAAGAGGTTTAACGATGACTGATGAAACGGATGAAACCAATTAACGGTTACGTTTACGCTCTGACTCGGTTAAGAATTTTTTACGTAAACGAATGGATTTTGGCGTCACTTCTACTAGTTCGTCATCTTCAATGAATTCGAGTGCTTGCTCAAGCGTAAATTTAATCGGTGGCGTCAATACAATGGCTTCATCGGTACCACTGGCACGAATATTGGTCAATTGTTTGGCCTTGGTCGGATTGACCACCATGTCGTCTGAACGCGAGTTGGTGCCGACAATCATGCCTTCATAAACTTCAAGTTGCGGTTCGGCAAATAAGCGCCCGCGCTCTTGCAGGCTGAACAACGCATAGGCCAGCACAGTGCCTTGCACCATGGAAATCAGCACGCCGTTTTGACGTTTGGCCACATCACCGGGTTTGGCTTTGGCATAATGCGAAAAGCTTGAGGTCATAATGCCAGTGCCCGATGTAATGGTTAAAAACTCGGAACGGAAACCAATTAAACCGCGTGAAGGCACAATCGCTTCAATACGAATACGACCCTTACCGTCTACTTCCATATTGGTCAGTTCACCGCGACGCAAGCCCATTTGCTCCATAATCGGCCCTTGATGTTGTTCCTCAAGGTCAAAAATGACGGCTTCATAGGGTTCGTGCATTTCGCCATCAACCTCTTTCATGATGACTTCGGGACGCGACACGCCTAGCTCAAACCCTTCACGGCGCATATTTTCGATTAAGACCGATAAGTGCAGTTCACCACGGCCCGATACCTTAAAGCGATCAGGCGAATCGGTATCTTCCACACGCAGCGCCACGTTATGAATCAGTTCGCGTTCCAGGCGGTCACGAATATTACGTGAGGTGACATATTTACCTTCACGGCCTGCAAACGGCGAGTTATTAACCTGGAAAGTCATCGAAACAGTCGGTTCATCGACCAATAACGGCGGCAAAGCTTCCACGTGTTGCGGGCTGCATAGGGTATCGGAGATATTTAAGCCTTCCATACCGGTCACGCAAACAATTTCGCCTGCACTGGCTTCAGTAACTTCTATGCGGTCTAAACCATGATAGCCCATAATTTGCAAAATACGGCCGTTACGTTTATTGCCTTCCTTGTCGATGATGACTACAGGCGAATTGGTCTTAATTGAACCGCGCTGCACCCGGCCCACGCCGATAACGCCCACAAAATTGTTATAGTCAAGGCTTGAAATCTGCATTTGGAACGGGCCATCAACGTCTACTTTAGGCGCTTCAACTACATTCACAATGGTTTCAAACAATGGGGTCATGTCGTCGGCCAGTTTATCAGGCTCAAGGCCCGCAACGCCGTTAATAGCCGAGGCATAGACCACGGGGAAATCAAGCTGCTCATCGGTTGCGCCCAATTTATCAAACAAATCAAATACTTGGTCCATCACCCAATGCGGACGGGCACCCGAGCGGTCTACTTTATTGATAACGACAATCGGCTTTAAACCACGGGCAAACGCCTTCATGGTCACAAAACGGGTTTGCGGCATGGGGCCGTCTTGCGCATCAACCAGCAGTAACACGCAATCGACCATCGATAAGACGCGCTCAACTTCTCCGCCAAAGTCGGCGTGGCCCGGGGTATCAACAATATTAATACGATATTCCTGACCGGTTTTTTTATCCAACCAACGCAAGGCGGTATTTTTGGCCAAAATAGTAATGCCACGTTCTTTTTCAATGGCGTTTGAGTCCATGACGCGCTCAATTTCGCCAGCACGTTCACCAAAGGTTCCCGATTGTTGTAGCAGTTTATCAACCAAAGTCGTTTTGCCATGGTCAACGTGGGCAATAATGGCAATATTACGCAGGTGTTTTATATCCGACATGAATCATTTCACTAAAAATTTAAAGTGCGCATAGTATACTCAAAATACCAACGAAGCGCAGGGCTATCTTTGCAAAAATGGTCGTTTAACGAACTTTTCCGGATAATTGGCTGTAATCTTCATGAAAATGTCATGTAACGGTACGGCTGATTGACGGGCGTGCAATATCTTATCCGGCAGCGTTAACAGAACAAAGAACAGTCAACATGAATTTACCCAAAAACCGTTTTGACGGGGCCGGACTAACATTAGGATTAATGTTAGGCGTGTTTTCGTCCGGACTGGGAGGCTGCCAAAAACATTCCGCCCCGTAACGGCACTCGCTAAAACGTCATTTGCCGAAACGCGCCTTAATATCGTTTTTATCGATACCGGTACAATTAATCTTTAATCAATCCCCAATCAATCCCCAACCTAAAGGATACGATATTCCGCAAGCCAAAAAAATGGTTATACCAAAACTATGATAAATTAGGGCCGCTATCTGAGGAATCCGAGCACTTTAAAAGTGTAGCTGTATTCTTGGAAAAAATTAGACGGTAAAGCAGGGCTGTTGTCGCTTGCGCATGAGGTCGCAGCCATCTGTTTTG
>JAGLBJ010000062.1 GCA_018260315.1 Moraxellaceae bacterium | reverse complement strand
AAGCCACCTATTTACTGACCAAAATGATGATTGAAGCGGGTGCATGTGCTATCCAAATCGAAAATCAAGTGTCAGATGCCAAACAATGTGGTCACCAGGCTGGTAAAGTTACTGTTCCACATGAAGACTTTTTGGCTAAAATCAATTCAGTTCGTTATGCCTTTTTAGAATTAGGTGTTGATGAAGGCGTGATTGTTGCGCGTACCGACTCTGAAGGTGCAGATTTGACGCAAAAAATTCCGGTTGTACGTCAAAAAGGTGATTTGGCATCACAATACATCAGCTACTTACACACTAATGAAGTTGATATCAACGATGCCAACGAAGATGAAATTTTAATCAAACGTGATGGCAAATTACATCGTCCAACCCGCTTAGCGTCTGGTTTGTATCAGTTCCGTGAAGGGACACAAATTGACCGCGTGGTATTAGACTGTGTGACTAGCCTGCAAAATGGCGCAGACATGATCTGGATTGAAACCGCCACACCAAACGTGCAAGAAATTGCACATATGGTCAACCGGGTTAAAGAGCAAGTCCCTAATGCTAAATTAGTGTACAACAACTCACCATCGTTTAACTGGACCCTAAACTTCCGTCAGCAAACGTATGACCATTGGGCTGCCGAAGGTAAAGACGTATCGGCCTATGACCGCGCCAAATTGATGAGCGCCGATTATGACCAAACCGATTTAGCCAAAGAAGCAGATGAAAGCATTCGTACCTTCCAGGCCGATGCATCACGTGAAGCCAGTGTGTTCCATCACTTGATTACCCTGCCGACTTACCACACTGCGGCCTTGTCTACTCATGAGTTGGCAAAAGGCTATTTTGGTGAAGAAGGCATGTTGGCTTATGTTGCAGGCGTTCAACGTAAAGAAATCCGTGGCGGTATTGCGTGCGTTAAACACCAGGCCATGGCTGGTTCAGACATTGGTGATGATCATAAAGAAATCTTCGCCGGTGAAAATGCTCTTAAAGCCGGTGACTGTAGCAAAAATACCATGAATCAATTTGGCGGTTAATGCCTGCTTGATTTAACTGTTAATGTTTAAAAATAGACCTCACGTTTTGTGGGGTTTATTTTTTTGGTGACTGTTGCAGTGTGGATTAGCACGCTTTATGTTCTCTAATCATGATAAGAGTTAAACTGAAATTCGATTTTCCAATAGATTTATTATTCAAAAGTACAAGATACTACATGACGTCCATAAAAAAAGCCACGTTCAATACGCAGCCTTTTAAGGATACAGCAGATTGCCAGTCAAGCCAATTAATCAACCGCTTTAACGGCAAACAACTGGCGACCACGATAAAAACCGTCTTTGGTCACATGATGACGAATATGGGTTTCGCCTGTGGTTTGGTCTGTAGTTAATGCAAATGCAATTAAGGCATCATGTGAACGACGCATATCACGTTTTGCACGACTTTTTCGGTTTTGTTGAACGGCCATGGCAGGCTCCTTGTTTGAAAAGGCATTCAGTGTCTAGAACGCATCTATCAAAACGGGCGGTGCAAAGCCGAACTCCGTCTTGAGGGTTTAAGGCTGCATAGTATACAGGACTCATTCCCCCTTTGGCTACTGCTTTTCATGACCGATTTTGCTTTAAGGTCGCTAAAATCTCAAACGGATTTTTGCGCTCAGGCAACGTTTCTTCATCTGCAATAACAACCGTAGGCACCGTATAATCACAATCTTCGTGACGCGGCGCTAGCGGCACGCTGAGTAATAGTTCATCTTCAAGTAACGCCAGCAAATCCATCTGGTTAGGGTGGGGCGCGGGGTGCACAATGTGTTCTTCACTTAAAATAATATAATCGGCCTCTTCATCTAGGCGTTCAGCTTGCGCGGCATCTTCTAACAACGCCAACTGTACATGCGTTACAATCAACGTATTCACCGGTTCAAGGCAGCGCTGGCACTGCATAGGCAAACTAACTTTTAATGAAGCATTTAGCCACGCCATGCCATTTTTCCAGGTTAACGTACACTGGACATGTATATGCTGATTGTGCGCCGTTACCATACTTTCGCTGGCAATACGGTTAAAACGCTCTAAAGGAATATCTCCAGACCATGAATAGCCTTGTTCGGCCCATTTTATCGGCTCAATCCACTGCG
Organism: Moraxellaceae bacterium; assembly: GCA_018260315.1. GTDB lineage: Bacteria > Pseudomonadota > Gammaproteobacteria > Pseudomonadales > Moraxellaceae > JAGLBJ01. The sequence continues at coordinate 5,146 of JAGLBJ010000062.1, read as the reverse complement.
GAAAAGAAGGTGAAGACATCATGACCGGTAACCTCGTGGCTAAAGATGGCGCAAGCATAGCGCGTTTTAGGGTAAAATACTCCACTTTTATGCATGCTGATTGAGGCGGCGCGTTGACATTTTGGCATGAACCATCAGATTAAAGAGACCATCATATTGCCGACCCTTCATTTAAATGTATTGATACAGCAGCCTTTTATTGAAATTGAATTAAACAGCGAAGCGGGCCTACAGTCATCAACGGATATGGGCGCCATCTTGCAAAAGATTGGGCGCTATCCATTAACAGGCAATCCGGAGCAACTTGAAAGCCTGCAAGTTAACTGGCTTATTGAGGTATTTGATACGGTTTTTAAGGATTATAATACGGTTTTAGCACATAGTCCGGGTGAGCCTGAATATTGCCCCGCTACACATACAGCGCCCGCACGGCTGCTCTTTGCACACGGTTATTTTGCAAGCGCGTTGCATGAAATAAGCCACTGGTGCATCGCTCAAAAACAGCGCCGCTTATTACCCGATTTAGGCTACTGGTATGCCCCCGATGGCCGCAATGCTGAGCAGCAAAAAGCCTTTGAGCAGGTAGAGATTAAACCCCAAGCCTTAGAATGGCTGTTTACGCGTGCCTGCTTACAAAAATTTAATGTGTCGATTGATAATTTAAACGCACCGAACAACACCCAAAATGACGCCTTTGCACAAGCCGTCATGTTACGTACCCATGCCCTGATTCGTGGTGAGGCGCCTCTTCCGCGCGATGCGTTGCGACTGTTAACGGTTTTATATATGGCTATCCGACCAGAAAAACCGTTTAAACTTAAGGAATTTAGGTTATCTTAAGTTAAATGATTTAACCATTGAGTTCTTCTATTGATAGAGTGGAACGTATTGACAGAGTGGAACGGTAAATCCATGCTGGCTTTAAACTAGCTATTTTAGTAATCAACTATGTTTAGCATTATTGACTAGAGTGTGTGCTTTTTGGGAAATACGATTAAAACGATGATCAATTTTCAGGCAACAAGGCAGATATAGCAGGAAATATTGAAATATTTACCAGATATTTAACGCAGTTTGACAAAGTTTAGCCTGTTTTAGTCCATTTAAGGCATAAGCGCCCGATTGACAACACGCCCTATTATTAACTAACCCTTTAACCCAGGACTACCCAATGCTGCATTTACATGTTCACCCTGAAAATCCACAGCCTCGCACTATCCGTCAAGCGGCCGAACAGCTTAAACAGGGGGCTGTTTTAGTGTATCCGACCGAAACCGCTTATGCGTTTGGCTGCGCCATTGGCCAAAAAAACGCCCTTGAAAAAATAGCCGGTTTGCGCAGGTTATCCGCGCAGCATCAGTATACCTTACTCTGCCGTGACTTATCGGAAATTGCCAGTTTTGCCCGCGTCGAAAACGCCCAATATCGTTGGCTTAAAGCCCATACGCCGTCTGCCTGTACGTTTATTTTGCCCGCCAGTAGTGAGGTGCCGCGCCGCCTGCAACATGCCAAGAAAAAAACGATTGGCATTCGGGTGTCAGATTTTCCTATTTGTCGGGCGCTATTAACCGAGCTTGGCGAACCTCTGTTAACCAGTAGTTTAATTTTGCCTAATCAAGACCTGCCCCTCGATGACCCAGACGATATTCTAGCGCAATTGGGTAAACAGGTAGATGTGTTTATAGACTGCGGCATCAGTGCGCGCACCCTAACTACGATTGTCGATTTAACGGGCGATAGTCCCGTATTGGTACGCCAAGGAGCCACAGATATGTCCGATATTTTGGCTTAAATTGCCCTGATAAGAACATTTTTGAATCGTCTTTTAAGAAACAAAAAAAATTAAACGTTTACAAAATTACTGCTTAACGCAAAGGAAGTTTTTATGGTTTTGCTTAAAATTTGTGCTATATAAAGTCTAGGGAGTCGCAAGTCTTCTAATGTATTTTGATGGTTTAAAAATGATTTAATTGATACCCCTAAACCCATGAACGCCTAATGTCTCAAACCCTCGTTAATCGGCTCAACATGCATTATGACGCATAACTTATTTTAAGGATAATCTCATGCCCCAACTGATTGCAGGTGCAAATACTGCTCTACCCAATGTCCCGCTACGTTTGGAAATCAGGCAACACGGCCAAAAAACGGCGGATATTTCGGCTTATGTACTGGCTGAAAGTACCCAAAAAGTACGTGGCGATCAGGATATGATTTTTTATAATCAACCCAGCAATGCTAACCGCAGCATCGTATTAACCAGCCAACAATCGCAAGCGAACTTTGATTTAAGCTTAAATCAGCTCGAACCCTCTATAGGTAAAGTAGCGATTTGTGCAACCCTGGACGCGCCCGCCCGCTTTAACAGTTTAAACCATATTGAACTTGCCTTAACTAGCCAGGGTCAAATCGTAGCAACTGCACAGATTGATACGAAACTAATGAACGAAGCGGCCTTGATTTTAGGTGAGTTTTACCGGCGTAACAATGAATGGAAATTCAGACTCATTGCCCAAGGGTTTAACGGCGGACTGCAACCTTTAGCCGAGCATTTTGGGGTTGATATTGCCGATACGCCACCCCCTGCCGCACCTCAGCCGACTGCACCAAATCCTTTTGCAGCTCCCCCAACACCGGGTATTCCGGTTGCGGCGCCTGCACCCGGCGCGCCTACGCCGCCGCGTTCTTCGATTAGTTTAAGCAAAATCAGTTTAGATAAAACCAATAGCCGCATTAGTTTGGAGAAACAAGGCGCAAGTTTTAGTGAAATTAAAATTAATCTCAACTGGAATACCGGCAATGCACCAGCCGGTGCTCCCACTAAAGGTGGCTTTTTTAGTAACTTATTAGGCAGCAACAAAGGCACTAATAATGGCATTGATCTTGATTTAGGCTGCTTATTTGAGCTTAAAAACGGTCGCAAAGGGGTTATTCAGGCCCTCGGCAAGCAATTTGGCCAGTTTAACGAAGCGCCTTATATTCATTTATTGGGCGATGACCGCACGGGCAGTTCGACCGATGGCGAATGGATGCGCATCAACGGCGCACATTGGGACGATATCAAACGCTTGATTGTCTTCGCTTTTATTTATGAAGGTGTGCCTAATTGGGCAGCGACCGATGGTGTCGTGCGCGTTCTCATTCCCAATCAGCCGGAAATCGAAGTCCGTATGGATGAAGGCAGTAGCTTAGGGCTGTGTGGTATTGTTGAAATCAGTAATATTGGCGGCAAGCTGCAAGTTGAACGGATTGTACGTTATTTTAGAGACCAAGAAGAATTAGATCGGGCCTTTAAAGTCGGTTTAAATTGGCGCGCCGGTTCAAAATAACATCTTGTAATCAAAAGTCTTTTAATCACGCAGGTTTTAACGACACAGGAGTAGAAAAAACATGGCATTAACATTATCCAAAGGCGGTAATTTATCACTGAGCAAAACTGACCCTTCTTTAAAACGGGTTTTGGTCGGACTCGGCTGGGACTCGCGCAGCACTGATGGTCAAGATTTTGACTTGGACGCTAGCGCATTTTTGCTAGGGGCTAACGGTAAGGTGCGTTCAGATGCCGACTTTATTTTTTATAATCAATTAAAATCGGCAGACGGTTCAATTGAACATACCGGCGATAATCGGACTGGTGCGGGTGCAGGCGATGATGAAGCCATTCGTATCAATCTGGAACGGGTTCCGATGGATATTGATAAAATCGTGATTACCGTAACCATTCATGATGCACAGGCACGCCGTCAAAATTTTGGTCAGGTGATGAATTCATTTATTCGTATTGTAAATGAAGACACGCAAAATGAAGTCGTACGCTATGATTTAGCCGAAGATGCCTCAACCGAAACCGCGATGGTGTTTGGTGAAGTATATCGCAGCAATGGCGAATGGAAATTTCGCGCTGTCGGTCAAGGCTATGCAGGCGGTTTGCAAGCCATGTGTCATCAATATGGAATTAATATTTAAGCGTTTAACAGTTGAGCCGACAATAAACCTTACGACCTAAAAAGCCCTTGCCGAGTAAAGGGTTTTTTTGTGCTTGTGTTCTTTTTTTAACTGGCCGTTTTTATAAGGTTCGACCTTCCAGCCTCGACCCAACGGCAAGTTACGTACTTACTATGTATTTTTTGTTTAAAAGCGGGCAAACTTTAGCCGATAAAGGAACCTGCTTACGGCTAATTCATGGCTAAATTTTCAATAAATAGGACATATGTGCAATGAAGCATTTTGGCTTTTCAATTCTTTTTACCATTATTTGCCTAGGTATTTCGGCATGGTGGGGGTTTTCGCACAGTGGTACGATACAAGCCCTGTTATCGGCCTTATTTGTCACCAGCGTTTTGGCCGTTATGGAAGTGTCGCTGTCCTTTGATAATGCGGTCGTTAATGCCTCGGTTCTACGCAACTGGGACCCCTTCTGGAAACGATTATTTTTAACGGTCGGCATTATCGTTGCAGTATTTGGCATGCGATTAGTGTTTCCGTTGTTAATTGTTGGCGTGACCTCCAACATGGGTATATTTGAAGTGGCGCAAATGGCGCTTAATAACCCGACAGAATATTCCCGACGATTAACCGCACATCATCAAGAAATTTCAGCATTTGGGGGCATGTTTTTATTGCTAGTGTTTTTAAGTTTCTTTTTTGATGACTCTAAAGAAGAGCATTGGTTTACTAAGCTTGAAACACAATTTGCGCGTTTGGGCAGTGTAGAATCCATGGGCGTGCTTGTGGCATTGGCCTGCTTATTGGTAGCGCTCAACGTGGTTGAATCAGTGCATCAGTTGGCCGTGCTGGAAGCTGGGATTTGGGGCATTGTGGTGTATTTAGGCGTTGGTTTGCTGGGCCATTTACTAGAAGGCAATGAAGAAGAAACCTTAGGCGATGGCGAAGATACGCCCGTCACCGCGCCAAGTAGCGAAAAAATCGTTAAAGCGGGAATCGGCGGTTTTATTTACCTAGAAGTGTTAGATGCTTCGTTTAGTTTTGATGGGGTGATTGGTGCATTTGCCATTACGCCAGATGTCGTTTTAATCATGCTGGGCCTGGCAATTGGGGCCATGTTTGTACGGTCATTAACGGTCTTTTTGGTCGACAAAGGAACTTTAGATGCCTATGTTTACCTTGAGCATGGTGCACATTATGC